>CASFQC010000003.1 GCA_949296415.1 uncultured Bacteroides sp. | reverse complement strand
CTCTTCCCATTCCGAACAGAGAAGTTAAGCCCGGCCGCGCCGATGGTCCTGCGCAAGTGGGAGAGTAGGCAGCCGCCGTTTTTTTGGAACATTCCCTTGCCCGTCCCGCAGCCTTTCCAAGGCGGCCGGACGGGCTTTCCGTTTGAGAAATCATCATTTAATTCCGTATACATATTTATTATTCTTTATTCTATAATAAAAATGAAGTTTTTGAGCCGAATGCTGCGGAATGAGGATAATTATTCGTATCTTTGTCGCCCGAATAAACAAATGTGACTTTGGGAAAGTTTGATGCATATAGAATTGACCTGAAAGGTATGGCGGCGGATTCCTGCCATTATGATTTTGCCTTGGATGATCAGTTTTTTGCTGATGTAGAAGGGCAAGATGTACAAAAAGGCCATGTGAATGTGTCTTTGAATGTGAAGAAGACGGGCAGTTCTTATGAATTGAATTTTCAAACGGAAGGTGTCGTCCGCGTGTTGTGTGACAGATGTCTTGATGAAATGGAACTTCCGGTGAAAACGTCCGATTGCATGTCCGTGAAATTCGGTGACGGATATTCGGAGGAGGAAAATGTGATTACCGTTTCATTTGAAGAGGGGGCCATTAATGTGGCGTGGCTCATATATGAGTTTATAGCCTTGGCCATTCCCATCAAGCATGTGCATCCCGATGGCATGTGCAATGAAGAAATGAGCCGGAAGCTGCACGAGCATCTTTGCGAGGAGACCGCCACTTTCTCTGAGGATGTTTATCCTGCCTTTCCTGAGGAAGAGCATGGAGGGAAGGGGGATGGGAATGAGACGTGTGATCCCCGATGGAATGAATTGAAGAAATTATTAGATAACAATTAAATAGAAGAAAAATGGCACATCCTAAAAGAAGACAGTCTAAGACAAGAACTGCAAAGAGAAGAACTCATGACAAGGCTGTAGCGCCTACATTGGCTATTTGCCCGAATTGTGGCGAATGGCATGTGTACCACACTGTATGCGGCGCATGCGGCTATTACAGAGGTAAACTTGCTATAGAAAAAGAGGCTGCTGTCTGAACAGGCATCCTTCTGAATGTATGTTGGAAATAACGGTAGTCTAAGAAGACTTGTGACGAACATCTCTTTTTAGACTACCTTTGTTTGGACTTGTTTACATACTAAAACTGTTTAAATGGAAAAAATAAATGCAGTAGTAACAGGTGTCGGTGGCTATGTGCCAGACTATGTTCTGACGAATGATGAACTTTCGCGAATGGTAGATACCAACGATGAGTGGATTATGACCCGCATCGGTGTAAAGGAAAGAAGGATTCTGAATGAAGAAGGCTTGGGCACCTCTTATATGGCGCGCAAGGCTGCGAAACAGTTGATGCAACGCACGGGTGCCAATCCTGATGATATAGACCTGGTGATTGTGGCTACGTCTACGCCCGATTATCATTTCCCTTCCACAGCTTCCATCTTGTGTGACAAGCTAGGCTTGAAGAAGGCTTTTGCCTTTGATTTGCAGGCTGCATGCAGCGGGTTCCTCTTCCTTATGGAGACGGCGGCCAATTTCATCCGTTCCGGGCGTTATAAGAAAATCATAATCGTCGGCGCGGACAAGATGTCGTCGGTAGTTGATTATACCGACAGGGCGACTTGCCCCATTTTCGGTGACGGTGCGGCCGCGTTTATGTTGGAACCCACTACGGAAGAGGTAGGCATTATAGATGCTTATCTTCGTACAGACGGGAAGGGCTTGCCTTTCCTGCATATGAAAGCAGGCGGTTCGGTCTGTCCTCCTTCTTATTTCACTATAGACAATCATATGCATTATGTGTATCAGGAAGGCAGGACGGTATTTAAATATGCCGTATCAAACATGTCTGACGCCTGTGTGACTATTGCTGAAAGAAACAACCTCAATAAGGATAATATAGATTGGGTTATTCCCCATCAGGCCAATCTACGTATCATTGACGCTGTGGCTCACCGTCTGGAACTTCCTCACGAAAAGGTGATGATTGATATCCAGCGCTATGGCAATACCAGTGCGGGCACGCTGCCCCTTTGCATCTGGGATTTCGAGGATAAGCTGAAGAAAGGTGACAACCTGATATTTACCGCTTTCGGGGCAGGCTTCACATGGGGAGCACTGTATATGAAGTGGGGATATGACGGTAAGAAGCATGAGTGATTGTGCGGGAACGGCACCGTAGCTATAGAGCCTGTCTGATTTTTCCCTAGAAATAGTCCTGAGCAAAATTTAAACAGGCTCTGAAAACGCATCCTATGGATTCTCCTTCGATGCGTTTTTTTGTCTCAAACTAAAGTGTATGTATATGCATAAAGCCGGTTTTGTCAATATCGTGGGAAATCCGAATGTGGGCAAGTCTACGTTGATGAACGCATTGGTAGGCGAGCGGATTTCCATTGCTACTTTCAAGGCGCAGACTACGCGCCATCGTATCATGGGCATCTGCAATACGGATGAGATGCAGATTGTCTTTTCCGATACTCCGGGAGTGCTGAAGCCTTCCTATAAGTTGCAGGAGTCTATGTTGAACTTTTCTACTTCCGCCCTGGCCGATGCCGATGTACTGCTCTATGTGACCGATGTGGTGGAGACTATAGACAAGCACAGCGATTTCGTAGAGAAGGTGGCGCGGCTTGATGTGCCTGTACTGGTGCTTATCAATAAGATTGACCTGACAGACCAGAACAAACTGGCACAACAGGTGGAGGCATGGAGTGCCCTGTTGCCAAGAGCTGAGATCATACCCATTTCCGCATCCAATAAGTTCAATATAGATTATGTGATGAAACGGGTGAAGGAGCTTCTGCCTGAATCGCCCCCTTATTTTGACAAGGACCAGTGGACGGACAAGCCCGCCCGCTTCTTTGTGACGGAGATTATCCGTGAAAAGATACTGTTGTACTATGCCAAGGAGATACCCTATTCGGTGGAGGTGGTCGTAGAACAATTCAAGGAGGAGAAGCAGAAGATACATATCAATGCTGTAATCTATGTGGAGCGCGATTCGCAGAAAGGCATTATCATAGGCAGGCAGGGAAGGGCTCTGAAGAAGGTGGCCACCGAAGCCCGTAAGGAATTGGAACGCTTCTTCGGGAAGAGCATTTACCTGGAGACATTTGTGAAGGTTGATAAGGACTGGCGCAACTCAGACAAGGAGCTGCGCAATTTCGGATATCAGCTGGATTAGTATTCATGCGACTGTGACAGTCGGATAAAAACAGAATGAGTTTATGGGAAATTTAGTAGCAATTGTAGGACGCCCCAACGTGGGGAAGTCCACGCTTTTTAACCGTCTGACCAAAACGCGTCGGGCAATAGTGAATGAAGAGGCCGGAACTACGCGGGACCGCCAGTATGGCAAGTCCGAATGGCAGGGCTGTGAGTTCTCCGTAGTAGATACAGGAGGATGGGTGGTGAACTCCGATGACGTGTTTGAGGAGGAAATACGCAAACAGGTTCTGGTGGCAGTGGAAGAGGCCGACGTAATCTTATGTGTCGTGGATGTGAGCAGCGGTGTGACCGACCTTGACATGGCTGTGGCGTCAATTCTGCGACGTGCCGAAAAGCCGGTCCTGCTCATTGCCAATAAGACGGATAACAACGAACTGCAATACTACGCCCCTGAGTTTTACAAGCTGGGCTTGGGGGATCCCATCTGCATATCGGCCATAAACGGCAGCGGTACGGGCGATATGATGGATATCATCATCGGCAAGTTCAAGAAACAGGCGCCCGAAATTCTGGATGATGACATACCCCGCGTAGCCGTAGTGGGACGTCCTAATGTGGGCAAGTCGTCCATTGTGAACGCTTTCATCGGCGAGGACCGTAACATCGTGACCGAGATAGCCGGGACCACACGCGACTCCATCTATACGCGCTACAATAAGTTCGGATTCGACTTCTATCTGGTGGATACCGCAGGCATACGCAAGAAGAACAAGGTGACTGAAGATTTGGAGTATTATTCTGTGGTGCGTTCCATACGTTCCATTGAGAGTGCCGATGTATGTATCCTTATGATTGATGCCACACGTGGCATTGAAGGACAGGACCTGAACATATTCTCGCTGATTCAGAAGAACAACAAGGGACTGGTCGTAGTGGTGAACAAATGGGACTTAGTGGAGGAGAAGACCGACAAGTCCATGGCGTTCTTCTCCGACGCCATACGCCGGCGGCTGGCACCTTTTGACGATTTTCCCATTGTCTTCGCCTCGGCCCTGACAAAACAACGCATACTGAAAGTGCTTGAGGAGGCACGAAATGTGTACCGTAACCGCACTACACGCATTTCCACTGCCCGTCTCAACGAGGAATTGCTACCACTTATTGAGGCTTATCCGCCACCTTCCATCAAGGGAAAGTATATAAAGATAAAGTATGTCACCCAGTTGCCTAACACGCAGATTCCCTCTTTCGTGTTCTTTGCCAATCTGCCTCAGTACGTCAAGGAACCTTACCGCCGATTTCTTGAGAACAAGATACGCGAGAAGTGGCCTCTGTCAGGCACTCCCATCAATATCTTTATCCGTCAGAAATAAGAGCAGTACGGCTGCAGCCTCTGTTGTGGAAGCCGGTGACTGTTTTCGGAGCCGTTTCCCTATGTGCACATAATGTATCAGGGAGACGGTTTCGTCTTCTTCCCCCCCCCCACACACCTTCCTTTTTCGTGACTGCAAGCCGTAGACGGTTCGGTGTCAGTCTTTCCGCAGCAGGTGTTTCCTATGCCAGTTTTTAGGAGGGTGCGTAGTCTGCGTATGGTTTTCCGGATTTGTGTCTTTTACGGCCTTTACAAGGTTCCGGGGTGTGACGGAATAGTCCGTTTGTCATATACAGTTTGCAGATAGTGTTACCGATGTATAAAAGGCTTGATATTAAAGAAAAATTTCTCTAATAGGCACTTTGTTTCCGGAGAAAAACAGTATTTTTGCAGCCGGAAAACAAGGGGCTTTGCCCCGGATGAGGTAAAAAGAGATAATAAAAAACCAAATACCAATTTTTTAAACTTAAAACGAAATGGCAAATTTAGATTTAAGCAAGTACGGTATCGTAGACGTGAAGGAAATCCTCCACAACCCGTCTTACGAAGTATTGTTCGAAGAAGAGACCAAAGCTGGTCTTGAAGGCTACGAAAAGGGTCAGGTGACTGAACTGGGCGCAGTGAACGTAATGACTGGTATCTACACCGGCCGTTCTCCTAAAGATAAATTCTTCGTATACAACGAAGCCAGCAAGGACACCGTATGGTGGACTTCCGATGAATATAAGAACGATAACAAGCCTTGCTCTGAGGAAGCTTGGGCTGACCTGAAGGCCAAGGCCGTGAAACAGCTCAGCGGCAAGCGTTTGTTCGTAATGGATACATTCTGCGGTGCCAACCCCGCTACCCGTCTGAAAGTGCGCTTCATCATGGAAGTGGCATGGCAGGCTCATTTCGTAAAGAACATGTTCATCCGTCCTACAGAAGAGGAACTGGCCAACTACGGCGAACCCGATTTCGTTTCGTTCAACGCTGCCAAGGCCAAGGTGGACAACTACAAGGAACTGGGTCTGAACTCTGAGACAGCTACTGTGTTCAACCTGAAGACCAATGAACAGGTTATCCTGAACACATGGTACGGCGGTGAGATGAAGAAAGGAATCTTCTCCATCATGAACTATTTGAATCCGCTGCGCGGCATCGCTTCCATGCACTGCTCTGCCAACACCAATATGGAAGGCACTGACACGGCTATCTTCTTCGGACTGTCCGGCACAGGTAAGACTACGCTGTCTACCGATCCGAAACGTCTGCTCATCGGTGACGACGAGCACGGATGGGACGATGAGGGCGTGTTCAACTACGAAGGCGGATGCTACGCCAAAGTTATCAACCTGGACAAGGAGAGCGAACCCGACATCTACAACGCCATCAAGCGTGACGCCCTGCTGGAGAACGTTACGGTTGACGCCAACGGCAAAATTGACTTCGCCGATAAGAGCGTAACGGAGAACACCCGTGTATCCTATCCTATCTACCATATCAACAACATCGTTAAGCCCGTATCGAAAGGTCCTCACGCTCATCAGGTTATCTTCCTGTCGGCCGACGCTTTCGGTGTGTTGCCTCCCGTATCTATCCTGAGCGCAGAACAGGCTAAGTACTACTTCCTGTCTGGTTTCACAGCCAAGCTGGCTGGTACAGAGCGTGGCATCACTGAGCCTACTCCCACATTCTCAGCCTGCTTCGGTGCAGCTTTCCTGAGCTTGCATCCTACAAAGTATGCTGAAGAACTGGTTAAGAAGATGGAGAAAGTCGGTGCTAAGGCTTATCTGGTGAACACCGGTTGGAACGGCACGGGCAAGCGTATTTCAATCCGCGACACACGCGGTATCATTGACGCTATCCTGGACGGCTCCATTGACAAGGCTCCCACAAAGACTATCCCGTACTTCAACTTTGTAGTTCCTACAGAGTTGCCGGGTGTGGATTCCAACATCCTTGATCCGCGTGACACTTACGATTGCGCTTGCAAGTGGGAAGAGAAAGCTAAAGACTTGGCTGGCCGCTTCATCAAGAACTTCGCTAAGTTCGAAGGTAACGAAGCAGGTAAGGCTCTGGTTGCTGCCGGTCCTAAACTCTGATGAATCATTAGAGAACCCGCTATATGATAAAAAGGGAATGCCTTCACGGGCATTCCCTTTTTTATTGTCAGTAGGTTTTTTGCTTATGGAGGGAAACGGGTGGCATGGAAAAGCAGAAAATGTTTGGCGGATATATTTTTGATGTTTATCTTTGTTTTGACATCTGTCTCGGACTCATGTAAGATGTCCCCGTGTGGTATGTCGTCTTTTTATCTTGCATTTAATTTATAAAAGATGGAGATTATGAAAGCATTTTTGTTGTTATGTAGCATCCTTCCTTTGGTGGCGGTAACGTCCTTGGCTCAAGATCAGAATGAAAGTAGGTTGGACTGGCTGTTGGAGCAGGCCAAGAGTAAGAGTAACATTTTTGGTAGGAGCAAAGGCGATAAAGCCATTACTTTGCTGGCGTATAAGAGCCGTGGAATGGTGAATGGTGATGTGGCGATGGAACGCATATTACAGGATGATGCGCCTGTGCTGGAGTATATGGACGATAGAAATTATGAAGTTGTCTCCATGGAGGAGGCAAAGAAAAACAATCCGGAGAAATATGTACTCCTGCAAGAACAGTTGGAGCAGGCTGTCACGCTGATGCCAGATGAGGTGGAAATGTTGGAATTGACCTGGGCGTACAAAGGGAAGGAAATCGTTTCCTTGGCCATTGTGGGAAAGGATGGTGACATACTCTATGACAACATAGGATACAATTTGCGGACATCCGACGAAGAGATAAGGTGGGGAGATGCCAGGGAGTCCAACCTTCCGAATGGTTATCGGGCTTTGCGTTCGGGGAAAGCCAATGACAAGGTGTTCTACATACATGGAACCGGGCCGAAAAACCTGTACGGGGAAGAGTTGTGGCGTTTCAACATACGTTGTACCTCGGCGTTTGACGAGAAAAAGACCTTGCAATCATTCCGTTATGAGTGCAACTCGTCTGCCGCAATGGGTTGGGCATGTAGTGCCAATGCATCTTCCGTGAACGGGAATAAAATGGGTGAGGACACTTATGCTGAGTTTGCTTGGGCATACGCTTACGGTGAATGTCCGGCCACGACGGAGTGGGAAGGAAACAGCTACCGTGCCTATGGACAACACACCAGTTCGGGTACCGGTGTGCACCGTGCCGACATGTAATCACTCTACCAGCTCATAGCTGCTTACCTGTATAGGCATGTTCAGGTTGTGCAGCACTTTTTCCAACATGATACCTTCCATATTGTTGTACTCATAGCCGAAGGTGGCGCGTATGCCTTGCAGTATGAACTGTGTGGCGCGGTCCAAGGCTATGGGCAGGCTGTCGCCTTGCATCAGTGAGCCGGTGATGACGCTGGTGAAGGTATCGCCCGTGCCGGGGTAATGGGCGGGCAGGTAAGGGCAGGTCACTTTCCAGTAGCGGTTCCCGAAGCGGTTGTAGGCATAGACTGAGGTGGAATGGGGGTCGTCCCTCACCGGTACGCTGGTCACTATGACTATGCTCGGTCCCTTGTCGGACAAGGCTTTCAGTGCGGACTTCAGCTCGGTGTCGGTCAGACTTTCCTTATAGGGCATGTCCAGCAGGCGGAACAGTTCGGTCATGTTAGGGGTGATGATGTCGGCCATGCATATGAGTTTTTTCATTTCTGTCACCATCTCTTCGGTGATGCCTTTGTAGAGGCTGCCATTGTCACCCATCACGGGATCTACCACTACCAGGTCGCCCGGACGGCGGCGTTCCTCTATGAAATCTTCCACAATGAGTGCCTGCTGGGGCGAGCCTAAATAGCCCGAATAGAAGGCATCGAAACGGATGTCCAGCTGCTTCCATTTGCCGATGATACGTTTCATTTCTTCCGTGAGGTCAAGGAAGGAATAGACGGGATATTGTGTATGGGTGGACAGTATGGCCGTAGGCAGTGGACAGACTTGGAAACCCATGGTGGTCAGTATGGGGATTACTGCCATGAGTGATACCCTTCCTACTCCCGAAAGGTCGTGTACCGCCACTATCTTCTTTCCGTGGTTATGGAACAGTTGCTCGCAAGGCTGGCGATGCTCCGGTTGCGGTGTGCCTGCCGTTTTCTTTGGTTTGTGTTTCTTTTCTTTCTCCCACACCGCCTTCCGTGCCAGGTAGGCGTCATACTGTTTTTCTAAATAATTGTCGGCCATAATGATGGGTAAGTCTGGTTATGCGGCAGGACGTTTGTCCGCCAATTCGGGGCAAAAATAGGTATTTTCTGCTGAAGAGCCTGTACTTTCAGACGGTTTTGGGCCCTGTCGTCTGCAAAATCCTATGTGTCCGGGCCTTTTGCGGCACAACCTGTGGCACGTCACATCCGCTATTCTCATCCCTTTCGTGAGTAGGGGTGGTGCAAACGGCTCCGCAGCTTCCTGTGATAGTATCCACAGCAGGCTGCGGACAGCTTCACACCGGGCTGTAGACGGATTCGCACTACGCCTTTTATACGTTGCCTGCGACGGAGGACTCCGGAACATGTGGAGATGCGCCCCGCTTTTTCCCGTTCTGTTCTCACGGGAAGCCGTGAATATGCTCTGTTTTTTTGCATTTATTTGCCGTTCTACGTTTTTTTTGCGTCATTTGTACTGCATTTTGTTCTTTTTTGTTGTATTCCTGCCCCTGTGGGCGGTTGCCATATGCTTTTACATTCTTATTCTACGTCTTTATGGGAAAATTTTTTAGGGTAATCATCTTCCTGGCCTTGTTGCCTGTCGGCGTGTTGCTGGCGGAACCGTCGCAGGAGAAACAGCGTCTCGTCGAGACGGCAAGACATAGCGGGAAATCGGCCGATTACTGGGCGGTGTGCGAATATATCCTTTATCATGAAGACGATCCCCGCACTTTCCTTTGGGCTGCCGCCGAAGGCCGACGGTGTGCCATAGCCGAACGTTCGGCTTCATCCATCGCCACTTACTACGACTATATGGCCGAATACAGCCTGTCGGTGGGGAAGGTATCGGACTACATGCCCTACAAGCAGAAGGCTTATGCCATCTATCATGCCATAGGCGGGCGTGACAAGCAGGCCGAATGTTGCATATACGTGGGAAACTATTACAATGCCATGGGAAAATATGACTCGGCCCGCATCTGGCTGGAGCGTATGGACACCTATGCGCGTACCCGTCCCCGGGAAACGTCGTATAACGTCATGCTCAGTTGTCTGGCCGACACATATTACCGCATGGGTGTCATTGACTCGGCCATGAGCAAGGAGCAGGAAGCGGCACGTTATTCGCAGATGCTGGCCGACACCATTACACTGCTGGGCAGCTACCGTGCACTGGGCATGTATGCCCGTACCAAAGGCTTATTGGAGGAGGCACTGACCTATTACGGGCAGGCACTCGCATTGCTTGAAGGAAGTGCCGGGGAAGAGATGGCTGAAGAAAAGGCTTCGCTCTACACCAATCTGGCCGTGCTTTGTCATGACATGATGCAGAAGGACGATGCCCTGCGTTACGCTGGTATGGCGCTGGATTTGGTCCCGCGCTTCCACAATGGCCTGACAACCGTGCAGCTTTACTCCAATCTGGGTATGCTTTACCTCAAGAACCGACAGATGGACAAGGCGGCGTTCTGCTTGAGTCATGGATGGGAACTGGCGCGCCGGATGGACAACGGGGACATGCAGCTTCGTTTGGCCGCCTATATGGTGGAGATGAAGACGTTGCAGAACGACCCCGACTCGGCCAACTACTATATGAGCCTGGCATCTCCCTTGCTGCGTGATACCCGTATGCAACCTACGGCCATGGCCTATCTGCAAGCGGAAATGGACGCTCTCATGGCACAAGGCCGCTATACCGAGGCCTTGTCCACGGGAAAGCGCATACTGGCTATGGCACCGGGCAGAAAATTTGTGCACATCAACCTCTACGACGCCATGCGGCAGTGTTACAAGCATATGGGCGATTACCGTAACGCCTTGCGTTATGCCGAGCTTTACGGTCAGCTGAATGATAGCGTGAAAGGCACGGAGCAGAACCGTGCCCTGAGCGAGCTTAACGTGAAGTACGCCACTAAGGAGAAAGAACTGGAACTGTTGCGTGCGGAAAGCCGCCGAAAGCTGGAAGCCGAGCACTATAAATATCGTGTGGCCGGACTGGTCACCGCCCTGTTGGCTCTGATTCTGCTTACGGTGCTGGTGGTGGGCAGGCTACGGAAGAAGGCACTCAGGCTGAGGCTGTATGCCCAGTCCAAGGAACGTGAGCTGGCACTGTTTCATACCGATGCCGAGCTGCGACTTACGCGGAAGTTCCTGGACGGGGTGGAATCCGAGCGCAACCGTCTGGCACGCGAACTGCACGATGGCGTGAGTAACGACCTCTATGCCCTGGAATTGCGGCTGAAGAAAGACAACGGCACCTCGCCATCCGCACTTGAGACGCTGGCCGGCATACGTAAGAGTGTGCGCGACATATCGCACGAGCTGATGCCGCCGTTGTTCAGCCAGCTTTCCGTGAAGCAGATTGTGGAGAACTATGTGCTGAATCTTGGCGAGTCGACAGGCATGGACATCTGTTTCTGTGCCGAACCCGAGGCAGACGGATGGGAGCAGGTGGGACAGCAGACGGGCATGGCCGTCTACCGCATTGTACAGGAAGTGCTGGGCAATGTGGTGAAGCATGCCGGGGCCACAGTGGCGGAGGTCAGCATGGAACTGCAGGACTCCGGATTGTTGTTATGTGTCACCGATAACGGGCCTTTGGCGCCGCAACATTCCTCTGCCCGCCAGCAGGGCATCGGACTGCGCACCCTGAATGAGCGGGTGGAACAGGTCGGAGGCACATGGTGGACAGAGCGCCGTGACGGAAAGAACTACTGCTACGTGCGCATACCCATGAGGTGAGCTTTGCATGAGACCGGAACAAGGCAGGATGCCCGTGCGGTCTTCCGCTTCCGCAGGTTCTCCTGCCGATAACCTATTGTTTACGATATAACTTACTTGAATATGGATGTCGTTATACCTACTTTCCCTTTGGAAATTCTCATAGCCGATGACCATGCACTGGTGTGTGAAGGAATGAGAACCGTGCTTGCTGCCATGCCCGAAGTGGCTTCTGTAGATATTGCCCTCACAATGGATGAACTGCTGCACAAGATAAGGGCACATACTTACGGCCTTTGTTTTCTTGACGTGGAATTAAACGGAGGAAACGGCCTTGAAATGATGCCTATCATACGTCGTTCCAACAGAAAGGCCTCCATAGTGCTCTGTACCATGCATGAGGAGATATGGACCCTGCACGCTCTGATCAAGGCAAATCCTGACGGAGTGGTGCTGAAACTCTCGGGTACGGAATGCATACGCGAGGCGGTGCTGGCAATCTGTAAGGGGGAAAAATATTTCTGTCCCCGCTTCAGACAACTGTATGGCAGGCTGGATGCCTCTTCCGGACAGGTGCTGAAGCGTAACCGTCCCACTCCGCGCGAGATGGATGTGTTGCAGGCTATTGCTGAAGGACTCAGTTCGGTGGAGATTGCCAGGCGCATGTATGTGTCCGAGAATACCGTGGAGACCTACAGGAAGAATCTGATGAGCAAGCTGGAGGCGAAGAACGTGGCCGACATGGTGGTGAAAGGCATTGAGCGCGGATTTGTGCGCATAGGTATGGAACACAAGGAGTAGGTGGAACGGCATACTTTGGTTCAGACTCATAAGCTCTATGGAAATCATGACATATCCCATAAAACTTGATATTTTGGGCGTGGCATCCGGACGGAAGGCCGGTCTGTCCCGTTTCTGGGGGCTGCCCGACATGCCGTGCGGAACGGACTATCCGCTTTATGCCGACGGCCGTGGCGGAATGTGTCCTTACGTGTTTCTCTGTCAGTTGGACCTTAGTGGGCTGGCTCCTTACGATGTGGAAGGGCGTCTGCCTCATGAGGGTCTGTTGTCGTTTTTTGCTCAAGTGGATCCTTATATGGGAAACTTCGGCACAGACCATTATATAGGCGGTTGCATCAGTTTGCCCGGGCAGGTCAGGGTTCTTTATTTCCCCGATACGGACAGGCTGGAACCCAAGGCTCCTCCGGAGGTATCCGCCGTTTCCGGAGGGCTGCATGTGCCCCGTGCCTTACGTATAGGTTATGCTCGTGCCGAAGGTCATTGTGCGGACGGACACATGCTCTTCGCTCCTCCCATACACCGTCCTTGGGATACGTGGGACCATCCTTTCGAGGACTGGCAGATATTGCTTCAGATTGATTCTTTCGAAGGCCGGGACTTCAGCCTGCAGTTTATGGACTGCGGCGTGCTGTGTTTCCTTATCCATCCGGCCGATTTGGAAGAGGCAGACTTCAGCCGTGTACGTGCCGTCGTGCTGTCTTCCTGAACAGAGCAAAAGAGCCGGGAAAAAGAGTGTGGCTGTTGCATAAGTCAGACCTTTGTCCCATCTTTGCACTCGCATATCGTAAAGCAAGCGTTTTGTAATCCTCATCGGAGGGCATGGGAAAGTAATGCCGGATAAGATGGCTGGGTAAAACCAAGCGGCTTATCCGGCATTGCTGTTATACCTGATGTGATTCAAGGACAGGCCTCAGAGGCCTGTGGCCGATTGGGGAGATGAAGAATAATGTGTATGAAGAAAGAACTTGATTTGACTAAAGGCTCCGTGCCTCGTGTGTTGCTTCAGTTTGCCATACCCTATCTGTTGGCCAACGTGTTGCAGGCTCTGTACGGAGGAGCCGACCTTTTTGTGGTGGGACAGTTTGACGATGCCGCCAGTGTGGCGGGAGTGGCCATAGGCAGTCAGGTGATGCAGACAGTCACCGGTATCATCCTGGGGCTGACTACCGGAATTACCGTACTTATCGGCATAGCCACCGGAGCAAGGGACCATCGCCAGCTGGCCTCTATCATCGGGTCGTCCATATGGCTGTTCGTCATTGTAGGGGCGGTGCTGACACTGCTCATGACGTTGTTCCATTACCCCATAACCTTGCTGATGCGCACGCCTGCCGAAGCCATGGCCGACACGAAGCACTATATGTTCATCTGTTCACTGGGCATACCGTTCATTATCGGCTACAATGTGGTGTGTGGCATATTGCGTGGGCTGGGCGACTCGCGCACTCCGCTCTATTTTGTGGCCTTGGCTTGTGTCATCAATATCACGTTCGATTTTCTGCTGGTGGGAGGCTTTCACATGCGGGCTATGGGCGCGGCTTTGGCTACGGTGGCTTCGCAAGGCATCAGTTTTCTTTTCGCGTTGTGGTATCTGCACCGCAGGGGATTCAGTTTTGCCTTTACAAGACGTGATGTCCGACTGGACGGCCGCCTTTCGCGCCGTGTCTTTACGCTCGGTGCGCCTATCGCCCTACAGGATGCGTTGGTCAATGTGTCGTTCCTTATCATTACGGTCATTGCGAACCGGATGGGTGTGGTGGCCTCGGCTTCGTTGGGTGTGGTGGAGAAAATCATAGTCTTTGCCATGCTGCCTCCTGTGGCCATTTCCTCGGCTGTGGCAGCCATGACGGCGCAGAACTATGGTGCGAGGCTTGTGGACCGTATGGACCGTTGCTTGCGTGCAGGCATAAGTATGGCGTTGGTGTTCGGTGTGTCCGTGTGCGTGTATTCGCAGTTCCTGCCCCATACTCTTACCGGCATCTTCACACGTGACCCTGCCGTGGTGGCCATGGGTGCGGAGTATCTGCATGGGTATAGTATAGACTGCATCATGGTGAGCTTTGTATTCTGCATCAATGCTTATTTCAGCGGACAGGGCAATTCTTGGTTTCCCATGCTCCACAGCCTGATTGCCACTTTCCTGTTCCGCATACCGCTGTCGTGGATATTCAGCCGCATTGACCCCACCTCGCTGTTCTGGATGGGGATTGCACCTCCGCTGGCCACTATGGTGTCGCTGCTTGTCTGCCTGTGGTACATGTACCGGAAGCGGGCGTCGCGATGAGCAGGGATGGCCGTACTGTCTCCTCCTTGTGCCCTGCATGAAAAAAAACGAGCCGGGCACGCTCTTATTCCGATAGCGGAAAGGCGTGCCCGGTTCG
Source organism: uncultured Bacteroides sp. (assembly GCA_949296415.1). Taxonomy (GTDB): domain Bacteria; phylum Bacteroidota; class Bacteroidia; order Bacteroidales; family Bacteroidaceae; genus Bacteroides. The sequence continues at coordinate 73,053 of CASFQC010000003.1, read as the reverse complement.
TCCTATGGTTGTTTTCCTGTCGGTTCCTTATGCCGTCAGGGCTGCCAGGCGATAGTAGACACCTTGTTTTTCACTCACCTGCTCAATCTTGTTCTCTTTCAGCAACTGGGCCAGTGCCATGCACAGGTCAGTGCTTGCCATGTTGCACAGGCGTTCCAGTTCGTCGAATGTGCAACGGGTGTATCGGAGCAGGATGTCGTACACCTTACGGCTGTTGGTTTTGATGAATTGAATGTTGAAGTTCATAAAATAAAAAAATTATCGGTGTGGTTTAGGTTATGTCCTACAAAGTAAGCAATTTGTTTTGGATAAGCAACCCTTCTTCGGGTTTATTTCCGCCTTTTTGTCTTCCTTTCCGGTTCTTTAACGAAGTGCCTGTATTTCAGTCTGTGAGAGTGGAAATTCAGACTACAGGAAAGGTGTTACAGACCACTGCCTTTCCGCCGGATGTTTTTTCTGCTGTCGTTGGCATTCGGCATAAGGAAACCGGCGGTACGGGCTGTATTCAAGGTGTTCCAGCCTGTGCCGCCGGTGTAAGGGAGACATATGTGCCGCACGGGCCGTGTGGAAGCCGTGCGTCCTGTTCTCTACGTGACGTTTCCGTCCCGTCTGTGGCCTTCCTGCCGGGAGATGTTCAATAGTAGAGGTTCATCATGAGGGTGACGGTGGTGTGTCCGTCGTTGCCGTCGTGTCCGAAGTCTACCTTGTCCTCGCGGGCCAGCCACCCTAAGGCGGCGAAGAAGTCGGGCGTGTCAAGTCCCGATGCTTGCTGCAGGTCTTGCATATTCCACAGTTTGTTGTTGGCAAGCAAGTGCCAGAGTGTGCCTGCATTCATTCCGATAATTTTCTTGTCCATGGCTTCTAATTTTATTGGAGTTGTACAATATATGCATTAATCTTTTGCAAAGAAGGGAAAAAAAACTGTATTCTGATACTATGTGCTGTTAAAAAAGTGCTCTTTTTTTCCTGTTTTGTGGCCTGTAATACCTTTTCTGTAATCTGTGTCCCTGTAGGGGCGTGTCCGGATGTGTGGCAGGTATGAAGTCGGCAGGGTAGGATGTACAGAATGCAGCCCGTTGTGGCATCTTCCTATGCGGTATGTCGCGTTTTTCCTCTATTTGCTTTCATCTGTCTCTCCCCCCCTGCTTGGGAATATATGGGGAAAATGCTCATCGGAATATTCCTTTTTGTGAACGGATGAGACCTGACGGGTTGTCCGTGTATATAAAAGCTGAAAAACGGGGCTTCCTTCTTTTTTCATTCGTGTTTTTCTTCGTTCCCTCATCAGGAAAAAGGCTGTGAATACCTCAGCCATCCTTTTCCGGGAGATAGACACCGTTCTTCCTGTCTGTAAAGGCGGGGCTGTGGGTCCGCCACGGGAAATCTGTCGGCTTGAACGACAGGGAAATGTCTCGGGATTTTTTTTCTTATATATGGTTTATATTCAATGGTATAGACAGGTAAAAGGCTGGACAATCCGCGTCTCTTCTCCTTTCCGCTTCCTTGTGTAGTGGCGACGGAGCGGATTCTGGAAGTCGGCGGATGTGAAATAGCAGAATGTAAAGGCTTGTTTTGCCTTCAGCCGGGTACAGTCCAGGGCCGTCAGTGTATGTAGCGTCCGGTGAACTGTCTGATGCGTCCGGTGTATTCCTCCGTATGCTCTTTGTAGGAACGTGCGTGTGCCGCATCGGGAACCAGCCAAAGCTCCTTTGGTTCGGGCTTCGCCTCGTAAAGCGGATGCACCATCCACGTAGGCACAAAGTCGTCGGCATCACCGTGAATGAAGAGCATGGGCAGGGTGCACTTCCTTACCTGCTCCAGGGCCGATGCCTCGCGGAAGCTCCAGCCGTATTTTACGCTGCATAACCAACTGGCCACATCAAGCAAGGGAAAGGCGGGCAGGCCGAACTGATTTTTCAACTCCCCCTTGAATTCGTCCCACACCGAGGTGTAACCGCAATCTTCCACGAAACATTTCACGTAAGGGGGCAACGTCTCACCGCTGACCATCATTGTGGTGGCCGCTCCCATTGAGATGCCATGCACCACCATCCGTGTGCTGTCACCGAAGAGTTTGTTTGCCGTATCCATCCATTGCAACACATCCAGACGGTCCAGCCACCCCATTTGTATGGCATCTCCCTGGCTCTCCCCGTGGGCATGCAAGTCGGGTAGCAGGATGTTATAGCCCAATTGTCGGCTGTACAGATAGCCGATGGGCAACATTCGCACGGCATTGTCCGTATAGCCGTGGACAATGACGGCTGTCCGCCCTGTAGGCCGTGCCGACCGGACGTAGAGGGCATGCAGGCTTTCACCCCGTTCGTTCTGAATAAAGGTGTCTTGCAGGGCACCGTTCGCCTGCAGACTGTCTGACCAAGACTTCACCTCCGGATAGTCCTTATATAGATAGGTATAAGAATCGGGAAGGTTGCGGCTGCGCAAAGTCAATCCTTCGGGTTTCAGGGCATAGTTCAGCATATAGAAACCTGCCCCCACCAGCAAGGCAGCGATGGCCAGCAGCGTGATGAGGGCATATTTGGCAAGTCTCTTCATGACCGGCATCCTTTTATATTACCGTTGCCAAATCTCCCACGCCGCAAACGCCTGAAGCAGCAGCATTTCCAGCCCGTTCTTTACGGTGGCTCCCTGGGCCCGCCCTTTCTTCATGAAAAGGGTTTCGTTGGGGTTGTACAGCAGGTCGTACAGCAGATGTCTGGGTGTGAGCAACTCATAGGGGATGTCAGGGCAGAAGTCCACTTTGGGATACATGCCTACGGGGGTGCAGTTCACTATGATGGTGTGTTGCTCCATCACTTCGGGGGTCAGTTCCTGATAGGTCAGCACGTCATCGCTCCGCTTTGTGCGCGACACGTAAGTGCTCTCCACACCCAGGTTGGCCAGTCCGTGGAACACGGCCTTCGACGCTCCTCCTGTGCCCAGCAACAGGGCCTTCTTGTGGTGTGGCTGCAGCAGGGGTTCGATGGACTGGCTGAAGCCTATGATGTCCGAGTTGTATCCCACCAGCTTCACCTTCCCCTTGGGTAGTCTGATGATTTTGATTACGTTTACGGCGCCTATCTTTGCCGTATCCTTGTCCAGTTCGTCCAGATAAGGGATGATTTTCTCTTTGTAGGGCGTGGTGACATTCAGTCCGCAGAGATTGGGATTCTCAGCCACCACCTCAATGAAGTCTTCGATGCGGGGAATTTCAAAGTTCACGTACTGGGCGTTGATGTTCTCTGCCTGGAATTTCTCGTTGAAATAGGTAATGGAAAAAGAATGTCCCAACGGATAGCCTATTAAACCGTATTTGTCCATAATCGTATGAAAAAAGATAAAGGTGAGGTTATTTCTTCTACTTACTTATATTTATTGCCTACCAAGGTGCGTACTACTTTCGTGATGTCCGCTTCCGGAAATTGTTTCTTGTACGTTTCCGTCAGGTCTTCGTAAATCCAGAGGATATCGCTTCCGGAGGGCGAGCGGACGGTAAACACGTCATAGTGCCGCACGTCCTCGCCCAGTTCCGCCTCCCACTCCATGTAGGAATAGATTTGGTTGTCGGGCGGGTAGGACTGGCATTTGTCCGTGATGTCTTGGGTAAACTCACTGAAGTCAACAATCTGTTTCACGGTCAGTGTGCTTTTTATGATTGCCCAATTGTTTTGGGAAATCCATGTCAGTAAGCCTTCATCGCCTTCGGAGATGACAGATGAGGGGAAATCTGTCCGGAAGCCGCATCCGGTTTGATAGGGAGCCGCTTGCAGGTCGGCTTGAATGTCGGCACTGTTGTCTGCGTAGACATAGAAGTTGGAGTCAATGACGCGCCACGTGCTGCGGTTCCAGGCGGGAGAGGTGCCTGGCGCTTTAGTCAGGACGAATGAGGAACTCTCCTGCTTGACACCGTTCAGGTAGAAATGGCGGTCGAACTCCGGGTCTTCCGGTGAGTTCCACGTCAGGCGGCTGGAGAAGGTGATGACGTCGCTTGTGCCGTCTCCCCAGTCCAGTGTAATGGTTTCATTGTCATATGTGCGTTCGCCTTGCAGCTCGCCAAAACGCAGCAACCAGCGGCCGTCTTCGGTCTCTACATGCCGCAGGCCGTACAGGATGGCCATATAGGCTTTGGTGACCGGCATGGCGAGCTCGTCCATCCGGTATGTCTTCTCCTGATAGATGGCCTTGATGTCCTGGTTCAGGATGTTGCCCTCGGTTTGCGGGTTGAGCAGGTCGTTCCCTTGCTCATCTTGTACGGAGAGCGTGAAGTTGATGGGTGCGAAATCCCAGATGATGTCGTCAGGATTCTCTTCATTCTCGCTACAAGAAGAGAATAGTGCCTGGCATAGGACAAATCCTATAAGCAGTGAAAATAAAACATTGGTTTTCATGAGATAGAAGTATTAAGGGCTTGTCATTACTTGGTTGCCATATACAGCGTGCATACCCCGAACGTCAGCCTGCGGAACGTGACCTCCGAGAAACCCGCCCGGCGGATGCTCTCCTGCATGATTTCGCCTTGTGGGAAAGCCTTGATGCTTTGAGGCAGGTAGGTGTAGGCACTGTTGTCGTGCGAGATGCTGCGGCCGATGACGGGCATCGCCACTTTAGAATAGAGGGAGAAGAGTTGCTTCATGGGGAAGCGTTCGGGTGTGGAAAGTTCCAGAATGACCAAATGTCCGCCAGGACGGAGCACGCGGCACATCTCTTGCAAGCCACGGTCCAGATGCTCGAAGTTGCGGATGCCGAAAGCCACGGTGACGGCATCGAACGAAGCGTCGGCAAACGACAATGCCTCGCAGTCTTCCCGTTGGAAACGGATGTGTCCTGCCAATCCGGCTTCGGCGGCCTTTTGTCTTCCCACCTGCATCATCCCTTCGGAGAGGTCAATGCCCGTCAGCGAACGGGGACGTAACAGGCGGCAGGCCAACAAGGCGAAGTCTCCCGTGCCAGTAGCCACGTCCAACACCTCTTGTGGGGCGAAGGGGCGAAGCCAGCGGATGGCCCGGCGACGCCACGAGCGGTCAATGCCGAGCGACATCAGGTGGTTCAGCCGGTCGTAGGCGGGGGCTATGTGGTCGAACATGCGTTCCACTTGCTCCGCTTTCTTGCCCTCGTTGCCGTAGGGCATCACTTTCTCTTGGGGATAGTCCATTCGGTTAATGAAGAATTAAGAATGAAGAATTAAGAATAGGATAGATGTGAAGAATGAAGAATCTTGAGTCATGGATTAGCGCGCAATTCTTCATTCTTCATTATTCATTATTTCAAATAGTCCGTTACATTCCGTTCGATGCGTGCGGCGATGTCTTCCGTGTCCTGCGGCACGAACTTCTCGCCCGTGATGTGCTCGTACAGCTCCACATAGCGGTCGCTGATGCTGCTGACTATTTCATCTGTCATTTCGGGTACCTGCTGTCCTTCCTTGCCTTGGAAGCCGTTATCCATCAGCCACTCGCGCACAAACTCCTTGGAGAGCTGGCGTTGCGGCTCGCCTGCGGCGAAACGCTCTTCGTAGCCCTCGCTGTAGAAGTAGCGGCTGGAGTCGGGCGTATGGATTTCGTCCATCAGGTAGATTTTGCCGTCGTGCTTGCCGAACTCATACTTCGTGTCCACCAGGATGAGGCCGCGTTCGGCGGCAATCTTTGTCCCGCGTTCAAAGAGGCGCAGGGTATAGTCCTCCAGCATGGCATATTCTTCGGGTGTGCACAGTCCGCGTTTCAGTATCTCCTCACGCGATATGTCGGCGTCGTGCTCGCCTATTTCGGCTTTGGTGGTGGGGGTGATGATGGGCGCGGGGAACTTCTGGTTCTCCTTCATGCCTTCGGGCAGACGTACGCCGCATATCTCGCGCACGCCGCTCTTGTAGGCACGCCATGCCGAACCACATAAGTATCCGCGTACTATCATTTCTATGGGGAAGCCTTCACAGAACACACCCACGGTGACCATAGGGTCGGGGCTGGCCAGCTTCCAGTTGGGACATATGTCGGTGGTGGCGTCAAGGAACTTGGCCGCAATCTGGTTCAGGATTTGTCCTTTGTAGGGTATTCCTTTGGGCAGGATGACATCGAAGGCCGAGATGCGGTCTGTGGCCACCATGACAAGTTTCTCACCGTTGATGTTGTACACGTCGCGTACTTTCCCGTGGTACACGCTTTGCTGTCCGGGAAAGTGGTAATCGGTTTTGGTTAATGCTTTCATGTCTTTGTTCTTTTATTTAGGGTTCTGTATGTTCCGTTGTGGGTACGTCTTTGGGGGCAGAGGCCTCTTTCTGTTCTTTTTCGAATTTATCGTAGGCTTCCACTATGCGTGTCACCAACTTGTGGCGCACGATGTCTTTCTGGTTCAGTGTGATGAAGGCTATGCCTTTCACTCCTTTCAGTATGTGCATGGACTGCACCAGACCCGACTTCTGCGACGCAGGCAGGTCTATCTGTGTCATGTCTCCGGTGACTATCATCTTGGTGTTCATGCCCATGCGGGTGAGGAACATCTTTATCTGTGCCGGTGTGGTGTTCTGCGCCTCGTCCAGTATCACTACGGCGTCGTTCAGCGTGCGTCCCCGCATGAAGGCCAGTGGGGCTATCTGTATGATGTTCAGGTCCATGTACTCCTGCAATTTGGCGGGCGGTATCATGTCCTGCAAGGCGTCGTACAGCGGCTGCAGGTAGGGGTCTATCTTTTCCTTCATGTCGCCCGGAAGGAATCCCAGCTTCTCGCCTGCCTCCACGGCGGGGCGGCTCAGGATGATTTTCTTTATCTCCTTGTTCTTCAGCGCGCGCACGGCCAGTGCTATGGCGGTGTATGTCTTGCCCGAGCCTGCCGGTCCGGTGGCGAACACCATGTCGTGTGTGCGGAAGGCTTCCACCAGCTTCTGCTGGTTCTCGCTCCGTGGAATGACGGGTTTCCCGGTGACGTTGTAGACTATGGCGTTGCCCGCCTTTTCCGTGCGGGGGCTTCCGCCCCTCACGATGTCTATGATGACGTCTTCTTTCAGCGCGTTGTATTCGGCGCAGTATTTTTCTATTTTCAGGATATTTTCTTCGAAGGCACACATTTCCTCCTCGTCGCCAAGCACCTTGATGACATTGCCTCTGGCCACAATGCGCAGCTTGGGGTAGAGGGCTTTGATGAGTTGCAGGTTGGCGTTGTTCACGCCGTAAAATATTACGGGGTCTATGTCTTCGAGTACGATAATCTTTTCTATCATTCGCAGGTCTATGTTCTTCTATTTCCGGCAAAGGTAGTGAAAGGTTCGCATACTTGGCGCGTGATGTCTGTTTTTTTGCACCGCGTCTTGTGCATTGCTGTGGCGCGGCGGCGCTCAGTCTTCTGCTTCGGCTACCGTTCCACCGTCGGACGCGGCGTAGCGCCGCAGCAGCTCTCCGGTCATGGCGGCCGCACGCTCCAGGGCTTCCGTGTTGCCGTCGTAGCCGTTGATTATGGCCAGTATGCGGCGTGTGCCCAGGTCCATCTTGGTACGCTCGTGGTCGCTTGTCGGGGTGCCTATGCCTCCCTTTCCGTCGCGCCATACGGGCAGCCCTTCTATGTTGAGCGTGCCCCGTCCTATGCCTTCGAACTCCTCGCCGGCATGTCCTATGCCCAGTTCCAAGACAGAGCCTTGTATCTTGTCGGCATCAAACCCGCCTATGGAGTATCCGGTGCGCAGCGACACCAGGTTGATGAGATCCACCAGCGTGTCTATACGGTAGAGTTCCAGTCCTCTCAGCAGCCTCCGGCGCAACGCCTCGGCGGAGGGACGGTAGCGGCTGGGGTCTTTGCCGCACAGCTTGTAAGCCTCGCGTGTGGCGGCTATGGCCGGTTGCAGCTTGATGCTGTCGGTGGTGCAGGTGGCACGCAGTTCCCGGGTAAAGGAGTCTATCTCCTGCCACAGACCTTGGCTGAAGGGTGTGTTGGTCACTTCGGCGCAGACGGCTGCGCAACGGTAATGGGGGCAGTGCGCCCTCAGTTCGGGCGATACGTTCAGTCGGAACATAGGTTACGGTGTTTCAAGTTTGGTTATGCGGGGCAAAGATACGCTTTTTCCGGTTGCCGTGACGTGTGTGGCGGATACTGGTGGTTTGATGCTGTTAAGGCTTGTTAATTGAAAATCCGTTTTGTCGGACTTGTGCGATTTTTGCTGACAATATGGGGCGTTTCCCGCCATATGGCTTACAATTGCTTTTTCCGAAATGCTCAGGAAAAAGGATTTTTGTTGTTCGGAATGTGTATGTATGTTAATAAATGGGGCCATGTTCTTCTCTAATGTATAAATATGCTAAAGAAATTGCTCTGGAAGACCTTTCCCCGTCGGCCGATGACCTGTCACCCGTCGGCCGATGACGGGTCATTGTCCGGCGGATGACCTGTTGCCCGGTCGCGGGCGATACGGTGTCTGCCTGCATATTGTACAGATTTTTCTTCCGGACGGGCTTTTTGCGGGATATTTTCTTCCTTTTCTGTCGTGAATGCAGTGCCCTGAAGTGTTAAAATGAGGGCTATCTTCCTTGTACACATCAGGTTGTGCCGGAATTTCCTTCGTTTTTTTCCGCCACACTTTCCCTTGGGCGGAAACAAGCCACGCATTTGTGTTAAACTTTGTAAAGTGTCAATTTGCTCATGCGGTCATGGACAGAGTCCGGAGCGTGACATGCGGGAGGTTTGCGATAAAATGCTTACCTTTGCACCTTCGTGTACGGGATAAGCCCAGGCATCCCGTCGCGCATGTTCAACGCATAAATTTCATTGATATGGCCGAATCGAATTTTGTAGACTATGTGAAGATATATTGCCGTTCGGGCAAGGGCGGACGCGGATGCGTCCATCTGCGCCGGGCCAAGTATGTGCCCAACGGCGGGCCCGACGGCGGCGACGGCGGCCGTGGGGGGCACGTCATACTGCGCGGCAACCGCAACTACTGGACGCTGCTGCACCTGAAGTATGAACGCCACGCCCTGGCCGAGAGCGGACAGCCCGGCTCCGGCAACCGCAGTTTCGGCAGGAACGGAGCCGACAAGGTGATAGAGGTGCCCTGCGGCACGGTGGCCTATAATGCCGATACGGGAGAGTACCTGTGCGATGTCACCGAGCACGGACAGGAAGTGGTGCTGCTCAGAGGCGGACGGGGCGGACTGGGTAACTGGCACTTCCGCACAGCCACACGCCAGGCGCCGCGCTTCGCACAGCCGGGCGAGCCTATGCAGGAAATGAACGTCATTCTGGAACTGAAGCTGCTGGCCGACGTGGGGCTGGTAGGCTTCCCCAATGCGGGCAAGTCGACCCTGCTCTCTGCCGTGTCGGCGGCGCGACCCAAGATAGCCAACTATCCGTTCACCACGCTGGAACCTAATCTGGGCATAGTGCCCTACCGTGAGGGAAAGTCCTTCGTCATGGCCGACATTCCCGGCATCATCGAAGGGGCAAGCCAGGGAAAGGGACTGGGCCTGAGGTTCTTGCGCCACATAGAACGCAACTCGCTCCTGCTCTTCATGGTGCCTGCCGACAGCGATGACATAGCCCGCGAGTATGACGTGCTGCTGAACGAGCTGAAAACATTCAACCCCGAAATGATGGACAAGCGCCGCGTGCTGGCCATCAGCAAGAGCGACATGCTGGATCAGGAACTGATGGACGAGATAGAGCCTTCCCTGCCGCAAGGTGTTCCTCACGTCTTCATATCGTCGGTTACCGGACTGGGCATAGACGTGCTGAAGGACATTCTGTGGGACAATCTGAACTGTGACAGCTTCCGCACCGCAGGAAGCACCGACAGCCTTACGCACAGGCCCAAGGACCTGTCGCGTCTGCAGGAAGAACTGAAGGCCGAAGGAGCCGACGAAGACCTGACCGACGGTCTTGACGAAGACGATGAGGTGGAAGATCTGGAGGATTTCGAATACGAGGAAGACTGGGACGGCGACGAGGGTCCCACCCGGTGACGGCACGCTTTCTGGAGCATGTCCTGCCCGGAGCCGGAGACAAAGTGTTTGCTTTCAGCACCACGCGACACGGCGGATGTGGCAGCGGGGCCTATGCTACCCTGAACTGCACCCCTTACGTGGGCGACGATCCCGCCACAGTGGAACGTAATCTTGACCTGCTCCTCGGCTCGTTCCCGCAGCGGCCGCGACAGCTGTTGATGCCTCAGCAGACACACGGTATCGGGCTGGCGCACGTGGACGAGGCTTTCCTTGCCCTTCCTTCCGACATGCGCCACGGGCTGTTGCAAGGCATTGACGCCTTGGTGACCGGCGTGCCTGGCGTATGTGTGGCCGTGTCGACGGCCGATTGCATACCGGTGTTGCTGGCCGATGTGACGCATGGTGCGGTGGCCGCCGTACATGCCGGATGGCGCGGCACACTGGCCGGAGTGGTGCCACATACCTTGCAGGCTATGACCCGCCTTTACGGCACCCGTCCCGCCGAAGACCTTGCCGCCTGCATAGGTCCCGGCATCTCGGCGGCCGCCTTCGAGGTGGGACAGGAAGTGGCCGACCTGTTTGCCGGTGCCGGATTCCCCATGGCGGACATCGCCTATACGGACGCTTCCACCGGCAAGCCCCATATAGACCTGCCCGCCGCCAACCGCCTGCAACTGCTTGGCTCCGGCCTTCCCCCGGAAAGGATTTGTATATCCGGCCTGTGCACCTATACCCGCTGTGACGACTTTTTCTCCGCCCGCAGGCTCGGTATAAAGTCTGGGCGCATGCTCTCGGGCATCATGTGGCGTTGAGTGTGGCGGATAACCTTTCAGGGAATGCCCGTCTAGCCTTTCCTATATACGCCGGGAGCCGTTCCACACTGCCTTTTGAAGAATTTGCCGAAGGCCGACTGGTCGCTGAATCCCAGCAACTCGGCCACTTGCTGCACGGAGAGTGCAGGATTGCTCAGGCAGACCTTAGCTTCGCGTGTGAGCAGGGACGTCAGGATGTTGCCCGCCGTGCGGCCGTGTGTCCGCTTCAGGGTGGCGGAGAGGGTGTCGGGCGAGACGCCTATCTGGCGGGCATACCACGACACTTCGTGCTGCTCGCGGCAATGGGCGTGGGCCAGGTAGAAGAAGTGCGAGGTGATGTCGTGCCAATGTGCGTCGCCCGCCGTGCGTCGGCATTGGTTCTGCCGGTAGAAGGTATTCCACATCTCATATTGCCAGGCGCAGGCTAGGGTCTGCAACTGTTCGCGGAGGAAAGGGCCTTTTTCTCCTGTCAACAGGTCGTACATCAGTCCGGACAGTAGCCGGGCACGGCGGGCAGTGGCTTCGTCCAGCACCGAGAAAGGAGTTTCGGCAAAGTGTTGCATGCCGTCCGTTATCTTGTCGCGTATCGTCCAGGTGCTTTCCATGAAGAAACTTTGCTCGACTATCACCAGATGGGCGTCAAAGCCTCCGGTCAGCACCACGTTCTCCCACCGCGTGTTGCGCAGGAAGTCCACGTAGGCGGGCTCCTCGAAGCCGATGCGGTCGCCGTTGACCGTCAGGTGCAGTTCGCCGCGGTGCACCAGCAGGAAGAGGTGGGGACACTTCTCCACATCTGGATTTCCCAGGCGGAGCGTGCGGCCCTGTATGTGCGCCATGGCCAGGTTGTTGTCATACGCCGCCACGTCGGCCTGCCCGTCTCCTTCCGCCCGTGCCTGCTGCAACCATGTCCTAAGTTCGTCTTCTATCTTCATATTAATAACTTTACGGGCGTAAAGATACGTCAAAGCCTCCGGCGCGGAAAGCCTTTTCTATCTTCTTAGCACACTCAAAGTCGCGTGGCTTTTCCAGGCGCAGAAGACCTACAACATCGGCGTGTCGGCCTCGTGGGAGATTGACCTCTCCGGCCGCCTGACCAACGCCAAACGCCGTGCCCGCGCTGCCCTGCTGGAGAGCGACGCTTACCGGCAGCTGATGCAGACGCAGGTCATAGCCACCGTGGCCGACAGCTACTACGCCCTGCTGATGCTGGACGGGCAGATACGTATCACTGCCCAGACGGTGGAGAGCTGGAAGGAATACGTCCGCAGCCTTGAGGCGTTGATGCTGGCCGGACAGGCTGACCGTGCCACCGTAGCCCAGGCACGTGCCTCGCTGCTGGCAGCCCAGTCGTCCTTGCTCGTCCTTGAGCAGCAGGTCGCCGAACAGGAGAACGCCCTCTGCGCTTTCTTAGGGCAGACACCCCACCGTATAGAGCGGGGCACGATGGAGAGACAGGCTTTCCCTGTTACCCTCTCTGTGGGCGTACCCCTTGATTTGGTGTCACGCCGTCCCGACGTGCGTCAGGCCGAAGCGCAGCTGATGCAGGCGTTCTATGCTACCAACTCCGCCCGTTCGGCCTTCTATCCTACGATAACGCTGGGCGGTTCGGCGGGTTGGACCAACAGCGGCGGGGCGGTCGTCACTAACCCGGGCGCGTGGCTCCTCTCGGCGGTGGGCAGTCTGGTGCAGCCTCTCTTCAACCGGGGACAGAACCTGGCCAACCAGAAGATAGCCAAAGCACAGCAACAGGAAGCCCTGCTCCGCTTCCGTCAGTCGCTACTTGATGCGGGTACGGAGGTGAACGACGCCCTCCTGCAATGCCAGACAGCTCGCGAACGTCTCCAGCTGGATGCAGAACAGGTGGCCCAGTTGCAGCTCACGGTGCTGGACACGCAGCTGCTGATGGATAACTCCTCTGAAGTGGACTATCTGCAGGTACTTGCCGCCCGTCAGTCCCTGCTATCGGCACAGCTTACGATGGTCCAGGACCGTTACGACGAAGCCCAGGGTGTAATAAGGCTCTATCATGCGTTGGGAGGAGGGGTGGATTAGGCGTATCCTCCTACCTACGGAACAATACTCTTCATATCTACAACCCTGCAGGTTATATCCGCGCCTTTCTGTCCGTGAGGACGGAGGGGCGTGTCTTTGCGTCTGTCCTCTGGTGCGCACCCGTCCATAGCCTGGTGTGCCTCGCTGATGCGCCCGAAACAATACGTTGACATACAGCGTGATGATGCATCCTCTTCTTCCGTTATCCCGTCTGGGAGGAGAAAGAACATTCTTCGGCCTGCGGAAATGTCCCGAAACATTTGTGTATCTGACAAATAATTCGTTCCTTTGCACCGCTTTCGCGCAATCGCTGTCAGGACATGAAGAGAGAAGCCTGGTATGTTGCGTTGTAACGATAACAATTTAATAAACAAAAACAATGGATTTGATTAAAATTGCAGAAGAAGCATTTGCTACCGGCAAGCAGCATCCCAGTTTCAAGTCTGGTGACACTGTGACCGTAGCATACCGTATCGTGGAAGGTAACAAGGAACGCGTGCAGCTGTATCGCGGCGTTGTTATCAAAATTACCGGTCATGGTGAGAAGAAACGTTTCACTGTGCGCAAGATGTCGGGCACGGTAGGTGTGGAGCGTATATTCCCTCTTGATTCGCCTGCCATAGACAGTATTGAAGTGAACAAGATCGGTAAGGTGCGTCGCGCCAAGCTGTATTACTTGCGCAAGCTCACCGGTAAGAAGGCGAGAATCAAAGAGAAGAGGTCCAACGCATAAGTCTGCGTTGCCTTTTTCCATTGCGGCACGCTGTGTAGGGAGGTTCTTCCCTAGTGCCGGTGCCATATCGCTTTACGCAAGAAGCGGGAAGTGTGTCTATCCGTTACGGGGGCATGTTTCCCGCTTCCTGTCTTTATACCTATATACATAAGGTAAAGTCTGGCGTGAGGAATTCTAAAAAAACTTCTTATGCCTTGTTTTATTGGAAAAAGAAGTCTACCTTTGCTTTTGTCCACGCTTGAGGCGTGTACGACCAATCAACCTTATGTATCACTAAAATCATTGTAAGATGAAAAAAGTATTGGTTTTTCTGTTTGTGATCATGGCTGCCCTGTCGGCCAAGGCACAGGTATATGTGGGCGGTTCGCTCAGTGTATGGGGAGGCGATGATGTGACATCGTTCGGCATTGCGCCCGAAGTGGGCTATAACTTCAATGACAAGTGGGCTGTAGGAGGTGTGCTTGAGTTCGACCATTCCAAGGTAAACGGTCTGAAGACGAACGGTTTTGCCTTGGCTCCCTATGCGCGCTACACGTTTTTTGAGAACGACATCCTGCGCGTGTTTGCCGACGGCGGTTTCGGCTTCTCCACAGTGGGCGTGAAAGACCATGGCGACAACGTGAACGGTTTTGAGGTGGGCATACGTCCGGGATTGGCCCTGAAGCTGACGGACCATTTGTCTGTGCTGACCAAGGTGGGCTTCTTCGGCTACCGCGACGATTACATGTTGAACACTCTTAATGGCGGTGGGTTCAGTCTGAGTGGGCAGGATTTGTCGTTCGGACTGTACTATACGTTCTGACTTGAGTGCGGACATACCCGATGCAAAGCGCGGATGGTAGGAGAACATGTCTCCTGCCATCCGCGCTTCGTCTTGTCTGGCCGTACGGTGGTGCCGTCTTCTGTTCTGCAACACCTTTTCCAGCCTTTCCAGGAAGATGTCCGCTTCCTTCTTGCCAAAGCAGAGCGGGGGCAGCAGGTGTATGACGTTCGTACCGCTTACTCTAGTGAACACGTGCTGCTCTTTCAGCAGTTATGTGCGCAGTTCCTTGTCCAGCAGTCCGTCCACCTGCAGCAGAAGTATCTGGCTTTGGTTCCATCGGATGCCCATTGAGTCCAGGTCGGCCAAGGCATGAGGCGTGCGCAGGGGGTAGAGAATCTGCCAGTTGTTGTAATATCCGGATGCCAGTCTTCATAGCTGCAAAAAGCCATGATGTCCATCTCTTTGAAGAGACGCTGTCCAAAGTTCTCCTGTGCTACAGCGGGAGCGCTGAGGAGGAAGAAGCCCAAAAGGGCAGACAATGTTCTCTTCATAAAGTCAGTCATTTGATTTTAGTGATGGTTTATTGAAGTGATTTCAGGCGCGGATGAGGCCGATGACACCGATTGATAATCTGAATCATTGATTATCGTCAGAAAGGGCTGACATTGCATCCGTGTCATCTGTGTCATCCGCGTCTGAGGGATTTCCCATCCGTTACAGCACCTTCGCGAATCTTTCCAGGAACGTGTCGGCCTCCTGCATCGTCAGGCACAGCGGCGGCAGCAGGCGGATGACGTTCGTCCCGCTGACGCCCGTGAACACCTTCTGCTCGTGCAGCAGCCGGCTGCGCAGTTCCTTGATGGGCTGGTCGAACTCCATGCCAATCATCAGTCCCAGGCCGCGCACCTCCTTTATCTGTGGAAGCTTCCGCAATTCCTCCGTCAGATGCGTGCCCACAGACCGGGCATTCTCGATGAGGCCCTCGCCCTCGATGACGTCCAGCACGGCCAATGCCGCCGCGCACGCCAGGTGGTTGCCGCCGAAGGTGGTGCCCAACTGTCCGTAAACGGGCTTGAACTCGGGGCTGATGAGCACGCCGGCCATGGGGAAGCCGTTGCCGATGCCCTTGGCCACGGTGATGATGTCCGGGCGGATGCCGGCGTATTGGTGGGCGAAGAACTTGCCGCTGCGGCCGTAACCGCTCTGAATCTCGTCCAGGATGAGCACGGTGCCCGTCGCGGTGCACTCCTCGCGCAAGGCTTGCATGAATGCCGTGTCGGGCACCCGGATGCCGCCCACGCCCTGGATGCCCTCGATGATGACGGCGCAAACGTCGCCCTTGCGAAGTTCCGCGCGCATGGCCTCCGTGTCGTTCAGGGGCAGGTAGGTGACGTGCCCGCAGGCATTGACCGGGGCGATGATTTTCGGGTTGTCCGTCGCCTCCACGGCCAGCGAGGTGCGTCCGTGGAAGGCCTTGGCGAAGGAGACGATGCGCGTCCGCCCGTTGTGGAACGAGGCCAGCTTCAGCGCGTTCTCGTTGGCTTCCGCACCGCTGTTGATGAGGAACAGTTGGTAGTCGTCGTATCCGCAGGCCCGTCCCAGGCGTTCGGCCAGTTGCGCTTGCAGCTTGTTGACGACCGAGTTTGAGTAGAATCCCAGCGTGGCCGCCTGCTTGCTTATCATCTCCAC
This sequence comes from uncultured Bacteroides sp., assembly GCA_949296415.1. Classification (GTDB taxonomy): domain Bacteria; phylum Bacteroidota; class Bacteroidia; order Bacteroidales; family Bacteroidaceae; genus Bacteroides. Next base: position 57,084 of record CASFQC010000003.1, on the reverse strand, counting down.
GTAGTGCGGATGCGCATGGCCGATGGAGATGACGGCGTGTCCGCCGTAGAGGTCAAGGTACTCGTTGCCTTGCTCGTCCCAGACGTGGCAGCCTTTGCCCCGGACGATGTTGATGTCGAATAATGGATATACGTCGAAGAGTTTCATAGTCTTTAATGATGAATGAAGAATGATGAATGAAGAATGAAGAATTCAGTGTGAATCGTCGTTCCTGTTCAAATTGTTTTTTACTGTTTTTATGCTTGCAATGAGTAGGGCTATCAGTTCGCCGCAGGCTGTTTCCATGCTATCGAACGATTGGGCGTCGATGCAGCCGGAATCTTTCAGCAGGCAGAGCCAATAGTCTGTTTCGTTGGCTTCTTTGAGTGCCACGCTTAACTTGTTAATGAAGTCGGCCGGGCTTTGGGCAAATTCCGATTCGCGTACCAAAGCTCCGATGGCCGTTCCGGAACGAAGGACCTGTTTGCTCAGGATGAATTCCTGTTGCTCTTCACGCAGAAACCGGGCCATACGCACAATGCGCAGGGCAAAGGCATAGCTCTTGGCATGCAGCAATGAGTCTCGTCTGTTGCGTGAATTCTTCATTCTTCGTTCTTCATTCTTCATTAAAACGCGCTTGGCTTCAGCCTCAGTCCCACCGTCTCCTCCAGGTTGAACATCAGGTTCATGTTGTGAACGGCCTGTCCGCTGGCGCCCTTCAGCAGATTGTCAATGCAGGAGATGATGAGCAGCTTGTCGCCGTGCTTCTCCAGGTGCAGGAGGCACTTGTTGGTGTTCACCACCTGCTTCAGGTCGATGTTCTTGTCCACGAGGTGCGTGAAGGAGTCCTCGGCGTAATACTCCTCGTAGATGCGCGTCAGCTCCTCGATGCTGCACTTGTTCTTCACCACGATGGTGGCGAAGATGCCGCGCGGGAAGTCGCCCCGGTAGGGGATGAAGTCGATGGCGGAGTTGAAGCTGTTTTGCAGTTGCTTCAGGCTCTGTCGGATTTCGGGCACGTGCTGGTGTTCGAACGCCTTGTAGACGCTCAGGTTATTGTTGCGCCAACTGAAGTGGCTTGTGGCACCCGGCTTAACGCCCGCCCCGGTGCTGCCCGTGATGGCGTTCACCATGATGTCGTCGTTCAGCATCAGGTGCTTGGCCAGTGGCAGCAGTCCCAGTTGTATGGCGGTGGCGAAGCATCCGGGATTGGCTACGTGGAGTGCGGTGCAGGTGGCACGGCGGTTCAGTTCCGGCAGTCCGTAGACGAAGTCGTTTCCTTCAGCCTTCAGGCGGTAGTCCATGGAGAGGTCTATCACCCTGAGATTCTGAGGCAGCTGGTGGGTGTCCATGAATTTGCGGGTGTCGCCGTGCGCGGTGCAGAAGAACAGGCAGTCTATCTTGTCCAGGGGAAGCTGGTCGGTGAACCGCATGTCGGTCTCGCCGTACAGCCCCTCGTGTACGTCGGCAATGCGGTTGCCTGCATTGCTGGCGCTGTTTATGAAGATTATCTCTGCTTCCGGATGGTTGATGAGCAGGCGGATGAGTTCGCCGGCGGTATAGCCTGCGCCGCCTATGATTCCTATCTTTATCATATCCTTATTTAAATTTATCGGTGATGGATTTTGCTGGTCATACGGTTTTCCTTTCTTGTGGCATGACAATCCAAAGAATGATATACACCGGCACGCCCGCAAAAGCTGTAAAAATGGTAGCCAAAGCGTAAACAATCCGTAACACGGTAACATCCCACCCGAAATAAGCGGCAATGCCGGCACAAACTCCGGCAACCATCCGACCGGTATAAGACCGAGTCAGTCTTTTTGTTTCGCTCATATTCTTTAAATATTGTTCAACTCGTCCTTGTGTCCGGCGTAATAAGCGCGAAGTGGAGTCGAAAGAACCTTGATGAAGCCTTTGGCATCCTCAGCCGTCCAACCCTTCTGCATCTCGCCATACTCACCGAACTTGTTCTTCACCAAGTCGTCCGCGCTTTCCACGCCGACGGTGTGGAAGCCATAAGGACGAAGTTCCAGAATAGCGGTGCCGTTCACGTTGCGTTGGCTGGAAGTCAGCATCGCCTCGATGTCGCGCATTACCGGTTCCAGGTATTCGCTCTCGTGGAGGAACATGCCGTACCAGTTGGCCACCTGGTCTTTCCAGTACTGCTGCCATTTGCTCAGTGTATATTTCTCTAAGAAGCGGTGCGCACCGATAATCAGCATCGGAGCGGCAGCCTCGAAGCCTACGCGGCCCTTGATACCGATGATGGTGTCGCCCACGTGCATGTCGCGGCCGATGGCGTAGGCTGCTCCAATCTCTTCTACTTTCTGAATGGCCTTGATGGGGTCGTCGAAACGCTCACCGTTGATGGCTTTCAACTCTCCCTGCTCGAAGGTCAGCTTCAGCTGCTCGGTGCCCTCCTTGGTGCAGTGCTTCAGGTAAGCCGTCTCCGGCAAGCCCTGTGCCGAGTCCAGAATTTCACCTCCGCAGATGCTGGTGCCCCAGATGCCTACATTATAAGAATATTTCAGCTTGGCGAAGTCGGCGGCAAAGCCGTGCTTGTTCAGGTAGTCTATCTCTTCCTGACGGCTCAGAGCCATGTCGCGGGTCAAAGTAATGATTTCCACGCCCGGTGCCATCACCAGGAACGTCATGTCGAAGCGTACCTGGTCGTTGCCCGCACCCGTAGAACCGTGGGCGATGGCATCGGCACCGATTTCGTTGGCATAGCGTGCGATGGCCAGTGCCTGGAAGATGCGTTCGGAGCTGACCGAAATGGGATAGGTGCCGTTGCGCAACACGTTGCCATAGACCATGTACTTCAGGCTCTTCTCGTAATACTCGTGCGTCACGTCAAGGGTAACGTATTTGGTGGCGCCCAGCTTATAGGCGTTCTCCTCATTCGTCTTGAGTTGTTCGGCACTGAATCCGCCCGTGTTGGCGCAGGCCGCATGCACTTCGTATCCTTTCTCCTTGGCCAGATACATCACGGTGAACGAGGTGTCCAGCCCGCCGCTGAATGCGACTACTACTTTCTTTTTGTCCATATCGTTTTGATGAAGAATTAAGAATGCATAATGAAGAATGCTCGTGCGCTCCTCATTCTTCTTCTGATGGTTTATATTCTATTTAATATATAATGAAAGGATGGAGTGAAAGAATGCAGAGTCCGCATGGAATTCTTCATTCTTCGTTCTTCATTCTTCATTTAAATATTGTCTTCCTGATGCAGTGCCGGGTCATAGAGCATGGCCGTGCAGATGCAGAACTTGCGGTTCTTGGCCATCAGGATGTCGTGGTTGATGCACCCTTCGCAGCCTTTCCAGAAGGCGTCGTCGTCTGTCAGCTCATTGAAGGTCACGGGCACGTAGCCCAGTTCGGTGTTCATCTTCATGACGGCCGCGCCGCTTGTCAGGCTGAATATCTTGGCCCACGGCCACCGCAGCCTTGCCAGCCGGAAGGAGGCTTGCTTTATGCGCTTGGCCAGTCCTATGCCTTGGTATTTGGGGTGTACGATGAGGCCCGACGTGGCCACATACTGCTTGTTTCCCCAGCTTTCTATGTAGGTGAATCCGGCAAACTCTTCGCCGTTGAGGGCTATGATGGCTTTGCCTTCCTTCATCTTGGTGGCCAGATACTCGTGTGTGCGTTCGGCTATGCCGGTGCCGCGTTTCTTGGCGGCTTCGCGGATGGTGTCGAGAATGGTGTCCACATAAACTTCGTGTGAGGCATCGGCCACCATCACATCAATCTGTTTTACGTCCATTTTTTTGTTGTTCTTGTCTGTTGCAGTCTGCTTTATATATATAATATGTATTCCTTTTCTTATTCTTGTCCTGCCATGCGTTTCCGCAGGTCGGGAATGATTTGTGCCAGGAAAGCGTTTACGTCCTGTTGCGAGGCTTTTTCGTGCAGTACCATCAGTATGGTGTCATCTCCGGCTACGGTGCCCAGTATCAGGGGGCATTCTTGCCGGTCTATGTCATAGGCCATGCTGCTGGCATATCCGGGACGGGTGCGCATGACGGCCAGATTGCCCGAAAAGTGCAGCGACACGAACCCGTTGTTCATCAGTACCTGGCTGGGCGAGTGGTAGGCCGTATGCCTGTAGGCGGCACTGTCGGGCAGGGCATAGAAATATTTTCCTTCCGTATCGGCTACTTTGGCCATCTTCATTTCCTTTATGTCGCGCGACAGGGTGGCCTGTGTCATTTGTATGCCTTGCCTCTCCAGCTCGGCCTGCAGTTCTTCCTGAGAGGTCACTTTCCGGTTGGTCACAATGGCCTTTATGGCGTTCCAGCGTTCTCCTTTATTTGTTCTCATCTTGTATATTTATACATAAACGCTGCAAAAGTAGGCATATTTTGGTGAATACTGCATAAATATGCAGGATATTTTGCATATTTATGCATAACAGGCTAAAAAGAGAGGGCACGGACTCCGTGCGTGTCCCGCACATTGTCCGTACCCTCTCCTTATGATGTGGAGGCTGTCTGTAGACTATTCTTCAGCGGCTTCCAGTCTGGCCATGCCTTCCATGAGCGAGGCTCCGCTGGTCTGCGCTCCCATAGAGGCGATGCCGCTGGTGAAGGTGGTGCCCCAGAAATAGTCGCAGTACATTTCCGGCCATGCGCGGCGGTCCATGTGTGTGCGCAGGGCTTCGGCGTTCTTCTCTATGAAGGCTTTCAGCGTGGTGCGCACGTCATACATGGCATTCTCGTCCAGTGTCAGGTTCACGGCGTAGGGTATGTACACGGCCTTGAATATGCTCTGGTCCATGCTGGTGCCCTCATGGCGCAACAGCCCGTCCTGGAGGCAACGTCCGTCGGTGGCGGCATATTTTATCACCCTTTCAGCCATGCGCATGTACTTGGCCTCACCGGTGATGTGGTACAGTCTGCGGCAAGCCTCGCCGAAGGTGCCCTGTGTGTAGGTCAGAGGCGGTTCCTCCACGCGTCCGTCATTGGGGTCTTTCAGCGGATAGTTGGTCGTCATGTAGTCATAGAGCATCTTTGCGTCATCCAGGTATTTCTGGTCTCCGTAGCGCAGGTGCAGCTTGGCGGCGATGAGGCAGCCGGGGGAGTTGGTGCAGGCGTTGCGCCCGTTGTTGTTGTTCTTCCAGGGCAGGCCGGTGCCTTTGTCGTCGGTCCATGCACGGGTTATGATGTAGTCGTCATACACCTGCTTGGCCGTCTCGGCATACTGCGCGTCGCCGGTGGCCTCGGTCATGTGCAGCAGGGTGAGGCATATCCAGCACATATCGTCGGTAAAGTCGTTCAGGAACCCGGTGGGGTCATTGGGGTCGTTGTTGTAGTTGTTGGCATCGTTGGCGTACCACGACTGGAAGTATCTCTCGTAGGTGGCAGCCCGTTCGGGGTCGGTGTCTTTGATGCGTTCGTAGGCATAGACCACCACGTCCATGGCGTGTGCCTGTTGCCAGTAGATATTGCCCGAACTGTGTGACACGTCGTTCGGTGTGCTCCAGAACGTGCCCCGCTGCTTGTCCATGAACTGTTCTATCAGCACGTACGTGCAACTGTCAGCCATGGCAGACCAGCTGAAAGGTATGTCGGTCTCTCGCGGGGTGGCGGTAATTTCTGTAGGTTCCGAGCGGTGTCCGTAGTTGTCTATGGCGGTGGCGGCGATGTGCCACAGTCCGTATTCGGACACTTTCACCAGCAGGGTGTTGTTATACAGAACATTCTCTTTCTCGGCAGTTTCTGCTTCCGTGCCGTCTTTCCACCAGGCTATTTCCACCATGGCGGCATCGCCGGGTTTGGTCCAGCTTACTTGCAGTTCGTTGGCCTTGGTGGTCTGTTCGGCCTCTAACTTGGTGACGGGAGCCACGTAGACTTCCTCAGGCTCTTCGGTCTGTCCGGGTGTTTCGGGTACGGGTGTCGTCTCTTCATCGTCTCCACATGCGCCCAGCGCGAAGGCCATGGCCAGTGCGAACGCGCCGGTTTGCAGGAATCTTTTTGTGTTCATAGTTCTTCGTTTGTTTTTTTGATAATAAATTAGGTAATATTTAGAATGTCGTCTGCAAATGTAGCATTTCCGCGCTGTTCGCAAAGCGTGTTTATGCTTTTTAACTGTTTTGCCAGTCCCGCTTTTGTGTCGGAACGCCTTGTCGCCTCCATCCTCTTTCCTCTTTCACTTTGTATGGTTTTCGCATTTTCCGCTTACACCTCATTTTTCCGGTTTTCTCCAAAATAGGGAAAAGGGTGGTGTGAAATGTTGTTTTGTGTAAAATATGAGGTGTCATAATGGTCTATATTGTTTTGATATGTTAACGTATGTAATGAAATTCTTTCAGTTCTTGTCTTTTTCATGCTATTCCTGTTCGGTAATGACCCGTTTCCACCGTGCTGCCGACCTGTTTCCACCGTACTGATGACCTGTCATCGGCCGGCGTTTGTTATGTTGTCCGTCTCCGGAGTGGATTTTCCCGGTTTTTTCCTGTCATTTTCCGTGCGTGGTGGGACGTTCTGAAGTGTTAAATTTTGGCTTATCTTTTTGTGTTGTAGGATGATATGCCGAAAAATCCTGCGTTCTTTTCCACCGGCTCTTCCTTTGGGCGGAAAGAAGGGTTGCATTTGTGTTAAAGTTTGTAAAGTGTCAGAATGGTGAAAAGGGAATGGCCATCGGACGATAAGGGCAATTCCTTGGGGCTCTACTTTTTTTAAAAGGGTTTGTATCCCGGCTTCTGCTTTTTACCTATTTTTGCGACACATTAATATATGTGACATAAGACAGATATGGAAAAAAGGAAAATGATTTTGGCTGGAATATCGGCTATTCTCCTGTCCGCATGCGGCGAGAGTGTGAACTTGGCGGGAACCTGGGTGCAGCCTGTTCCGGGTATGCCCCAGCACCGGCAGGGCTTCATTCTGGAGGCCGGCGGGAAAGCAAGCTCGGTCAATATGGCCACTTTGTCTTACACGGCGTGGAAAGAACAGGACGGCCAGCTGATACTGTCCGGCACGAGCATAGGCAACCGCCAGACAATAGCGTTTACAGACACACTGGCCATTGAAAAACTTACCGCAGACAGCCTGGTGCTGAAAAAGGGACAGCTGAGGCTGGCTTATGCCAGGAGCGGAGGCAAAGGGGAGAATACCGTGCCAGAGAGTCAGGCTCTTCCGGTTCAAACGCCGGAAACCGTGGAGGGCATACTGGTCATAGGCCATGAGACGCGCAGCCTGACGGTGGATGGAGATACTTGCAGGTATTGGATTGTGGATAAGACGGACAGCCTGTACCGCCGGTATGACCGCATTACCGGAGGAATCAAGAACGGGAAGCCTGTGCGTGCCCGCTTGCAAGTGGCCGACATGGGAAAGCCGGACGGTGGCTTTGCCGAGGGTTATGACAAGGTGCTGCATGTGACCGGCATAGAAAGCCTTTCTTTGCAAGATGACGAAAAGGCACAACCATAAGCCGACATAGGCAGAAGCCGGCTGTCAGGAACATTTCTCCGAAAAAATCACTACCTTTGCGCTTCATAAAAGAGTAATATCCGTATGATTTCTGTAGAAGGACTAAAGGTGGAGTTCAACGCCACACCCCTGTTTGAGGACGTATCCTATGTGATAAACAAGAAAGACCGCATAGCCCTGGTGGGCAAGAACGGCGCGGGCAAGAGCACCATGCTGAAGATACTGGCCGGGCTGCAGCAGCCCACGGCAGGCACAGTGTCCATGCCCAAGGACTGCACCATAGGCTACCTGCCCCAGGTGATGAAGCTGGCCGACAGCCGCACCGTGATGCAGGAGGCCGAGCTGGCCTTTGACCACATCAGGGAGATGCAGGCCGACATAGACCGCATGGGCCGCGAGATGGCCGAACGTACCGATTACGAGAGCGAGGACTACCGGAACCTGATAGACCGCTTTACCCGCGAAAACGACCGTTTCCTTATGATGGGCGGGACCAATTATCAGGCCGAGATAGAGCGCACCTTGCAGGGGCTGGGATTCCTGCGTTCGGACTTTGACCGCCCCACATCGGAGTTCTCCGGCGGGTGGCGCATGCGCATAGAGCTGGCCAAGCTCCTGCTGCAGAGACCCGACGTGCTGCTGCTGGACGAGCCTACCAACCATCTGGACATAGAGAGCATACAGTGGCTGGAACAGTTCCTGGCCACACGGGCCAACGCCGTGGTGCTGGTGAGCCACGACCGCGCCTTCCTGAACAACGTCACCACAAGGACCATAGAGATATCCTGCGGACACATTTACGACTATAAGGTGAAGTACGACGACTTTGTGCGTCTGCGCCGCGAACGCCGCGAGCAGCAGCTCCGTGCCTACGAGAACCAGCAGAAGCTGATAGAAGACACCGAAGCCTTCATCGAACGCTTCCGCTACAAAGCCACCAAGGCCGTGCAGGTGCAGAGCCGCATCAAGCAGTTGGAGAAGCTGGAACGCATCGAGGTGGACGAGGAAGACAACTCATCCTTGCGTCTGAAGTTTACCTGCAGCAGCCGCAGCGGCAACTATCCTGTCATCTGCGAGGACGTGGCCAAGGCTTACGGAAACCACGTGGTGTTCCACGACGTGAACCTCACCATCAACCGGGGCGACAAAGTGGCCTTTGTGGGCAAGAACGGCGAAGGCAAGTCTACCCTGGTGAAGTGCATCATGGGGCAGATAGCCGACTACACCGGACGCCTCACCCTGGGACACAACGTGCAGATAGGCTACTTCGCGCAAAACCAGGCCCAGCTGCTCGACGAGAGCCTTACCGTGTTCGACACCATTGACCGCGTGGCTGTGGGCGACATACGTCTGAAGATACGCGACATATTGGGAGCCTTCATGTTCGGAGGTGAAGCGTCGGACAAGAAAGTGAAGGTGCTCAGCGGCGGCGAGCGTACCCGTCTGGCCATGATAAAGCTGCTGCTGGAACCGGTGAACTTCCTCATACTGGACGAACCCACCAACCATCTGGACATGCGTTCCAAGGACGTGCTGAAGGAAGCCATACGCAACTTCGAGGGCACCGTCATTCTGGTGAGCCACGACCGCGACTTCCTGGACGGGCTGGTAAGCAAGGTCTACGAGTTCGGCGGCGGGCTGGTGAAGGAACATCTGGGCGGCATATACGACTTCCTGCGCAGCAAGAATGCCGGGACGGAAGCTTCGGAGGGGGATGAGCGTCTGGACCGTTACTTCGTGGCCGACAACCGGAAACAGGCCTCCGTTGCAGCTCCGGCGGATGCGGCAGACGAAAAGAAAGCCTTGCGCCGCCTGTCATATGAGGAACAGAAGGAGCAGAACAAACGTCTGAAAAGGCTGGAACGCCGCATGGCCGACTGTGAGGCCGAAATAGCCCAGACCGAATCGGCCATCGCCATACTGGAGCAGAAGATGGCCACTCCCGAAGGTGCGGCCGACATGAGCCTGTATGAGCAGCACACCCGTCTGAAACAGCAACTGGACAAAGTGATGGAGGAATGGGAAGAGGCCGGGCTGGCACTGGAGGAAGAGAAGGGAAAAGCGTGAGGCACTGCAAAAATCCGGACGGTATGGGGATGTCGTATGTAGCGGGAATATACAACCGGTATGTCAATGACCTTTTGTCTTATGGCATTGGCCTGGGCTTTCCGCACGAGCTTATCAAAGACGCCATTCAGGATGTCTTCTATAAACTTTCTCTGAAGCCCAAAGAACTGGAGAAGGTGGAGAACATGAAATATTACCTGTTCCGGATGCTGAAGAACAGGTTGTTGGACCTGACGAAAAATGCCGTACGGACCGACGGCATAGAGGAATACAGAAACGCGTTTTCCATCAGAGTGACCATACTGGACCGGATGATAGCCCGTGAAGATAAAAGGGCTGTCATCTGTAAGGTGGAAAAGTTGTTGGATATGCTTACTGACAGACAGAGAGAGGCCGTATATCTGCGGTTTGCCCAGGATATGAGCTATGAGGAAATAGCGCAGCTGCTTGACATTACTCCCCAAAGCGCGCGCAATCTTATTTTCAAAGCCATGCGGAAGATGCGTGAGCAGGAAGCCGATTTCCTGTTCCTCCTGCTTTGCATGTCTTTTTCCCGTTTCTATATGGCTGCCATCTGACGGAAAAAGAATTTCCGCATTTTCCCGTCAGAAAGCGATTACAAAAATCGTTTTGCATCGTCTTTATTCATATATGTCAAAAAGAAGGAGACTATGCAAGACTCATATAAGGATTATCAGCCGGCCGATTTCCTGAAGGACGAAAAATTCCTGCGATGGAGACTGCTTGCGGATGAGGAAGACCGTCTGTTTTGGGAGGGATTCTTGAACGAATGCCCGGAACGGAGGCCGGTTCTGCTTGAGGCTGTCCGCCTGATGGAAGGCATAAGGCTGAACAATTATGTATATACTGCAGCGGAAAGACAAGAGTTGTGGCTGCGTATCAAGCGGAAGATAAGGAGAAGGCGTCTGGTCAGAGATTGGAGATATGCGGCCTCTTTCGCCGCATGTGTGGCTGTTCTCATAAGTGTGTTATGGATAGCTTTCCCCTCAGTCCCTTGTACGGACTTGAAGTCGTCTGTCAATGTCGACAGTCTGTTGCAGGCAGACAATGTGACCGTTGTCCTGGCAGACGGACAGATGCTGCCTGTAGAGTCTGACGGAGGCTTGCAGTATGCGGCAACGGGGCTTTCCTGCAGAAAGGGCGCGGAGCGCCGGCTCATTTCTGTAGGGCGGCATGAGAGGCATGTGTTGGTTGTTCCTCGGGGGAAAACCTTTTTTATGTCTTTTGAGGATGGGACAAAGGTATGGGTCAACTCGGAGACCGCGTTGGACTATCCGGCCCGCTTCAAGTCCCATGAAAGGGAAATGGAGGTCATTACCGGTGAGGCATATGTCGAAGTGGCGGAAGACAGGCATGTCCCTTTCGTTGTGCGCACTTGCCGCTTTGACATTCATGTGTTGGGCACACGGTTTGACGTGTCGGCTTATAAAGGAGAAGACACCCACTCGCTTGTGTTGGCTCAAGGTAAGGTGAAAATAAGTTCTTCCCGGTTGCATCATCCGGTTTTTCTGGAGCCGGATGAAATGTTCTCGGCGGAGAAGGACTCATGTTTTACCTCTCGGGTCAATGCCGATGATTACATTTGTTGGAAAGATGGTCTGTTGACCGTTAAAAGCCAGCCCCTTTCCGCGATAGTCCGCAAGCTGTCCCGCTATTATGATGTGGATATCCGGCTGGAAGAAGGCATGCGGGAATTGAAATGCAGCGGGAAAATAGTCCTGTTTCCTGATTTGGACATTACGTTGGAAAATATTGCAAAAGTGCTTCCCGTCACATTCGTGCGGTGTGGTGGCGGCATCCTCATAACCCAAAAACATTAGTGTTGATTTTCAAATATTTTGCCTATGGAACAAGAACAGTAAGAAAAACAAAGAGCCGAATAATAGGGGCATATTATCCGGCTCGGCGAGAGACTTTAAATTCATCAGTAAAAAATCCAAAATCTAATGCAAAAGTATGAATAATCAGTTTTGTGCGAAAGAACGGTTTGATAAAAAATGTTATGCCGTTCGGCTTGTCATCTTATGGACATTGGTTCTGTGCACTTGTGGAGTAAGCGCGCAAGGAAGATATGACACCTTGCTGTCTGTCAGCATAAAAGATGGAACCATAGGAGATGTGCTGAAACAAATTGAAGCAGACAGTGAATATGTCTTCCTGTATTCGGATAGCGTCAGGCCAATGCTGGAAGAACGGATAACGGTACAGGAAAAGCAGAAAAGCTTGCCGGACATATTGGATAAGATATTGAGACATACACGGCTGGCTTATACCGTTGTCAAAAATCAGGTGACTTTGTTCCGGAAAGGAACTTCCGCTTCAGACACCGACAATGCGGGACAAGGTACGGACCGGCAGCAGGTTCAAGTGAAAGGCGTAGTTATGGACGAGACCGGGGAACCCTTGGTCGGTGCAAGCATCAAGCTGAAGGGTACAGACATTGGCGCCGTATCAGATATGTATGGGGCTTTTGAGATAAGAAGCGCCCGGGGGGATGTCTTGGAAATATCCTATGTGGGCTTTCTGCCTCGGAGCGTCACTGTAGACGGAAATTCCAATCTGCGTGTACGTCTGGTGGCGGACAATAATGTGTTGGATGAGTTGGTCATCACCGGTTATGGCACAGGGATGAAGAAACCTACGCTGACAGGAGCCATCAGCACGGTACAATCCAAGGCAATCGCTCGTTCTTCTTCTCCGGTCACCTCCGGAGCCTTGGCCGGAAAGGTGGCGGGGCTGAATTTCCGGTCGGATGACGGTTCTCACGGACCAGGCGCTACCACCAAAATCAGTATCCGTAACATGGGTACGCCACTTTTTGTCATTGACGGCGTGCAGCAGAATGAGGGCCAGTTCAATCAGATTGACTATAACGATATAGAGTCCATATCTGTGTTGAAAGATGCCTCTGCCGCCATATACGGCTTGCAGGCTGCAAACGGAGTTATTGTGGTGACTACAAAGAAAGGCAAGCTGAAGAGCCGGAATACAGTCAACATTAACGCCCGTTATGGCTGGCAGTCTATGCTGCAATATCCGAGACCGGCTGACGCTGTGACTTACGTGAGGAGTTACATGCAGTCCGACGCCATTACAGGGAACCGGAGTCCGCGTTATACTAAGGAGGATTTGCGGAAGTGGGAACAGGGAACGGAAAAAGGTTACCGGCCCTTTGACTGGTATGATTACATTTTCCGGACAAGTGCCCAGTCTTACGTGGGCGCCAATATTTCGGGAGGTTCGGACAGAATCCGTTACTATATGGGTGTAAGCAATACAATACAGGAGTCTGTCGTTGTGAATTACGGCAATTTCAATCGGACTAATGTCCAGTTGAATATAGAGGCGGATGTGTCTGACAGGTTGAAAATAGGAGCGCAATTCAGCGGACGCATTGAGCAGAAGAAGCATCCCGGCGTTCCTGGGGATGACATTAAGGCTCCATTCTTAGGCTTGTATAGGAATCTGCCTACGGTCCGTCCGTATGCCAATGACAATCCGAAGTATCCGGCCCAGACTTCCACCTACGGGGACAGTAACTTTGCCATACTGAATTATGATGTGTCCGGACGGTCGGAAGAAACGTATCGGGTGGCCCAGCTGAATGTCACGGCGGAATATGAACTGTTGAAAGGATTGAAGCTGAAAGGTCTCTTTTCTTATTTTTATTCACAGAAGTACTCGGACACACAGGAGAACACGTACAAGTTGTACGGATATGATGAGAATACGGATACTTATCCTGTTCTTTTCAGCATGGACAATCCCGTCCTGAAGAGAACCGTATACCGTAAGGAAGAGATAAAGGGACAGATACAGCTTACCTATAACAGGACTTTCGGCTTGCATGGGATTGATGCGGTGGCCAGTGTGGAGTCGTTCAAGAAAGTCAATCCCTATTTTGACATGCATGGCGTCCCGGTCTCCAATTCATTGCATCTGTTCGACTATCAGATGATGGACTCGTTTGACGATCATGGCGATATGACCGAGGCAAGGTTAGGCTACATCGGTAGGGTCCATTATAATTACGCGCAGAAATATTTGCTGGAAGTGTCTGCCCGTTATGACGGGTCTTGGAAGTTTCCTCCTGACCATCGTTGGGGATTGTTCCCGTCTGTCTCCGCAGGATGGAGGATTTCGGAAGAAGACTTCTGGAAACGGAGCTTTCTGTCTCCGGTTGTAAGTGATTTCAAGATACGAGCTTCCTACGGCTTGTTGGGCGACGATAACGTGGATGGTTATGCGGCTTTTGATTACCTTTCCGGATATAATTACGACAAGACCGGTGCGGTGCTTGATGGGGAATATTACATCGGAGCTGAGCCGCGCAGCCTGCCGGTCACCAATATATCCTGGATTAAGGCCAAGATATTTGATGTGGGGATAGATTTCGGACTGTTCAATAACCATTTGATGGGCTCGTTCGATTTCTTTCATCGTAAGCGTACAGGGCTGCCCGCTTCCCGGTATGATGTGCTTATCCCCGATGAAGCCGGATTTGATTTGCCTGAAGAGAATCTGAACTCGGATGTCCATAGGGGAATAGACGGTTCTGTCACGTGGAATCATTCTGCCGGTGATTTCGTGTATTCGGTCGGCGGCAATTTCAGTTATTCGAGGCATTTTGACTGGGAACAGTATAAGCCCATTTTCGGAAACTCGTGGGATGAGTACCGGAACTCAAAACACCACCGTATGAATTCCATCAGCTGGGGATATGAGGTGGCCGGACAATTCCAGTCATGGGAAGAAATAGCTTCCTATCCCATAGACAACGACCGGCAGGGCAATAAGACGTTACGTCCGGGTGACATAAAGTATAAGGATGTGAATGGCGACAAGATTATCAACGAGCTTGACCAGCGTCCTATAGGATATACGGAAGGAAGTCTGCCGGCCCTTAACTTCGGATTGAATTTCGCTTTTCAGTGGAAGGGCTTTGATTGGGCCATGGATTTTACGGGAGCCAGTTGCACGACATGGACTCAAGACCGCGAATTACGTGTACCTTTTACAAACGGTGGAAATTCCGCACAGTTCATGTTGGAAGACCAATGGCATCTGAGTGACCCCTCGGATCCGGCAAGCGAGCTGATTCCGGGCAAATACCCGACCATGCTTGCCGGCAACGGAGACCATAGCAATTACTGGAAGAGTGCTTTTTGGACACACAATGTGACATATATCAAACTTAAAAACTTTGAATTGGGGTATACGATGCCTGAAGCTGTGAATAAGATGTTGAGGGCACAGAACATACGTCTGTATCTTTCCGGGGAGAATCTTTTCTATCTGGCCAACATAGACGGGATAGACCCGGAAGTCGTATCCAACTCAGGCATGCAGTATCCTACTACGAGACTTATCAGTTTGGGCTTTAACATAAAATTCTGAAAGTATGAAAACATATAGATTTTTTTGCTTTGCTGCCATACTTATGGCTTTGGTGTCTTGTTCAGGCTTTTTGGATAGGAAGCCTGACCAGTTGCTCTCTGACGAGGATGTGTTCGGCGACCCGAAAATGATAATGTCTGCACTGGCCAACATATATGGCCGTGCCAGATGGGGGCAGAAACTGGAGGACAGCAATTCGTTTATTTGTTTGGATGAGGCTTGCCTGTCCAATGGAGGACCGGACCAGACCGCAAGCTTTGCCGATGACCTGTGGCGCATCTATCCGTACACTCTGATACGGAATATCAACCAGTTGCTGCAAAGTATCCGAAATTCCGGCCTGAGCGTGGAGGAGAAGATGCGGTTCGAAGGGGAAGTCAGGTTCCTGAGGGCGTGGACATATTTCAATACCATACGCGGGCTTGGCGGCATTCCGCTGGTCGGCGATCAGGTAATGGAATATACGCCAGGGATGGATATAGAGACATTGCGGTTGCCCAGGGCTACTGAAAAAGATTCCTATGACTATGTGATTGGCGAATGTACGGAGATTGTGGAAGACGGTATGTTGCCCGAAGAACCTTCCGTCAATGCAGCAAGGGCTACGAAGTGGGCAGCCTTGGCTTTGAAGGCACGGGCCGCGCTCTATGCGGCGTCCATAGCCCGATACAACAGTCTGATGGAAGAGCCTGTACGCACAGCCAATGGGGAAATCGGCATTGACGCTTCTGAAGCTGAAAGGTATTATGAGATTGCCTTGCAGGCCTGTAAGGAAGTGATGGAGGGCGGCAAGTACCGGTTGCAGGACACTGAGGAGGACAAGGGCAGGAACTTTTATAACGCGGTCACCGTCAAGGAAAATAATGTGGAAGTGATTTGGGCTACGGATTATAAGTATCCGGGACTGACGCATCAGTTTACCACAAACAACATTATGATTTCCGCTAAGGAAGACCAGGGAGGAAGCGTCATGACACCTGTGCTGAACCTGGTGGAGGATTTCGAATATGCCGATAACCGTGACGGGACAATCCGGACTAACGGGCCGGACGGGGATTATGTGTATTACGACAGTCCCGAAGATGCGTTTGCCGGTAAGGATGCCCGCCTCTGGGGAACGGTCGTTTATCCCGGAGCGGAGTTCAAAGGCGGGAAAGTACTGTTCCAGGCAGGGAGGAAATATCTGAAGGACGGCGTATGGCAGACGGAGACCGGCACTTGCGGTAGTACGGATGAAGAAGGCAATGTCATCACCGCGCTGAACGGTCCGGTGGAGAACAGTGACAACAACATTAACAAAAGCGGTTTCAATATCCGCAAGTATCTTGACGAGACGACTTCTGCCGGAACCATATCGCGCGGAAGCGAAGTATGGTACGTGCAGTTCAGGTATGCGGAAATCCTGCTCATTGCCGCAGAGGCTGCCATGGAACTAGGCGACCCTGCAGCGGTGACCTATATCAATCAGGTGCGCGAACGGGCAGGTATCCAGCCGCTCGCCTCCGTCACGCTGGACGACATAGTACGCGAGCGTAGGGTGGAGTTCGCTTTTGAGAACCACCGTTGGTGGGACCTGAAGCGGTGGAGGCTGGCGCACAAGATATGGAACGGAGATGAGAACAATCCCCAGGCCGTATTGTATGTGCTTTTCCCCTATGTTATACACCAGCCCGGAGATCCGAGGGACGGGAAATGGGTCTTTGAAAAAAAGAAGGCGTATATGGCTCCTTATCCACGCTATTTCCAACTGAGGAACTACTACAATTTCATGGATCAGGAGTGGCTCAACAACAATCCGAATCTGACGAAGAATCCCTATCAATAATGTGTCTAATCTATTAATCTAAAAAATGCGGCTATGAAATACAATTCCATAATATTTTATATGTTGTCAGCGACCGTTGTTTTCTGTATCTTGCAAGGTTGTAACCGTTTTGACAATTTTGACGGGCCGGAATCTGTGCTTTACGGCAGGCTGACGTATCAGGGTGAATATATCGGCGTGCGTGGGAGCGGGGCGAAAGTCCAGATGCAGCTTTATCAGGACGGCTTCGGGAAGAAAGACCCTATTCCGGTCAACGTGTCGCAGGACGGCACTTTCCAGGCCCTGCTGTTCAATGGTGAATATAAGCTGGTTACGCGTGATAAGAACGGTCCGTGGGTCAATCACCGCGATACGGTGCATCTTACGGTGGGCGGCAATACCACTTGCGAGTATCAGGTAGAGCCTTATTGGCTGATACGCAATGAGAGGTTTTCTGTTGACGGCAACCGGTTGGTCGCACGTTTCGATTTGGAGGAAATCACTTCAGGACGGGCGGTCACGTCGGCTTTCCTGTTGGTGAACAACACGCAGTTTGTGGACGATGTAAGCTCGGTCAGCCGCGTGAATCTCGCCAACCCGTCTGCATCGGCCGGATTGCAGATAGAGATGGAGCTTGATGACCTCTCTTCTTATCCTGTCCTTTATGCCCGCATAGGCATAGAAATTGCGGGCGTGAGTGATTATCTGTTTTCTAAGGTTTTACAAATCAAATAAATATGCATGAGAATTATGAAAAGAAGACATTTCCTGAAGCTCGCGGCTACGGCATCGGTGGCCGCAGCCACTCCTGCGGCTTTGTTTGCAGAAAACATTTATGGAGACCAGCATGCCAAGAACGAGCTTTCTTATCACAAGATTGAAGAACTGCGCTTTCGTTCGGCACAGCTGAAATATCCCCGCCTTGTAGGACGCAACTCCCGCCTCGGACATCACGGGACCGGTCCTTCCCTTACGTTCTGCCAGCTGGTTACGGATAAGGGAGCCGAAGGCATGGGACTGGTGCGGGGTAGCCGTGAAGAGGCGGAGAAGAGGTTTTCTGCCATCCGAGGGAAAAGCGTGGCCGAAGTGTTCGCTCCGGCAGTGGGGACGTTGGATGAGGCCGATTATGTGTTCGATGTCTGCCTGCACGACCTGGCGGGTGTCATCCTCTCCAAGCCCGTCTATGCTCTCATCAGCGGGAAGGACAATCCTGTGCTCACCTCGTGCTACTCGGGCATGATTTATTTTGACGAAATGGATCCAGCCGAAAAACCCGGAGGATTGGGGCGGATATTGGAAAACTGCCTGTATGACTACAACTACGGATACCGTCAGCTCAAGGTCAAGATAGGGCGCGGAGGAAAGTGGATGTCCAAGGACGAGGGCTTGAAGACGGATATAGCGGTCACCCGGCTTATATACGACAATTTTCCTGACTGTGACATCCTGGTGGACGGCAACGATGCCTTCACCTGCGATTACTTCATAGAGTATCTGAAAGGGATAGAGGACATCCCCCTGTTCTGGATAGAGGAACCTTTCCGGGAAACCCGGGACGACTATGCCCGACTGAAAGAGTGGTGCTTGGCTCACGGACGGCGCAATACGCTGTTGGGCGACGGTGAGGCCAATCCTGACCGCGAGCTGAACTTCCGTCTCGGTAAGGAACGGCTGTTGGACATCTATCTGGAAGATGTGATGGGTTACGGCTTCACTCCGTGGCGTAAGCTGATGCCCAGATTGAAGGAGATGGGCATGATGGCGTCGCCGCATTCATGGGGCGACTTTGTGAAGACATGTTACAGCACCCATCTGGCTGCGGCCTACGGCAATACGCCGACCATTGAGGGCGTGACCTGCTTCTCTGCAGACATCTGCTTCTCCGGTTACAAGCTGGAACGCGGAAGGCTTTATCCCAATACGACTCCGGGCTTCGGCATACGCTTCCTCAGCTGAACTCATAGACAACATCTGACATCATCAGGGATGATACCAGGCGTCATCCCTGATGATGGTATGTATCATCCACGATGATGATGGTAAAGCTTGTGCGCATTGCCGTGCAGCCATGACAGGGAAGAAGCTACGTCTGCATGGAACCTGTTTATGCGGGAATGCCTTCTCCTTCCTCTTTCTCCTGTAAAAAACGCTTCCGATGCAGGTACTTTACACTTGAAATGTGTACCTTTGCTGCCCGAATGAAGTACACTAATCAATCTTTAAATATTTTAATTATGAATTTGAAACATTATCTTTCCGTTGCGGCTGCCTGCGCTATGCTGGCTTCGTGCAACAGTGGCAAGACGGGGCAGACCATAGGCATTGATCTGGCCAACCTTGACACCACGGCTTTGCCTGGTACCGACTTCTATCAGTATGCCTGCGGAGGCTGGATGAAGAACCACCCGCTTACCGCCGAGTATCCGCAGTATGGCTCTTTCACCATATTGTCCGAGAACAACCGCAAGCAGATGCAGGGACTTATAGAGGAACTGGCCAACGGCAGTCATGAGGAAGGCTCCGTAGCACAGAAAATAAGTGTGCTCTACAATGTGGCCATGGACAGCGTGAAGCTGAACCAGGACGGTGTGGCTCCCATCAAAGGCGAACTGGAAGAGATTGCCGCACTGAAGGACAAGAGCGAAGTGTATGCGCTGCTTGGCTCGCTGGAGCGCAGGGGCATCACCAGCTATCTGGGCACAGGAGTGGGTGCCGACCAGATGAACAGCGGGATGAACGCCGTGTACACCAGCCAGGCCGGACTGAGCATGGGCGAGCGCGACTATTACCTGGCCGAGGACGAGGCCACGACCAAGGTGCGCGAGGCTTTCAAGGTACATGTGGTGAAGATGCTCCAGCTGGCCGGATTCGACGAGGCTGCCGCACAAAAGGGACGTGACGTGGTGATGGATGTGGAGACACGTCTGGCCAAGGCTTTCCGCAGCATGGTGGAGCTGCGTGACCCGCACGCCAACTACAACAAAATGACGCTGGACGACATAAAGAAACAGTATGCTTCTTTCGGCTGGGACGCTTACCTCACCAACCTGGGCCTGAAGGATGTGAAGGAAATCATCGTGGGCCAACCCGAGGCGCTGGCCGAGGCCGTCAAGGTGCTGGATACCCTTCCCGTAGACCAACAGGTGATTTACTTGCAGTGGAAGCTCATAGACCATGCCGCTGCCTGCCTGAGCGATGACTTTGTGGAACAGAACTTCGACTTCTACAGCCGCACCATGAACGGAACCCAGGAGATGCAGCCCCGCTGGAAACGTGCCGTGTCTACCGTAAGTGGCGTGCTGGGCGAGGCTGTAGGTCAGCTGTATGTGGAGAAATATTTTCCCGCAGCTTCCAAGGAGCGCATGGTGGCTCTGGTGAAGAACCTGCAGGACGCTTTGGGCGAGCGCATCAAGAACCTGGAGTGGATGGGTGACAGCACCAAGACCCGCGCGCTGGAGAAACTGGCCGCTTTCCATGTGAAGATAGGCTATCCCGATAAGTGGAAGGACTATTCCACACTGGACATCAAGGACGATTCCTTCTATGCCAACATAGAGCGCGCCATCGTGTGGGCAAGCGACGAGAACATGGCCAAGGCCGGAAAGCCCGTGGACAAGGAAGAATGGCACATGACTCCGCAGACTGTAAACGCTTATTATAACCCCACCACTAACGAGATTTGTTTCCCCGCCGGCATACTGCAACCGCCTTTCTTTGACATGAATGCCGATGACGCCTTCAATTACGGCGCCATAGGTGTGGTCATAGGCCATGAGATGACTCACGGGTTCGACGACCAAGGCCGTCAGTACGACAAGGAAGGCAACCTGAAAGACTGGTGGACGGCCGAAGATGCCGAGCGTTTCAACGAACGTGCACAGGTGATGGTGAACTTCTTTGACAGCATTCAGGTGGCTCCCGGACTGCATGCCAACGGCAAGCAGACGCTGGGCGAGAACATTGCCGACTACGGAGGCCTGCAGGTGGCTTATCAGGCGTTCAAGAAAGCCACTGCCGGCAACCCGCTGCCTACGGTGGACGGGCTGACTCCCGAACAACGCTTCTTCCTGGCTTATGCCGGGGTATGGGCCAACAATGTGCGCCCCGAATTTGTGAACTACCTGACCAAGATGGATGTGCACTCTTTGGGTGAATGGCGCGTCAACGGACAGATGCCCCATATAAATGCCTGGTATGAGGCTTTCCACATTACCGAGAACGATCCTATGTTCTTGCCGGAGGACAAACGCGTGTCTATCTGGTAAGCGGCGGGACATAAAAAATGAGCCAGGGGATTCTCCTCCTGGAAACTGAGACAGGAAGCCGGACCGGCAGCCTTTCACCCGGATGCGGGAACAGGCTGAAGGTCCGGCTTCCTTGCTTTTCCCGGCCGGACCGGAGAAGCCGCCTTGTAGCTTGGAGTCTTCCGTTTTTTATGGCAGGAGCTTTTGCTCTAAAAAAAGCCGTTAAAAACCTTGCCTTATGCAATGGCCAAAGAAGTATTTTCGTAACTTTGCCCCACATAATTAATCATACGCGTATTCATTAATTTTGTTCAAGAAAAATGTCAGAAACAAAACGTATCAAAAGAGCGCTGGTATCTGTATACCACAAAGAAGGCTTGGATGAAATCATCACCAAACTGCACGAAGAGGGTGTGGAATTCCTGTCAACCGGAGGAACACGGCAATTTATTGAATCATTGGGATATCCCTGCCGTGCGGTGGAAGACCTCACTACCTATCCGTCCATCCTGGGCGGACGTGTAAAGACATTGCACCCCAAGATTTTCGGCGGGATATTGTGCCGCCGCGATGTGGAACAGGACCGCCAGCAAGTGGAAAAATATGAAATACCCGAGATAGACCTTGTCATTGTAGACCTTTATCCCTTTGAGTCCACTGTGGCCAGTGGGGCACCCGAAGTGGACATCATAGAGAAGATTGACATAGGCGGCATATCGCTCATACGTGCTGCGGCCAAAAACTTCAACGACGTGGTCATCATCGCTTCGCAGGCCCAGTACCAGCCTTTCCGCGACATGCTGATGGAACACGGGGCGCAGACTACGCTGGAAGAACGGCGCTGGTTTGCCAAAGAGGCTTTCGGCGTGTCCTCGCACTATGACACCGCCATCTTCAACTACTTTGACGGAGGCGAAGGCAGCGCATTCCGTTGCTCGGCCAATAATCCCAAGACTTTGCGCTATGGGGAGAATCCTCACCAGAAAGGCTGCTTCTATGGCCATCTGGATGCTATGTTCGACCAGATTCACGGTAAGGAAATCTCCTATAACAACCTGCTTGACATTGATGCGGCCATCGGACTGATTGACGAGTTCGGACAGGCGGACGGCGTTTCCACCCTGGCCATACTGAAGCACAATAACGCTTGCGGACTGGCCACACGTCCTACTTTGCTGGCCGCATGGAACGATGCGTTGGCCGGGGACCCCGTATCGGCATTTGGCGGAGTGATAGTGACCAATGCCGTGGTGGACAAGGAGGCAGCCGAAGCCATAGACAAGATATTCTTTGAAGTGATAATCGCTTCTGACTATGATGTGGATGCCATAGAGATTCTGGGACAGAAAAAGAACCGCATCATATTGGTGCGCAAGCCCGGCGTGGAGTTACCCCGCAAACAGTTCCGTTCGTTGCTCAACGGCGTGCTGGCACAGGACCGCGACCTGAAGGTGGAGACGCAGGAAGACCTTACCGTAGTGACCCGCAAGGCTCCTACGGCGGAAGAGACGGAAGACTTGCTTTTTGCCAACAAAATAGTGAAGAACTCCAAATCCAATGCCATAGTGCTGGCCAAGAACGGCCAACTGCTGGCCAGCGGAGTGGGACAGACCAGCCGTGTGGATGCCTTGAAGCAAGCCATAGAGAAGGCCCGGAGCTTCGGCTTTGACCTGCATGGCGCCGTAATGGCGAGTGATGCTTTCTTCCCCTTCCCCGACTGCGTGGAGATAGCCCATGCCGAAGGAATAACGGCTGTCATCCAGCCAGGGGGTAGCATAAAGGACCAGCTTACCTTTGATTTCTGCAATGAGCACGACATGGCCATGGTGACAACAGGCTACCGTCACTTCAAACATTAAGCCTGGATGGGAGAATGAAGAACGAGGCATGAAGGAATGTCACGCCCCCCACACATCAAGGAGGGTATGTGTGCACCCTTCATCCTTCATCCTTCATTCTTCATTCTGCATTATAGCACAATTTTACATTTTTCTTCATTCTTAATTCTCAAAAAACATAATGGGATTGTTTTCCTTTACACAAGAGATAGCAATGGACTTGGGCACGGCCAATACCATCATCACCACTGACGGTAAGATTGTGGTGGATGAGCCTTCGGTCGTAGCCTTGGACCGTCGTACAGACAAGATGATAGCGGTGGGCGAGAAAGCCAAGATGATGTATGAGAAGACACATG
The DNA here is from genome assembly GCA_949296415.1 of uncultured Bacteroides sp. GTDB lineage: Bacteria > Bacteroidota > Bacteroidia > Bacteroidales > Bacteroidaceae > Bacteroides. The sequence continues at coordinate 33,936 of CASFQC010000003.1, read as the reverse complement.
ACAACATACGCACCATCCGCCCGCTGCGCGACGGAGTGATAGCCAACTTCTATGCCTGTGAGCAGATGATTCGCGGCCTCATCAGAATGGCGCATCCCAGACGCAGGCTTTTCTCGCCTTCGTTGCGTATGGTGATAGGGGTGCCTTCCGGTTCCACGGAAGTGGAGCTGCGTGCCGTGCGCGACTCGGCCGAACATGCCGGAGGACGCGATGTGTACCTTATATTCGAGCCTATGGCGGCAGCCTTAGGCATAGGCATTGACGTACAGGCGCCTGAAGGTAACATGGTAGTGGACATAGGTGGAGGGACTACTGAGATAGCCGTCATTTCACTGGGGGGAATCGTGTCCAACAACTCTATAAAGACAGCAGGCGATGACCTTACGGCAGACATTCAGGAGTATATGAGCCGTCAGCATAATGTGAAGATAAGCGAACGTATGGCTGAACGCATCAAGATACACGTGGGAGCCGCGCTGACCGATTTGGGCGAGGATGCGCCTGAAGACTACGTAGTGCACGGACCGAACCGCATCACGGCTCTGCCTATGGAGGTGCCCGTATGCTATCAGGAGATAGCGCACTGTCTGGAGAAATCCATTTCACGTATAGAGACAGCTGTGCTCAGCGCGCTGGAGAACACTCCGCCGGAATTGTATGCCGATATTGTGCACAACGGAATCTATCTGGCCGGAGGCGGCGCTTTGCTCAGAGGACTGGACAAACGGTTGACGGATAAGATAAACATTCCGTTCCACATAGCCGAAGATCCCTTGCATGCCGTAGCGAAAGGTACGGGTATAGCGCTGAAGAACGTGAACAACTATTCGTTCCTCATGAGGTGAGTCTTCTACGTGTCTTATACATACTGTAACAGACAGACGAGTCATGCGCAATCTGCTGAATTTTTTGCTCCGGTATAACTATTGGCTGGTGTTCTTGCTGCTTGAGGCGGTGAGTCTTGTCTTGCTGTTCCGTTTCAACAATTACCAGCAGAGCGTGTTCTTCACATCGGCAGGTGCGGCAAGCGGAGGCATTTACCGCTTGGCGTCCGGCATCACCTCTTACTTTCACTTGAAGGCCGAGAATGCCGACCTGCTTGCGCGGAATCTTTGTTTGGAACATAAGGTGGCGGCTTTGGAAGAGATGCTTGGTATGAAAGGCGATTCGGTGTGGACACGGGCGGCTTTGCCGGGTGTGGATACGGTGCTTGGTGCGCATGTCATCAAGAACTCGCTCAATCTGCCGGATAACTATATCACGCTGGACAAAGGGGCAAAAGACGGCATCCGTCCTGAGATGGGTGTGGTGGGGCCTAACGGTGTGGTGGGCATTGTCTACAAGACGTCGGCCCATTATGCGCTGGTCATGTCGTTGCTCAACAGCAAGTCCAGCCTGAGCTGCCGCATCGTAGGGAGCCATTATTTTGGCTATCTGAAATGGGACGGAGGCGATTCGCGTGTGGCCTATCTGAGGGATTTGCCCCGTCATGCCGAGTTCAGTGCAGGAGATACTGTGGTGACAAGCGGCTATTCGGCCGTATTCCCCGAAGGACTGATGGTCGGCGTGATAGACAGTCTGTCTGACTCGCACGACGGCCTTTCCTATTTGCTGAAAATAAGGCTGGCTACCGACTTTGGCCGGTTGAACAATGTACGTGTGCTCAGAAGGGAAAGGCAGGACGAGCAGCAGCTGTTGGAGCAAATGGCCGATGGAAAGGAGTGACGGCTGCAAGAGTGGGCCGGATTCTGCCGTCTGTCCGGAAAATCTTTATATATTTTGTATAACTAAGAGCCTGCTTGATTTTTGTCCAAGAACAGACGGAATAAAAATCATAAAAGGAAAAATCAAATAGGTTCTACTGTCAAACGGAAAGAAAGTTGCTTCTTAATTATATACATAGGTTGGGCTGGTTTGTCGGTCTGGTACTGTTGCAGGTACTCATACTGAACAATGTGCACATAGGCGGCTATGCCACGCCTTTCCTTTATATCTATCTGATACTTAAATTCAGTTCCAACACATCGCGCAATGAGCTTATGCTTTGGGCTTTTGCTGTAGGACTGGCGGTAGACGTGTTTTCCGACACTCCGGGGATGAACGCGGCTTCTTCGGTGTTGCTCGCTTTTGTGCGTCCGGCAATATTGCCTCTGTTCTCTCTGCGTGATATGGTGGAAGGCATAGAGCCGGGCTTCCGTAGTATGGGGACAGGTGGCTTTTTCAAGTATGTGGCAGCTTGTGTCCTGGTGCATCATACGGCGTTGTTGTCGCTGGAATATTTTTCGTTTGTACATTTGGGGACGTTGTCACTTCATATCGTATCCAGCGTGGCACTTACGGCGGTTTGTCTGATGGCCATAGAAGGCATATGTAGGAGGCAATGAAAAGGAGTAAGGCAGAAAGGGTGCTTTTCCCTTGCCGGAAGAAAGGTTTGGGCAGATAATGGCAAAAGACTATACATACGAGAAAAGGAAATACGTGGTGGCTCTTGTGGCCATTGTCATTGTGACGGTTTTCTTGTGCCGCCTGTTCGATTTGCAGATATTGAGCGATGAATACAAGAAGTATGCAGACAGCAATGCTTTCCTTAACAAGACCCAATATCCTTCACGCGGGGCGATATATGACCGCAACGGGAAACTGCTGGTATATAATCAGCCGGCATATGACATAACCTTTGTTCCGCGTGAAGTGTCCGAGCTGGATACGCTTGACTTCTGCCGTACGTTAGGCATTACGGTGGAACAGTTCGAAAAGAGGATGGCCGATGTGCGCGACCGTCGGAAGAATCCCGGCTATTCGCATTATACTCAGCAGACATTCATGACCCAACTTTCCGCTGAAGAATGTGGGGTGTTTCAGGAAAAGCTGTTCAAGTTTCCTGGTTTTTCCATACAGCGGCGTACCATACGGGAATATGCTTATAATTCGGCGGCCCATGTGCTGGGTGACATAGGTGAGGTGTCCAGAAAGGAACTGGAGGCGGATGACTATTATGTGCAGGGCGACTATATAGGCAAACAAGGGATAGAGCGTTCCTATGAAAAATATCTCCGGGGAGAGAAAGGCGTGGAGGTGTTGTTGCGTGATGCGCACGGGCGTATCCAGGGGCATTATATGGATGGACAGTATGACCGTCCGGCAGTACCGGGCAAAAACCTTACTTTAGGGCTTGATATAGAACTGCAGATGTTGGGCGAACGTCTGCTGAAGAACAAGATAGGTTCTATTGTGGCCATAGAGCCGGCTACGGGAGACATCTTGTGCATGGTCTCTTCGCCCACTTTTGATCCCAGCCTGATGATTGGACGCCAGCGTGGGAAGAACCATAACCTGCTTGAGAAAGACAGGCAGAAACCTTTGTTGAACCGTGCCATAATGGGAACCTATCCTCCGGGATCCACGTTCAAGACGGCACAGGCTCTTGCCTTTTTGCAGGAGGATATCATACATGCCGATTCTCCACAATTCCCTTGCTCGCACGGATTCAGTTATCGCGGATTGCATGTGGGATGCCACGGACACGCTTCTCCCGTGTCGCTTATACCGGCCATAGCCACTTCATGTAATGCATATTTTTGCTGGGGACTGTATAGGATGCTGGGCGATGAGAAATACGGTTCTCCCCAGAAGGCCCTTACCGTGTGGAAGGACAACATGGTGTCCCAAGGATTCGGATACCGGTTGGGGGTGGATTTGCCGGGCGAGCAGCGTGGGTTCATTCCCAATGCCGGAACGTACGACCGGGTGTATCGTGGCTCATGGAACGGGCTGACGGTCATAAGCATTTCCATAGGTCAGGGGGAGATTCTGGCCACACCTTTGCAGATTGCCAATCTGGGTGCCACCATTGCTAACAGGGGACACTTCATAACTCCTCATGTGGTGAAAGATATTGAGGGCTGTCAGCTTGACAGTATATATCGTACCGTGCGCACTCCTGTAGTGGAAAGAGCACATTACGAAGACATCGTCAAAGGTATGCGTGCGGCTGTGGCAGGAAGTCCGGCCGGAGCTACCTGCCGGATGCTGGCGACGTTGCTTCCTGATGTGGAGGCTTGCGGCAAGACAGGAACGGCGCAGAATCCGCATGGTAAGGACCATTCTGTATTTATGGGTTTTGCTCCAATGGATAATCCGAAAATCGCTATAGTGGTCTACGTGGAAAACGGAGGTTGGGGGGCCACATACGGAGTCCCTATCGGCGGACTGATGATGGACCAGTATCTGCATGGGCAGCTGTCTGAGGAGAACGGGAAACTGGCCGAGGATATAAGTAACAGGACTATAATCTATGGTAACGAGGAGAGATAGCATTTGGAAGTCGCTTGACTGGGCAACGGTAGTCATTTACCTGTTGCTGGTAGTGTGTGGATGGTTCAGTGTGTGTGGTGCCAGCTACAGCTATGGCAACCCTGAGTTCCTTGATTTCTCCACACGTGCCGGGAAGCAGTTCGTATGGATTGTCTGTTCGTTCGGCTTGGGCTTTGTGTTGCTTATGCTTGACGATTTGTTTTACGATACTTTTTCTTATTTCATCTACATGGCATTAATCCTGTTGCTGGTGGTGACCATCTTTATTGCGCCCGACACCAAAGGCTCACGCTCGTGGCTCATACTGGGACCGGTAAGTCTGCAGCCTGCGGAGTTCGCCAAGTTTGCCACCGCGCTGGCATTGGCCAAGTATATGAGCGCTTATTCCTTCAGCATGAAAAACTGGAAGAATTGCCTGATGGTAGCTTTTCTTATTCTTTTCCCCATGTGCCTCATTATATTGCAGCGTGAGACGGGGTCGGCGTTGGTCTATCTGGCTTTTTCGCTTATGCTCTATCGTGAGGGAATGCCGGGGGTGGTTTTGTTTGCAGGAGTATGTGCGGTAATTTATTTTGTAGTTGGCATACGTTATGCCGATGTCATGGTGGGGAATACGCCTACGCCGTTAGGCGAGTTTGTGGTGCTTTCCCTTATCTTATTGTTTGCGGCCGGGATGGTGTGGGTATATAAGCGGAACGTCAGGCTGGCATGCTATATGATAGGACTGACGGCTATGGTGACACTGTTGGCTTATCTGGTTTCACTTTATCTGGTACCTTTCAATCTGGTGTGGGTACAGTGGGGACTTTGTGCCGTGTTGCTGGCTTGCCTTTTTTACTTGGCTTTGGGAGACAGGCATTGGCATTACTTGCTTATCGGGCTGTTTGCGTTGAGCTCCATTGGCTTCTTATATTCCAGTGATTATTTTTTCAACAAAGTGCTTGAACCGCACCAGCAGATGCGCATTAAGGTCGTGTTGGGGTTGGAGGAAGACCTTACGGGCGCAGGTTACAATGTCAATCAGTCAAAGATAGCCATAGGTTCCGGCGGATTGGCGGGAAAGGGATTCCTTAACGGTACGCAGACCAAACTGAAGTATGTGCCCGAGCAAGACACTGACTTTATTTTCTGCACGGTGGGTGAAGAAGAGGGGTTCGTAGGGGCGGCAACGGTTCTCGTGTTGTACCTTGTCTTTATCTTGCGGCTTATTGTGCTGGCCGAACGGCAGCATTCGCCTTTTGGCAGAGTGTATGGCTATTCGGTTTTGAGTATCTTCCTGTTTCACCTGTTTATCAATGTAGGCATGGTGCTGGGACTGACTCCGGTCATAGGCATTCCTTTGCCGTTTTTCAGTTACGGGGGCTCATCGTTGTGGGGGTTCACCCTCTTGCTTTTCATCTTCTTGCGTATTGATGCCGGACGGGGACGTATGTTGGTGTGATGTGGTGACGTGTTGTGTGCGCTGTAATCTGATGCCTATGTCATTCAGGCCTTGCAGTGTTGTGTCGCTGAAGCTGTAAGCCAGGCGGAACCGGTACGTGCCCGAAGTGGTGATGCGTATGTTTTTTGTGGGAAATTCAGCCTGGTAGAGTCCTCCCCAGCCTTTCCCGTTCCATTTTCCTTCTTCGTTGGCCAGTATGAGGCTCAGTGTGTCAGTGTGTTCAGGCGTGGTTTTGCCTGTGCTGTCGGTTGGGCTGGTCGGGTAAAGCAGGCTGATGTCCAGGTTGCGGTAAGCATATTCTGTAGTATGTCTTATCTCTACCGTAAGCATGTAGTAAGTTTGTGAGTCGGGAATGGTGGCTTCAAAATACAGCGTATCCTCCTTGTCCCATCCTTCTGTAGGAAGGGACTGGAAATGGTGGTACACCACGTCTTCTCCGCTTGTATTGCAGGCCATGAGGCCAAGGCAGGTAGCCAGTGACAGTGCCGCTACCGTTACCTTGGTCTTGTCCCGTCTTGCGTGGCTTTGCCTTTTCATTGGATGTCCTGTTGTGTCTGTTGCGGTGTGTTGTCGGCTTTGTCATTTCCGCCGTTTTCAGGTTTGTTGTTACGTGTCTCGCCTTTGTTCCGGTTGTCCTTTTTGTTGCGTCCGTTGTTGCTTGGTTTGTTTGGCTGTTGTTGTTTGGCTTGCTGCTTGGTCTGGTTCTTTTCGTCGGGTACGGCTGTTGCTGTCTGGACTTGTCCGTTCTCGGTCTTTTTTGCCGCTTGTTTAGCCTTCTTTTTCTTCTTGTTGCGCGAAGATTCGGCGTTCTGCCTGCTCTTTTTGTTTTTGTCAAAGCGTGTGAGGCTTTCCTGTTCTACCAAGTCTACAGATTTTCTGGACTCTGCCTCTCGGGAACTTTCGGTCAGCGATTCGGGTTTTATGCCACGTTTGTTCATGCCTATGATTTCAAAAGCCCGTTTCCCGCTGATGGTCGTCAGATTGGAGGAGGCGTTCTTTTCGGTGGCATAGCTTACCATATTGTTCAGTATGTCTGCTTTTATAAAGTAGTATGACGCCTCTTTGGTTTCCAGTACGATTTCTTTCGACGGCAGTCTTTTTTGTGCTTCAATGTAGCTGTTGGCCTCGTAGTTGAGGCAGCATTTCAGTTTGGCGCATTGTCCGGCCAGTTTTTGCGGATTGAGCGAGATGTCCTGCAGGCGTGCGGCACTGGTGGATACGGATACGAAGGAGGTCATCCATGTGGCGCAGCACAGTTCTCTTCCGCATGGTCCTATTCCGCCTATGCGTCCGGCTTCCTGCCGGGCTCCTATCTGTTTCATCTCTATGCGCACTTTGAACACATCGGCCAGTACTTTGATGAGTTGCCTGAAGTCTACGCGGTCATCGGCAATATAGTAGAATATGGCTTTGTTGCAGTCGCCCTGGTACTCCACGTCGCCAATCTTCATGTTCAGGTTCAGGTTTTTTGCTATCTGTCTGGAGTGTATCATGGTGCTGTGCTCGCGCGACTTGGCTTCTTCGTATTTTTCCATGTCCACGGGCTTGGCTTTGCGGTAGACGCGCTTTATGTCGGTTTCGCTTTTCAGGTTGGCTTTCCGCATTTGCAAGGGTACCAGCCTTCCGGTCAGCGTCACCACACCTATGTCGTGTCCGGGTGAGGCTTCCACGGCCACTATGTCTCCTTTTTCCAGCGGCAGGTGATTGCTGTTGCGGTAGTATCCTTTACGTGTGTTCTTGAACTGCACTTCCACCAGCTCGGTCTCTTCGGCATTGCCCGGTATGTCGGCCAGCCAGTCGTATGTGTTCAGCTGTTTGTCTTGTCTGCCGCATCCTTTGCAGCAGAGGCTTATATTTCCGTTATTTAGTGTGAAATCCATTATGCTGTCTTGTATGATGTTATATATTAAAAATGTGTATTGGCGTAATCGTTGTTGATATCAGGTCTTGAGCAGCATGATCATCTGCAGCGCGAAGTCAAAGAATACCATGCGCGCGTTGACGTTCTGCTCTATGTGTACCTGCGCTTCGCTCAGTTCGTCCATTATGCCTCTGACATTGCGTACGTTGACAAAAGGGGCGAATCTTGAAGCGAATTCGCTTTCTTTCAGGGTCATGTAATTCATCTGTGGCTGGTGCAGGTTGTAGATGAAATTCTCTCGCGTCATCCGCTGGCTGTAGTCCAGAAAGGCTTTCTGTTTTTCCCTTCCCATGCCCGACAGTTCTTCGCTCCATGTTTTCAGCTCGCGTATCTTTCGTTGGTAGGCAAGCCGCATCAGGCTTACGAAGAGGTCAAAGTACAGCCTGTTATCTTCGTCTGTCTTGAGCGAATCCAGCGCTTTTATCACGTTGCCTTCACTCTGGTGGGCTATGGTCCGGCTTTCGTCGGGCTGTAGTCCGTAGAGGCGTTGTAAGGCTTCGGCCATGTCATCTGTGGCTACGGGACCCATGCTGAAGCGTTGCGTTCGGCTCACTATGGTGGGCAGTATGCGTTCGGGCTCTTCGCTCACCAGCAGGAAGATGGTGTGTTCCGGTGGCTCTTCAAGCAGTTTCAACAGTTTGTTGGCGCAGGCTTCATGCATTTTTTCAGGCAGCCATATCAGGATGAACCGGTATCCGTTTCCGCTGGGTCTGAAGCTTAGCTTGCGCGTTATCTCGTCACTTTCGCGTGCGTAGATTATGGGTTGTCCGTTTGGGGCGTCCATCATGTCAAGCCAGCGGTTCATACCGAAGTATCCCGGCCAATTGTCTGTGAGCAGTTTGCGCCACGCAGGCAGGTAGTCGTCGCATATTTCCTTCTTTGTCTTGGTGTTCTTTACTATGGGGAACATAAAGTGCACGTCGGGATGTACCAGCTTGTCCCATTTATGGCAGGACGGGCAGTTTCCGCAGGCCTCGTCTTCCGCAGGATGCTTGCAACAAAGATAGCGGGCGTAGGCCAGTGCCAGCGGCAGTTTGCCGGCTCCTTGCGGGCCGCAGAACAGCAGCGCATGGGGAATACGTCCCTCGCGGGCCTCGGCCAGCAGGTGTTGTTTGGCGTTGTCTTGTCCTATGATGTCTCTAAAGCAGAACATGGAGTATGTGTGTCTGGGAAGGTTAGTACACGGCAGCCGCCACCTCGCGCACGCTGTCTACGGCCGAGGCTGTGTAGAAGTGTAGGCTGGGCACGCCATGCGCCATGAGTTCGCGGCACTGGCATATGCACCATTCTATGCCTACGCGGTTTACATCCTCATCGGTCTCGCATTTCATGGCTTCGCGGACCAGGTCTTCAGGCAGGTCTACCTTGAAAGTTTTGGGCAGCAGGCTGATGTGTGCCTTCCTGCGCAGAGGTTTGATGCCGGGAATGATGGGTATGGTTATGCCGGCCTGCCGTGCTTTCTCTACGAAGGCAAAATATTTCTGGTTGTCGTAAAACAGCTGGGTGACGGCATATTGCGCTCCGATGTCCTGTTTCCGTTTCAGCCAGTAGAGGTCGCTTTCGGGGTTTGGCGACTCTTCGTGTTTTTCCGGATAGCAGGCCACGCCGTAGGAGAAGGGGGTATTGGTCACGGTCATTTCCGAACCGTCCACAAATATGCCATTGTTGAAGTTATTCACCTGTTCGGCCAGTTCTGTGGCATGGCTGTATCCGCCCGGTTCGGGGGTGAACACCTGTTGGTGCCTGGCCTTGTCGCCGCGCAGTACCAACAGGTCGGTAATGCCTAGAAACTGCAGGTCAAGCAACATGTATTCCGATTCTTCGGGAGTGAAGCCGCTGCACAGCATATGGGGCACTACGCATACGCCATATTTGTTGTGTATGGCAGCTGCTACGGCCACGGTGCCCGGACGGCGGCGAAGGCGGTTGCGCTGGTACAGTCCGTTGCCCAGTTCCTTGTACACGTACTCGCTGCGGTGCGTGGTGATGTTGATGTACTTCGGATCGTATTCAAGCAAGGAATCTATGGTGTCGTACACCTTATCTATGCTTGTGCCCTTTAGAGGAGGGAGTATTTCGAACGAGAAGGCTGTTCTCCCGTTGTTTTGAATCAGATCTGCTACGCTCATGTCTTTAGTCTGTAACTAAGTTCTGTAATAGGCAAATAAGCCTGCAATTGGCACAAAAATACGAAAAAGAAATGATTTGCCTCGGAAGGCTTTACACTTTTTAATATACGTGCTCTCCGTATGTGTGGGGAAACCGGCATAGGTACGGATGCCTTCTCTGTGGTTGTCATTCGTTCACTACCCCGCATTGCGGGCAGGTACCCTTATGGGCAAGGCGGCATCCACAACGTCCGCAGCAGTAGCGGGGTGTGCGGAGCGTCTTGTATACGCGGCGGAGGAACAGAACGGCAAAGGCGGCCAGGAATGCGTAGCCTATGTAGAATGGGGTGGTGAAGATGAAGAAAAAGTAACAGAAGATGCACGCCGATGCCAGCCCCAGCAGATAGACAGCCGCTGCCGTGAAGGACAGCTGCCGGAAGAGGTCGTCTATGACGGCCAACAACACCATCAGGAACAGCCACAGGCTGAAAAGAAATGCCGACAGTACGGGAGGAACCTTGAAGGGCGATAGTGTGGGATTGAAGTAGAAGTGCTGCCAGGTGTCGGGCACAAAGACCTGCATGGACTCATACAGGGTGGCGCTGCATGCCATGAGTAGGCAGAGCAGCATGGGGTAGATGCTGTCTATGTCATTGTAGAACACCATGTGCAGGCGCTTGTGCCTGAAGGCGCGTATCAGCCATGCGGCTACGAACAGGGCGAAGACAATGATGAAGTACGAGGCATGCGTGTCGCTGAAGAGATATATGGCCTGCGATATGCTGTCTGTAGGGGCGAACTGCCGCATGAGGTCGCACTCGCGTATCCATCCCTGTACGTTCTGCGAATGGGCCAGTTTCACCCATATGCTGTCCACGCTGTCCGACGGGTGCACGGCAAATTCGGCTACCACCACATGGTCGTCCTTGTACACCTTGCAGTAGGTGTCCTTCAGTGGGAGGAGTTGCAGACTGACCGAATCGGCCCGCACCACCAGGTTGGTGTTCCAAGTGTAGTGGCGTTCGTACAGGTAAGTCAGCGAGTCGCGGGTGCTTTTACTGAGGTCCTTCCCCTCCAGGTCGGGCCGTTGGTAATGGCACGAGGCTAGCAGGCACAGCAGTATGGCCATTACGGCGGACAGTCCGGCGTGTTTTTTCTTCGGATGGCACGGGCGGTGACACGTGCCGGTTGCGGTTCCGGGCAGGGAATGGCGAAGGGTGGGGGCTGCTGTGTTCATCTTGTCATGCGGGATGTGCGTGAGCCGTTTACTTCGTCTTTCTGCGGTTGCCTGCCGGTGGCGGATGCTTCCTCGGCGGACACCAGCATCTGGCATCGCTTGCAGTCGAACGTCAGGCGGAAGCGCCGTCCGTCGGTTCCCACCAGCGTGTAAGGCTCGCGGTAAGGTGAGCGGCCTTTCTGATATGTGGGACACCACCCCATGCTGAAGCGCAGGCAGTGGCGGCAGAACATGAGCACGGCCTCCGGCACGGGGCGTTGCTCGTAGGCCGGATCCATGTGGGTCACACTGTGGTCCAGGTAAAAGCGTTGCGCTTGACGGTTCATCACGTTGCCCAGATAAGTGAGCGACTGTGCCGGAAAGGCGTGGTGTGTGGGCCGCCATACGTGGTATTCGCGCCTGTAGCTTATGCGGCGCGCTCTGGTCAGTTCGTCGGCCGTCTGCCTTCTCCACTCAGCCAGTACGGAAGAGGGTATGAACCAGTTGCCTTTCAGATTGATTTCTATGCGTTCCGCTTCGAAGGAGGTATTGCCCAGTCTGGACAGTTGGGCGCGCTGGTTGTCGGCCTGCGGACTTCGTGCCTCTTCCTTCGCGTAAGGGAAAGCCAAGGCTGCGGATATGCCGTCTTCGTCCTCCATAGTCAGAGTGAAACCTTGCAGGTTCTCTTCCAGACTGATGCCGACGGACAGTTTGCGCTCGGCCGACTGGCGTTCCAGCAGCCGTTCGAACTCCTGGTCATAGTTGCGGAAAAGTGAGGTACGCGGGCGTATGCGCGGCACGTTGCCTGCCGGAAACAGCTTGTTTCCTTCTACCCGGTTCACCCTGAACCCTTGTAACTGCCCCTGTTCGTCAAAGTAACACACTCCGTCGCCATTGTGGAACGGCTTTATTCCGGCTACGGTGAGGCATCCTCCCCTTTGTTCCTTCAGGGTTCCCATTTCTTCGCCAGTCGATTTGGGCGTGTCGAAAGAGGCTATGTCCTTTTGCCTTCCGTGCAGGAAGTAGTGGGTGAATCCCCTGTTGAAGCTCTTGTCTGGCTGGGGCTTGAAGTTGAACCGGCTTTTTCCAGATGAGGCGCGGCAGTATTCCTTGCGTCTGGCCAGTATGCTGTCCAGTTTCTGCCGGTAGGCGGCGGTGACGTTTTTCACATAAGCCACATCTTTCAGTCGGCCTTCTATCTTGAGCGACGAGGCGCCGGCGTCCAACAGCTCTTCCAGCATGTCTATCTGGTTGAGGTCTTTCAGAGACAGCAGATGCTTGTCGCGCACAATGGTCTTTCCGTCGGCATCGGTTAGCGAGAAGGGCAGGCGGCAGAACTGGGCGCATTCTCCCCGGTTGGCGCTCCGTCCGAAACAGGCCTGGCTCACGTAGCATTGTCCGCTGTAGCTTACACAGAGCGCGCCATGTACGAACACTTCCAGTGCTACGTCGGGGCAGGCGTCGTGTATGCGTCTGATGTCTTGTACCGAAAGTTCGCGTGCCAGTACTACTTGGCTGAATCCGGCATCGGCCAGGAACCGCACCTTCTGGGGCGAGCGGTTGTCCGTCTGTGTGCTGGCATGAAGGGGAATGGGGGGCAGGTGGAGGCGGGTCAGTCCCATGTCCTGTACGATGAGGGCATCCACGCCCATGCGGTAAAGTGCCCAAATCATCTGTTCGGTCTCTTTCAGTTCTTCGTCGTGCAGCAGAGTGTTGACGGTGACGTATATGCGCACGTTAAACAGATGGGCATATTCCACCAGTGCGGCGATGTCTTCCAGCGGATTGACCGCCGCTGCCCTTGCGCCGAATTTGTGCGCGCCGATGTAGACGGCATCCGCGCCATGGCGTATGGCCTCCATGCCGCATTCCAGATTTCTGGCCGGAGCCAGTAGTTCTATTTTCCTTTGCTTCAGCATGCTTTGAGTCTTTGGTTGATGGTCTTTGGACGGGGCGCCGGAACCCGGCGGTCGGCGGCATTCAGCCTATGCGTTCTATGTCGTAGGGCGTCTCCTGATAGACAAAATAGTTCAGCCAGTTGGAGAACAGCAGGTTGGCATGTGCCCTCCAGCGTACTAGTACGCCTTTCTGAGGGTCATCGTCTATGTAGTAGTTTACCGGCTTGTCTATGGGAAGGCCTTTCCCCAGGTCGCGTCTGTACTCGGCGTCCAGGGTGAGCGGCGAGTATTCCGAATGTCCGGTGACGAAGAACTCTCTTCCTCCACGTGCCATGACCATATACACGCCTGCTTCGGGCGATTCGGACAGGAGCGTCAGTTCGGGTACTCTCAGAATGTCGGCCGCGCGCACTTCGGTGTGTCGGCTATGGGGCACGTAGAACACGTCGTCGAAGCCTCGAAATATGGGGTGGAGCGGCTGTAGCGCACGGTGTCCGAATATGCCGAACATCTTCTTTTCCAGCCGGTGCTTGGGCACTCCGTAGAAGTGGTACAGTCCGGCCTGTGCCGCCCAGCAGATATACAGGGTAGAGGTGACGTGGGTACGTGCCCAGTCGAATATTTCAGCCAGCTCGTTCCAGTAGCTCACTTCTTCGAAGTCCATCTGTTCCACGGGGGCGCCGGTCACAATCATGCCGTCATACTTTTGTCCGCGCATCAGCTCAAAGTCGGTGTAAAAGGCTTTCATATGCTCTACCGGCGTGTTTTTCGGCGTGTGGCTCTTGATTTTCATGAAGGAAAGTTCCACTTGCAGGGGCGTGTTCGAGAGCAGCCGTACCAGATCTGTCTCGGTGGTGATTTTCAGAGGCATGAGGTTGAGTACGGCTATGCGCAACGGACGGATGTCCTGTCCGGTGGCACGTGTGGTGTCCATCACGAATATGTTTTCTTTCTTCAGCAGCTCTATGGCGGGCAGTTTGTCTGGTAGTTTGAGTGGCATTACGGTTCTTTCTTTAATCAGTCAGGCCGATGTGCGCGGCACATTCTTTTTTTTTTGTGATGCAAAGTTAATCGAAAGACGGCAAACAAACTACGTTCAGGGCAGATTATTCTGCGTTTTTCTCCAGCCATTCCAGTCTGCGTTGGTCGGGCAGGTGCTTTACCTTGAAGTGTTCGAATGTGGCTTGGAATCCTTTACCGTCAGGACAGGCGGCCATAGGCCCTATCTGTACGGGGGTGTTTTCCTGCATCCAGGCATTGCGCATGAGGGTATAAGTCTGGTCATCAAAGGAGTAGAATATTTCTATTGCATCCCGTCGCCGGACAGCCTTTATCCATACATACTCCACGGGGCGTTCCAGTGCGATGACGCTCCAGTCCGATGTATGGTGGGTGACGACAACGCTGAGGTTGTATTTCCCGTCAACATATTCTATCCCGGCTTTGATATAGTTCTCGTGGTCGATGCGTATCATCATTCCCGCCTGGTCAAACCGCACTTTATAGTCACCAGACACTTTGATTTTGGCCTCGAACTCCCCACCATAGGTAGCGTAGTAAAAAGGTGCGTCGTCTACGGTGAATCCGTAGTGGGAGATGCGCCAGAAATCACTTTGTGGAGTGACGGACATGGTGAGGGACTGGTCTTTTATTTCCCATTGTTCCGGTTCGTTGTACCATTGCATCTTTTCCAACGTCTGTGCGTCTGCTGCCTGCGTGGCTGCCAGGACAAGCATTCCTGTAATGAGTCTTTTCATAATTGCTTATAGGTGTGATTAATGTGAATCTGCGGATAATGTGAAGCGGGGCATCCTGTCTTTTGCTTTGTCATATGCAGGTTACTTCCAATTTTCATTACCTTTGCAAAGGTAAGCAGAGGGAAGTTTCCAGACAATGATTATTAATAACCATTTTTGCATGTTTTTTTGTGCGTAACAGAAGGTCATTTCCGTTATGGAAACTATGGCCATAATTCCGATTGTTTATGGATGTAGCGAAAAAACTGAGTAAGGAATTGCTGAGACAGGATTTTGCCGGAGAATGCCATGATACGGCTCTGTTGGAGTGTTACAAGAATATGGCTCGGGGGTATGCCGTGATGGAAAACGCATTGGCGGTGTTGAGCGACATGCGTGCCGATGTCAGCCATATCTACTGCGGAGGTTTTGCAGATACCCTTGCTTTGAAACCGGGACTGGTGGGAGAGACCTGCTGCTCCATATGGGAGGAGCCGATATTGCAACTGGTGCATCCTGATGATTTGAAGCGTAAGTATGTGCAGGAACTTCAGTTCTTTCACTTCGTAAGGCGTCAGCCTAAAGGCAGGCGTGGCGATTATTGCTGTATGAGCCGGTTGCGCATGAAGGCTGCATTGGGTCATTATATGCCTGTCATGCACCGTATCTGTTATGTCCCGTCGCCAGCCGACGGCAGTATGTGGCTCACCCTTTGCCTTTACACGCCTTTGATACTTGATGTGCCGGTCAGTGGGCTGGTGTCGGATACCGTGACCGGACAGGTCTATGCATTGGAGGAACAGACTGGTCTGAGTATTCTGTCGGCAAGGGAGAGGCAGGATACTTCAGCTTATTGATAAGGGACTGATGAGCAAACATATTGCCGAAAAACTGTCTATCAGCGTCAATACTGTGAGCAGGCACCGTCAGGAAATACTGTCCAAATTGCATGTGAAAAGTTCCATTGAGGCGTGTCATGCGGCTAAGGACTTAGGGATTTTGTGAAGCGTGGTATCTTTCCTCATATTCTGCCACATGAGCAGATTGACACTTTACAAACTTTAACGCGAATGCGTGGCTTCTTTCCGGCCGCAGGAAGACGAGGTGGAAAAGAATGCGGAATTTTTTCGGATAACGCTTTGTGCAATAAGATGATAGGCCGTATTTTAACACTTCAGAGCACCTCATTCACGGTGGAAAATCAGGAAAATATCCTACAAAAAGTCGGTTTGGAAGAAAAGTCTGTACAGCGTGCGGACAGACATACTGTTATTCCCGACCGGGCAATAGGTCATCCGTCTGCCTGTCACCCGTCATCTGCCGACGGGTGACAGGTCATCTGTCGGCTGGAAAAGGCTTTTGGGGGTAGTTTTATTAGCATATTTATACATTTTGGAAAGATATGGCTTGAAATATTAACATATATATACATTTCAATTGGGGTAATTCCGCTTTTTCGTGCATATTGAAAAATGCGGTTGTAAGCATAAAGATAGAAGACCGTCCATTGTGTCAGCCGGAATCGTAAAAGACCGGCAATTTGACTTTTGCTGAAACATATTTTAAGGCACTGTCTTTTCCTGCCTTCCGGTACATACGGTATGTGTCGGAGGTTTCCCGAATTTTTATTATCTTTGCCCTGTGAAGATAGGATGCGGCTCAGCCATGACGTCCGGAAGCGGTGCTTCCTGCCGTTGCGGCATTCGCCTTTTCCGTCTCTTTGTATCTTTGTCGTGAACCCCTTTTTTCCTATTTAAATATATGTGGATTACCATTATTATCCTTGTGCTGTCGGCCGCCTTTTTCGTATCGGGACGTGTGCGGTCGGACATAGTGGCTGTTTGTACGCTGACAGCTCTGCTCGTATGTCAGATACTTACCCCTGAAGAGGGATTGGCCGGATTCTCCAACTCGGTGGTCATCATGATGGCCGGTCTGTTTGTGGTAGGCGGCGGCATATTCCAGACGGGTCTGGCCAAAATGATAAGCTCGCGCATCCTGAGGCTGGCTGGCACCAGCGAGTTGCGGCTGTTCCTGTTGGTGATGCTGGTCACCGCAGGCATAGGCGCCTTTGTAAGCAATACCGGCACGGTGGCCCTTATGTTGCCCATAGTGGTCAGTCTGGCCAAAAATGCCGGAATCAACCCGCGCCGCCTGCTCATTCCCCTGGCTTTTGCGAGCAGTATGGGCGGCATGATGACCCTTATCGGTACTCCTCCCAATCTGGTGATACAGGACACGCTGACGGGGGCGGGCTTTGAACCGCTGTCCTTCTTCTCTTTCCTTCCGGTAGGTATGGTGTGTGTGCTTACGGGCATTGTGGTGCTGCTGCCGCTTACCAAGGTGTTCCTGTCCAAAGGTAAGAAGGAGGATGGCGGCGGCCGTCAGGGCGGGAAATCCCTACGGCAGCTGGTGGAGGAATACGGACTGGCCAGTAACTTGTTCCGTCTGCGGGTGCCCGAAGGCGTTGCGGCGGCAGGCCGCACGGTGGTGGAGCTTGACGTGCGCCGCAAGTATGGCCTGAACATATTGGAAGTGAGGCGGGGCGAGACATCGCAGCACCGTTTCCTGAAGACGGTGACCCAGAAGCTGGCTTCTACCGGAACCGTTCTTGAGCCGGGCGATGTGCTTTACGTGTCGGGTGAGGTCGGCCATGTGGACTGTTTTGCTTCTGAATGGGGACTGGAGATGATGGACGGACACACTACAGAAGGCACGGCGGACAGGGACAGGCATCTGGCGTTCTATGACATAGGCATAGCCGAAATCCTTCTGCTCTCTACTTCGGGACTGGTAAACCAGACTGTGGCCGGGGTGGGATTCCGCGACAAGTATGGCGTGAACGTGCTGGGTATACGCCGCAAGCAAGACTATCTGCTGAAAGACCTGGGGCACGAGCGCATGCACAGCGGCGATGTGCTGCTGGTGCAGGGAGCCTGGCAGGACATAGGCCGTCTGTCCGGCGAGAGTTCGGATTGGGTGGTGTTGGGACAGCCTTTGGACGAGGCTGCCAAAGTCACTTTGGATTATAAGGCTCCGCTGGCCGCACTGATTATGGTGGCCATGGTGGTGATGATGGTGTTTGATTTCATTCCCGTAGCACCGGTCACGGCGGTCATCATCGCTGCGTTGCTGATGGTGCTCACCGGTTGCCTGCGCAATGTGGAGGCGGCTTATAAGACCATCAACTGGGAGACCATCGTGCTCTTTGCCGCCATGCTGCCCATGTCCACCGCGCTTGAGAAGACGGGGGTGTCCGAACTGTTGGCCGGTTCGCTGGCCGGAGGCTTGGGACACTACGGGCCTGTGGCGCTTCTGGCGGGCATATACTTCACTACCTCGCTCATGACCATGTTCATAAGCAATACGGTGACCGCCGTGCTCATGGCTCCCATAGCCTTGCAGAGTGCCATGCAGATAGGAGTGAGTCCGGTACCTTATCTGTTTGCCGTGACCGTGGCGGCCAGCATGTGCTTTGCCTCGCCTTTTTCCACGCCGCCCAATGCGTTGGTGATGACGGCCGGACAATACACCTTCATGGACTACATCAAGGTAGGACTCCCGTTGCAGATTCTGATGGGTGTGGTCATGGTACTGGTGCTGCCGCTTCTTTTTCCCTTCTGAGCACGGGCATGTCCATGCCTTGTTTGCGGCATGGCGGCCGTGTGAGGTCTGTAGAGGTCAGAATCTGCACCTCAGTTCGACACCCAGCTGTACGGGTTTGCCCTTTTGCATGAAACGGTTGCCCATTGACTCAAAGAAGAAGGCGGCATAGTCTGTATCCAGTGCGTTGCGTATCCACAGGGCCACCGCACCTTGTCCCTTCTCCAGGCTGACACGTGCGTTCAGTGTGCCGTAGAAAGGCTGCCGCATGGAGTTGTCTTCTGTCCAGTAGATGCTTCCGGCTGCGTTGTAGTCGGCGTTGAGCCGTATGCGGTCGAACATACGGTTGCGGTGTAACGTCAGTATGTACTGTGCTCCGGCATTCAGCGTATGGCGCGGAATGAAAGGCACGTACTTGCCCCGGTAGTCTGTTTCCTGATTGTCTGAGCCGATGGTATGGTAATTGCGGAAGGTAGCGTGTGTGTAGCCGTAGCTTATGTTTGCCGAGAGACCGGAGGCAAGCTGGGCTGTCAGTGTGGCTTCCCCTCCCAGACTGCGGCTGCGGCCTGCGTTGCGGGTGATGCGTCCCATGCCGTTGTCCGAGAACTGGGATACTTGCTGGTCGTGGGTATTCATCAGGAAGAGGGCGGCATCGGCGGCAATCCGTCCTTGCCACAGGTTGAGATGGACGCCGGCTTCGTAACTCCAGGTGTATTCGGGGCGGTAGAGAGCCGATGATTCCACGTTGATGTCTGTTTCGGGCATCATTTGTCCTATCATGCCGGCCATGGCGGCGAATACGGGGCTTTCCATCAGGGCCGTCTTCATGCTGTTGCGCATCTGGCTTTGCACCAGGTCGCTGAACATCTGTATGTTGTATCCGCCAGATCGGTATCCTTTGGCTATGGTGACGTAGGCGTTGTTGTTCCTGTCCCATTCGTACTCCACGGAAAATTTGGGCAACAGCTGCAGGTAGTCGCGTCTCATCTTTCCGGCGAGGGACGAGAGAGCCTGCAGATTGTTGTCTTCCAGCTGCATGGAACCCATCTG
Organism: uncultured Bacteroides sp.; assembly: GCA_949296415.1. Lineage (GTDB taxonomy): Bacteria > Bacteroidota > Bacteroidia > Bacteroidales > Bacteroidaceae > Bacteroides. The sequence continues at coordinate 14,649 of CASFQC010000003.1, read as the reverse complement.
GAAGGAAAATCCGAAGTCCATGGGGCTGGCGGCCGAATGATAGTCAAGCCACATTTTCTCGTAGTCCAGACGCACCCCCACGCTTACCGACAGGCCTTCGGCCAGCAGGTCGTTCCATGTGCTTTGGTGGTACAAGGCTCCGCTCATCAGTGGGGTGGAGAAGTTGCCCGAGATGGGCAGTGTGCTGTTGGCTATGCTGAGGTGCATCTGCGGCGCTTGGGGCGAGGAAGGGAAAGCACTGTTGGCGTTGCCTTCTATCACCTCTTCTATGCCTTGCCGCTTGAACAGTACCGGTGCCTGGGTGTCAAGCCATTGGTAGAAACCGAATGCGCCTGTAGTCCATTGCCAATGGGACCGCCTGTCTGACTTGAGCACCACTTCCTGGCTCAGGGTATTGGATTGCTGCCGCTGTTCCAGGGTAAAGATGTCGCGCGGGCTGAAGTCCTGGTCCATCTGCATGTGGTCATCCAGGTTCTGGTATCCGGTGATGAAGCTGGCGGTGAGGTGTGGGGCGTGCCATTCTATGTTCATGCCTGCGTTCAACAGTCCGCGACGGTAACCGCTGGGGTCATTGTAACTTATCTTCCCCTGCAGGTCGGGATAGGGTTCCGTACCCTCTTCCCCGTCATCGGATTTTCCCACATAATAATAAGGATAACCTCCCTGGTCGCTGTATTCGTAGCTTACGTTGAAGTCTACTTTCATTTTCTCTGTGGGCAGGAACAGGGCATGTATACGCCCTCCTCCCGAATTGCTGCGGTCTATGCGGCTGTTGTCGCGGCTGTTCTTGTAGAACCCTCCCGTATGTTCGTAGAATCCTCCTGCCGAAAAGGCGAAGCGTGGAGATATGCGGTGATAGTGTGTGAGCGAGGCGTTGTAGTCGCCGTAGGTGGCGGCCCCCAGCCTGATGTCTGTACCCTGATAGGTAAAGGGCGATTTGGTGTACACTTTGATGAGTCCGCCCATGGTGTTCCTGCCGTAGAGCATGCTTTGCGGACCGCGCAACACCTCTATCTGCTCGATGTCGGCATAGTTGAAGTCAAAGGCCGACTTGTCTATATAAGGAATGTTGTCCACATATAGTCCTACGGCCGGTGTGTTGATCCGCGAGCCTATTCCACGGATGTACACGGCGGTGGTCATGCGTGAACCGTAGTCTGGAATAAACAGGTTGGGCACCACGGAAGTGAGGCTCTTGATACCGGTCACCTGCCGGGCCCTCAGCTCCTGTTGTGTAAGTTTGGTGGAGGCAATGGGCAGCTCGCGCAGCTCCTTGTTCTCCTTCGGGGTGGCCACTATGACCAGTTCGTCCATGTCTATGGTCTTCAAGGTGTCGGCTTCCTCAGCCGCCACCGTCGCACATGCCGTCAGTACGGTCAGTACGGCAGATAGGCATCTTCTTTTCATGCTTGGCAAATGTTCTGGAAATCGGGTGCAAAGTAATGGATAGTATTCCATTTATGCAACCCTCATTTGTGAGGATGCCGGAGTTACGGGCATCCCCTTTGTCCGGTCATATAAAGAGCGTCCGGTGTGATGGGGGTATGCGCCGGGAAGCCTCCGTGCGCCTGTCGCTTTGCCTGTCCGTAGGAGTACGGCCAGATGTATCGTGGAAGCTGTGACAGAAAGATTTGTGGCTTCCGGTCAGGACGTTTAAGGGGCACCGCCGCTTGTTTTCTGCAAATAACCTTTATCTTTGCAGGGCGAATGGAATGAATCCTGAAACTCTAACATATAAAGCTATTGTACAGATGAAGAACTTTACTTGTGTGCACGACATTGGCGACCTGAAGTCGGCACTGGCTGAAGCCTTTGAGATTAAGAGAGACCGTTTCAAATACGTGGAGCTGGGACGCAATAAGACGCTGCTCATGATATTCTTCAACTCCAGCCTGCGTACCCGTCTCAGCACGCAGAAGGCGGCGCTCAACCTGGGCATGAATGTCATTGTGCTTGACATCAACCAGGGCGCGTGGAAACTGGAGACCGAACGTGGCGTGGTGATGGACGGTGACAAACCCGAACATCTGTTGGAGGCCATACCCGTGATGGGTTGTTATTGCGACATCATAGGTGTGCGTTCATTTGCCCGGTTCGAGAATCGGGACTTTGATTACAGCGAGACTATATTGAACCAGTTCATACAGCATTCCGGCCGTCCGGTATTCTCCATGGAGGCTGCCACGCGCCATCCCTTGCAGAGCTTTGCCGACCTCATCACCATAGAGGAGTACAAGAAGAAATCCCGTCCGAAAGTGGTGATGACGTGGGCGCCACATCCGCGTCCGTTGCCGCAGGCTGTGCCCAATTCCTTTGCGGAATGGATGAATGCCACCGATTATGAATTTGTCATCACCCATCCCGAAGGCTATGAGCTTGACCCGAAATTCGTGGGGCGTGCCCGTGTGGAATATGATCAGATGAAGGCTTTCGAGGGAGCCGATTTCATCTATGCCAAGAATTGGGCGGCCTATGCGGGCGACAGCTACGGACAGATTCTGAGTACTGACCGTTCCTGGACGGTGAGTGACCGTCAGATGGCCGTGACGGACCATGCGTACTTCATGCATTGTCTGCCTGTGCGCCGCAATATGATTGTGACGGACGACGTGATAGAGAGTCCGCAGTCCATCGTCATTCCGGAAGCCGCCAACCGTGAAATTTCGGCTACGGTGGTACTGAAGCGGATGATAGAAAGCCTGTAGCGGAAAGCCTCCCGTCCCTGCACGGATTGCCGTGCCGTGGGGCGGACGGAATGCCGAGACAGCGGGCGTGTAGCCGGAAGGCAGGGTATGGGCGCGTCACACCATACCCTGCCTTCCGGCTTGTTATGCTGAGATGTGAGAACTCCGGCAGGTCACTTCTTGAACCATTTGTAGAACCAGCGTCCCACTTTCTCGTAATGTTGTGCTTCGTTGTTGCCGCGCGGATTGGAGAATGACAGGGCCTCTTGCGGGTCGCCCAGCTGGTCGGGGTAGAGTACGATAAGGCTGTTGTTGGAGAAATAGCGGCTAAGTTGTGAGGGCAGCTTCTCAAAGGAACTGTCATAGGAGATGGAGCCTCGTCTTGCGCTGATGATTACCAACAGATGGTCGTAGTTCACTTGTCCGGTCAGGATGAGCAGGTCTTCCCAGTCCTCCAGATTGGAAAAGTCTGTTAGCGTCTTGCTGTGGCGGGTGCGTATGAGAGCCTGCAGGCGGGCGGTGGTCTCTTCGGTGGCGAAGAAATGTACTCGGCATCCCAGTGTCTCGCCCATGCGGCAGAAGTGTGACACCCATTTGGTGAATCCGGCCTCGTATTCAGCTTTTGCCGGTACGGCTATGATGATGCGTCTCAGCGTGTTCAGCGGTATGAGGAAGCGCGACACCATTACCTCGCGGTGAAGTCCCTTGAGCAGATTTTCGGTAAGCTGTCCGAAGTAGGAGTCCACTATGCTTATCCTGTTGTGCAGGCCTATGATGACGTCGGTCACTCCGTTTTCCTTCACCGTGTGTATTATGCCCGAGGCGATGTTCAGGTCATACCGGCTTATCTGCCTCAGGTGCACGTCGGCCGAAGCGGCTATCATGGCTGCGCTTTCCAGATACCTTTTCCCTTTCTGTTTCAGTTTTTCAGATGAGGTGTTGTCGTTGATTACGTTCAGCGCCATCAGGTTGTCCTCTTGCTTGGGGTCGCGTATGATCAGAGCCAGGCATACCAGCTGTTCTATAGTCATGGGATTGGCTACGGAGATGAGGATGCGTTCCGGCTCGCCTTCATGGCTGTTCTCGGGCGGTGCTTCGTCTGTGGCCACTTTCTTGGCCGCCCTTTCGGTGACGAATGAGCTTACGATGCACGTCACCAGAATGAGCAGTACGGTGCCGTTCAGCACGTCTTCGTTCAGCAGCCGTTCGCCGTCCGGCAGAATGATGCCATACCCCACCAGTACGGCAGCCAGTGTGGCCGCAGCCTGCGCGCTGCTCAGACCGTACATCAGATCCCGCTCCTGGACGCTCATCCCGTATATTTTCTGTGTGAGCCAGCAAGCCAACCACTTGCCGGTAAGAGCCATTATAATCATTACTCCGGCCACTTTCAGCGCGTCGCCTCCGCCGAATATCACTTTCAGATCAATGAGCATGCCCACGCCTATGAGGAAGTAGGGGATGAACAACGCGTTGCCTACGAACTCCACGTGATTCATCAGCGGCGACACATGAGGGATGAGCCTGTTTAGCACCAGTCCCACAAGGAAGGCTCCCAGGATGCCCTCCATGCCTATCAGCTCCATTAGGCCCGCTCCCAGGAACATCAGTGCCAGCACAAAGATGAACTGCATCACGTTGTCGTCATAGCGGCGGAAGAACCATCGTCCTATGCGCGGGAAAAAGAACATGATGAGTCCGCCCAGTACTATTACTTTGACCAGCAGCCACACCCAGAACAGTCCGTCTGTCTCGCCTTTGAACAGTCCGCTGATTACGGCCAGTACCAGCAGGGTGAGCGTGTCGGTTACCGCCGTCCCACCCACGGCTATGCTTACGCTGCGCTGGCGCGAGATGCCGTATCTTATCACGATGGGATAGGTCACCAAGGTGTGTGAGGCATACATGCTGGCCAGCAGTACCGATGTCACTATGCTGTACTTCAGGTAGGTCACGTTGGCCACGAAGCCTATGGCTATGGGTATGATGAAAGCCAGCATGCCCAATGCCAGAGCCTTGCCACGATTCTTCTTGAAGTCGCCCATGTCCATCTCCAGTCCGGCCAGGAACATGATGTAGTATAGTCCCACTTTGCCGAATAGCTCGAAACTGCTGTCGCGCGCCAGCAGGTTGAAGCCGTGCTCGCCTATGGCTAGTCCGGCAAGAATCATTCCTATAATGTGTGGGATGCGAAGTTTTCCGAACAGTATGGGGGCGAACAATATGATGAGCAATACAAGGAGAAATATCCATGTAGGGTCGGTGATAGGTAGTTTAAAGCTGAAGTCAAGCCAATCCATGCGATACCATTTTATGAAATCTGATGCAAAAATAGCGAAAAAAGTTTTCAATAATAGGAGGCAATCGCACATTTTGTTCTAATTTTGCGCCCGAAAACAGACAAAAAGCAAGGCTTGTGTCTCTTTCCCTTGGAAAGTGGAAGGCAGACATTGCATAGGCACCGTCTTCGGACGGACATGCTGATGCCGGAAAGGAAGCCTCGTACCGTTGTAGGATGTGCTGTGGAGACAAGGTGTATCACCCAATTAATATTTATACGAAGATGAAAGTAGCGATTGTTGGAGCAAGTGGAGCCGTGGGGCAAGAATTCCTGCGGGTGCTCGATGAAAGAAATTTCCCGATGGACGAACTTCTGTTGTTTGGTTCCAGGCGAAGTGCAGGAACCACCTATGTATTCCGGGGCAAGGAGATAGAAGTGAAGCTCTTGCAGCACAACGACGACTTTAAGGGAGTGGACATAGCGTTCGTGTCGGCCGGTTCGGGCACGTCAAAAGAGTTTGCCGGAACCATCACCAAGTATGGTGCCGTGATGATAGACAACTCCAGCGCTTTCCGCATGGACGACGATGTCCCTTTGGTTGTGCCTGAGGTAAATCCTGCCGATGCCCTGAAGCGTCCGCGTGGCATTATAGCCAATCCTAACTGTACCACTATACAGATGGTGGTGGCCTTGAAAGCCATAGAGACGCTGTCGCACATCAAGACGGTGCACGTGGCTACCTACCAGGCCGCCAGCGGTGCCGGAGCCGCCGCCATGGACGAGCTGTACGAACAGTATCGTCAGGTGTTGGCGGGAGAGGAGGTCACGGTGGATAAATTCGCCTACCAACTGGCATTCAACCTCATTCCCCAGATAGGTTCGTTTACCGGTAACGGATATACCGAGGAAGAGATGAAAATGTATAACGAGACACGCAAGATAATGCATTCGGACATCAAGGTGAGCGCCACTTGCGTAAGGGTACCCGCTTTGCGGTCGCACTCGGAAAGCATTTGGCTGGAGACAGAACGTCCGCTCTCTCTGGAGGAGGTTCGCGAGGCGTTTGCCCACGGCGAGGGGTTAGTGTTGATGGACAATCCGGAGAAGAAGGAATATCCCATGCCGCTCTTCCTGGCTGGGAAAGACCCGGTATACGTAGGGCGCATCCGCAAGGACCTGACCGTGGACTGTGGACTGGCCTTCTGGATAGTGGGCGACCAGATAAAGAAGGGCGCTGCCCTGAATGCAGTGCAGATAGCCGAATACCTGGTGAAGGAGAAGGCTCTCTGACAGACGGTTCTCTGACAGGCATTCCGTAAGCAGAATGTCTCCTCCGGTTGCGGAGTGGAAGACCGGGGCATGTGCAGCCTGTGGAAATCCCGTTTGCCACGTAAGTAAAGCCTCTGCACTGCAGACGGATTTACGCTAGGCTGTGTGGGTTCATACAGGGATGGGTACGGACAGTTGGCGGAAGCCTTATCTCAGGCACGTCCGGACATGAGTGTCTGACATCATCCCTGCCAACTTTTTTCCTGAATATCATTGTGGTATGAAAAACAATGCCTATCTTTGCACCCCCGAAGAGGTTATCAACATTACTTATTAATTTTTTAATCCATTATTTATGTATTTAGACGCTGCTAAAAAGCAAGAAATCTTCAGCAAGTACGGAAAGTCTAACACGGATACTGGGTCGCCCGAGTCTCAGATTGCCTTGTTTTCATACCGTATTGCCCGTCTGACTGAGCACATGAAGCTCAACAGAAAAGATTATAGTACTGAAAGAGCCTTGACCATGTTGGTGGGCAAACGCCGCTCGTTGCTGGCTTACCTGAAGGACCGTGACATTGAGCGTTACCGTGCCATCGTGAAAGAGCTCGGCTTGCGCAAATAATATTTGCGGGCGTAGCCGGAAAACGGAAGGGGACATGCCCGTAAAGGGTGTGTCCCCTTCTGCCGTTATATGGCCGCCATCTTCCCGGCTCAAGGAGGCCGGAGGTGAGGGAACGGCGAAAACGGTCATTGGCTATGCCCGAAACTGTTTCAGAGTCATGTTCCTATGCGAGTGATAAGCGGCATTTATAAAGGAAGGCGGTTCGATGTGCCGCGTTCCTTCAAGGCGCGTCCTACAACGGACTTTGCCAAAGAGAATCTGTTTAACGTCTTGGCCAACCGGATAGACCTTGCTGACAATGTTTCTGCCCTTGACCTGTTTGCCGGGACGGGGAGCATTAGCCTGGAGCTTCTGTCCAGAGGGTGTCAGGAAGTGGTGAGCGTGGAGAAGGACCGCGACCATTTCGCCTTCATATGCAAGATAAGGCGTGAACTGAATGCGGAGGGGTGGAAGCCTGTCCATGCCGATGTGTTCCGCTTTCTGAAGTCGGGACACGGACTGTTCGATTTCGTGTTTGCCGACCCGCCTTATGAACTGTCCGCGTTGGACACGCTTCCCGATCTGGTCTTGGGCAGTGGCATGCTGAAGGAAGGCGGCTTGTTTGTGTTGGAACATGGCAAGAAGAATGTATTCGACGCCCATCCGCACTTTTCCGGTCATCGGGCCTACGGCAGCGTGAATTTCTCTTTCTTTTCCTGATATCATGGCGGCGGACGGTCTGGAACGGCATGTGTGCACCTGTGTCAAAGTAAGGGTGACAGCAGTCTCATGACGCTTTCCGCCACTTTGAGGCGGCGCGGGCGCTTGACCCACGACTTAAGGAAAATCTGTGTGCAGTCGCGCTGATCGTTCAGGAATATCTCGCGCATCTGCAAGGCTGTTTCCATATCGTAGATGAAGGCGTTGGCCTCAAAATTGTGTTCGAAGCTCCGGAAATCCACGTTGGTGGAACCTACCGTACACAGCCGGTCGTCGGATACCATGAGCTTGGAATGCAGGAATCCTTTGTTGTACATATAGACTTTCACGCCGGCCTGCAACACGTCGGCCAGGTAGGAGCACGAGCCTAAATGGGTCATACGGCTGTCGGCTCTGGCCGGTATCATGAGCCGCACGTCTACGTCGGCCAGGGCTGCCGTCTGCATGGCTTGGAGCACGGGGTCGGTGGGAAGGAAATAAGGTGTCTGTATGTAGAAGTACTTGCGCGCTCCGTTTATGGCCATGCACAGTCCTTGCATGATTTCCCGCCACATGCCTATGGGCTCTCCGGTAACAATCTGTATCTGTGCCGTGCCATAGTCGGACATGCGGGGGAAATACACCGAAGCGGTGAGCAGGGTGTGGTCCACCACGAACCAGTCAAGCAGGAACGTGGTCTGCAGGCCGTGTACGGCCCGGCCTTCCAGCATGAGATGGGTGTCGCGCCACACACCCCAGGACACTCCGCGCACGTAACGTTCGGCCAGATTCATTCCTCCAACAAATCCTACACGTCCGTCAATTACTATTATTTTCCTGTGGTTCCGGTAATTTACTTTGCTGGTGAACCTGGGGAATCTTACCTCAAGGAAACTCCGCACCTCTATCCCTTCCTCACGCATCTGCTCGAAGAAGGCGGGCGGCACATGCCAGCAACCCACGTCGTCATAGATTACGCGCACCTCCACACCGGCTCTTGCACGTTCTGCCAAGGCGTCGCGCACCATGCGTCCTACGGCATCATCGGCTATGATGTATGATTCGATGTGGATGTGGTGTCGTGCCTGCTGTATCTGTTTCAGCAGAGCCTGCAGCATGGTGTCTCCGGAAGTGAAAATCCGCACGCTGTTTCCGTCAAAAGGCAGCGACTGGTTCAGGTTGCGGAATAGGGTGACGAGCCGGATGTAGGCATCGGGAAGACGGGTGGACTCTTGGGCCTGATATTCGGCTACGGATTTTTTCATCAGTTTGCCATAGCCTTTCCGGCTGATGATGCGTACGTGCCGCTGGCTTCGTCCGAAGAAGAAGTAGAACACCAGTCCTACTATCGGAATGAAGAGCAGTACCAGTATCCATGCGATGGTTTTCACGGGATTGCGGTTGTCCAACACAATCACCACTATGGTGCTTATCACTACGGTTAGGTAGGCTGCGGCTACCAGACTTTTTCCTATAAGGACGAGCCAGAAATACCAGTCTATCATGTCTTTTTCCCTTGTATTAGCGTTGTGGCGTCAGGACAGTGCCTTGCCGTGAGGACAGACGTGTGTATAGGGCAGGTGCGTTCTCTGTGGAAGGCTGCCTTTATGCTGTCTCTGTTCCGTGTCTCGGATGTTCCTGTCGCATAAGTCATACAAACTTAGGCAAAAGTGTGCTGATTTGCAAGCATGCGGCATCTTATTGTCGTTTTTTCCATAAGAAAAGCCTTGTCCGGCACCTTTCTGAAACAGAAGGGGCAACCCTGTGCGGACCAGTCTGCCGTCCGCTCCTGCGGCGGTGACTTTACAAAGTCCGTACGGGACTGCCCCCCTTCTGTACTGTTGTGGCCCGTGTGTCTGCCGTTGGCCGGTCAGAAACGGCGCGGTCCTTGGAATCCTCCGGGACCTCCTCTCCTGTTGTCCATACCTTGTCCGCCTCCTTTGCCGAAGAGGTTGAAACGGTAGGAGAAGTGGAGCATGCAATAACTGTTTATTCCGTTATATTCGTAAACCGACCGGCCGTCCGAGGTGAGCGAGCGGCTGATGTTGCTTTGTTGCTTCAGTATGTCGTACATTTCAAAGCTTATGGTGGCTGCGCCTTTCAGGAAAGTGTGGGCTATCTGGGCGTTCCATATCAGCTCGTTGCGGTTCATGCTGCTGTCGCGGTATCCCCGTCGGCTTTGGTTGGCGATGTTGGTGGTCAGGCTTGTGCCCCATGGTGCCATTAGGGTGGTGTATCCCCCGTAGGAGTAGTTGTAGGGCTTCTGGTTGTTCGACGGGGTGAGTTTGTCTTTCTCTATGGTGTAGGAGAAGGTGCCGTTCACTCCCAGTTCGAACCAGTCATTTCGGAAGGCGGCGTTAAGTCTTTCGTTCAGGCCCAGGTTGGTGGTGGTGTTTTTTTGCTCTATGGCTTCCGCGCCGCGTCCTGAGGTGAGGTATCCCACATTGTTCATGTAATTGTAGCTTGTGAATGAGTCTATGGTGAAGCGCTTGTCTCTCAGCGCGGTGTTTATGCCGAACATGCCGAAGGTGTTCCAGTTGCCGTTGATGTTCTTGGGCATGGTGGTCCATCCGCCGGTCTGTTCGTTATAGGTGCGGCTGTTGCTTATGCTGTTCTGCGTCATCTGGTAGCTGAAGTGGGTGAATATGCCGCGTTGACTCTCGGCATTGTAGGTGTTGTACATCAGTCTGATGTTATGCGAGAACGAAGGACGAAGTCCCGGGTTACCCATACGTATGTTCTGCGGGTTCGAGTTGTCCACTATGGGCAGCAGGTTCTCCATGGAGGGCTGGCTGCTGCGTCCCCGGTAGGTGAAGCGCAGCTGGCTCACCTTGGAGAAACGGTAGCGGAAATCAATGTTCGGCGTGAAGTTGAACACATTACGTGTGGTGTCTATCATGTATTCGCCGCGTTTGTAGGACAGTATGGTATGTTGCGGTTGGAACGATACGCCTGCGCTGAGCTGGTAGTTGGTGCGTATGAATCGCAGCGACACGGAAGCGTTGTGGTTGTAGTAGCGGTATTCGGCGTACTTGCCCAGGCTGTCTATCTCGTGCGAGGGGTAGTCGTAAGGCAGAGGCATCTGCAGTCCCCAGTCGGTGTTGTAGCCCAGGTCATATGTCTTCTTGTCGCTTTCGCTGTATTTGTATTGGAACTGGTAGCTGAACTGTAGGAACGTAGCTTTGGCTATAGGCTCGCTGTAGGTCAGCTGTGCACTGTAGTTGAAGTCCTTTGTGGGGGTATGTATATACTGGTTGCGTATCAGTACGGAGTCGCCTCCCATCATGCTCTGCAACAGGTAGTAGTAAGTGTCCGACTCGGTGTACTGTCTGTTCACGTTGTCGCCGTAGCCGAAGCGTCCGCGGAAGGTGATGTTGCGTCCGTCGTTGTTCAGTCTGCGGTTCATCTGCAGGGAGGCGTTCAGACTGAGGTTGTTGCCGTCCGTCAAGTTTCCGTTGTTTATGGCGTTCACCCTGGCCTGGCGCAACGGGTCGTTGTCGGCGTCCACCTCGTCCATGTTGAGGTAGTCGTTGGGATTGGTCACGAAGTTGTAGGGGTCGGCGTTGAAGGTTCCCCACTCGGAGTTTGACAGGTTGTCCGTCTTCCCCCACGAGAAGTCGGGGCGGAAGATGATGTTGGTCAGCGTGTCGGGCTTCCATTCCATGCGGAAGTCGGCATAGACGTTCTTGCTGCGGTTGTTGCTCAGCGAGTTGGAGTTGGAGTACGACGAGTTACCGGAAAGGAAGTTTTCTGTGTATCCGGTGCTTATCACGTCGTTTCCTGTGTAGTTGTAACGGGCGCTTCCGCCCAGTTCTATCTTTTCGTTCTGCGTGGTAAAGTCTATGCCCACCCATTTTTTTGCCGTCAGTCCGTTGTTCCGTCTCCAGCGCGGGCCTCCTCCTCCGCCGGAGAATCCCTGGTCGTTCACGTTGTTCACCGAGCCCGTGAGCGACACGCGTGTATTGTTGTTGAAGTAGTTCACCATGCCTCGTCCCGAGTAGCGGTCTTCGGTACCTCCGGCCAGGTCGGCGTTTCCGAACAGTCCTTTGTTCATTTCCTTCTTCACGCCGACGTCTATCACCGTCTCTTCCTCGCCGTCGTCAATGCCAGTGATGCGTGCCAGGTCCGATTTCTTGTCATATGTCTTCAGCTTTTCTATCATCTCTACGGGCAGGTTCTTCAGTCCGGTGGCCACGTCTCCTCCGAAAAACTCCTTTCCGTTCACCAGCAGTTTGGACACTTCCTTTCCGTTTATCTTCACATTGCCGTCATCGTCTATTTCGGCTCCCGGAATCTTCTTCACCAGTTCTTCTAGCATGGCTCCTTCGGGGGTACGGTAGGCTGAGGTGTTATATTGCAGCGTGTCTTCCACCACCTGCACTTGCGGTGCCTTTCCTTCGACCACGGCTTCGGCCAGCATGATGGCGTCCGGGTCTACAATGATATCGCCCAGGTTCTTTGACGATGCGGCCAGCTGTACAGGCACGTATTTGGTCTTGAAACCCAGGTAGGTCACTTTCATGACGTATTTCCCGCTTTTTGCCGTTAGCCTGAAATGTCCGTTGACCGTCGTAGGCTGTGCGGCCGCCTGAGTGCTGTCGGGCAGTGCGAGCAGTTGCACGGTGGCCTGTATGGCTGGTTGTTTGCTGTCGCTTTCGATTATTCGTCCCGATACCGTCACGGTTCTTGTTTGTGCAAAGGCAGACAGTGCCATAATCAGCCCCAGCACTGTCCCGATGATGATTTTCTTCATTGTCTGTTCTTCTTTATTCTAATGTAAGTATAGTTGTTGTCTAATGGTTTTTTTCACACCTCATTTGACGCAGTTCCTGTTTAAAGGTTTAATGCTTTGTCATCCATTTATATCTAATATCGATATTTTGCTCAAAAGGAACGATTAACTGCCCGATTTTTGCTACGAAAACGGCCGGTCGGCTTTCTTCTTATCCGTTCTGTATAAGGCAGTAAGGCCTGCCCGTCATATGGGAGTGTCATTCTGATATTTTACAAACATTAACTTTCGGAAGCCGTTTCTTTCCGCCCGCTTGCCGTCTGGTCGGGAAAAGGCGTGCGGATTTTCCTTGTTTTTCTGTCCATTTGTCTGGGTATAAGCGATATGTCCTATATGTTTTAACACATGTTTTTCTCCATCTCATACCCTCCGATGTCGTTTTTTCCTGCTTCGGAATGCACGGACATTGGCTTCCAGGCTTGCATGAGCCTGGTTGCGGGCGGTGTGTGGGTCCGCAGCATGGTGCGGACGGGTCTACAGGATGCCGGTGTGCCTTTCGCCGCCCGGTGCGGACGGACTCACAGCCTGCCGTCCGTCGGCAGACGGCAGCCGGTATGGCCCGTGTCATGTGCCGTTTTGCCTCAGCACATGGGGAGTTTCCGGCAGAAAGACGTGCTTTCTCAAGAAAAAACACCGTGTCGGTGACAGCCTTTTCCGGTGATTTTTTTAAGATTGATAAACACTTCCGGCGAAAAACGGCTTGCTGCGTTCACATAAGTGAACACTTCGGGCGTTCTGCGGCCCGGTCTTTTTCTGCGTGCGGACGCGTCGGTGTAAGCGGAATCCTTGTAATCTGGACTTTCTGAAAGCACAAGCGTGAGAATGCGGACAAAACGACATTTTACGCAAATGGGCGGAAATGCTTTTCCCTGCTACATAAAAAACACTGCTCCCGGCATGGCTTTTCAGCCGGAAGCCCTATCTTTGTGCGGTAAATGCCGCTCCAGCATCCGTACGGAACGGTGCGGGCGGACAGGAAAAGAAAAAAATACGATGGATAGACAGAAAATTGTAATCTGCCGGAATCTGGAGCAGGAACTGGCAGAGGTTTTACGCCGGGGCGGATACGACCGCATCTTCATACTGACCGACGAGCAGACCCACCGGTGCTGCCTGCCGGTGCTCAGTGTCATGGAAGAACTGAAGGATGTGCCCGAAATGAGCATAGGGGCTGGGGATGTGCACAAGAATCTGCAAACCCTGTCGGCCGTATGGACCTGGCTGAGCGAGGGAGGAGCCAGCCGCCACTCGGTGTTGCTGAACCTGGGCGGGGGCATGGTGACCGACCTGGGAGGATTTGCCGCAGCTACATTCAAACGGGGCATAGACTGCATAAACCTGCCCACCACACTGCTGGCCATGGTGGATGCCGCCGTGGGGGGGAAGACGGGCATCAACTTCAACGGGCTGAAGAACGAGATAGGCTCCTTCGCTCCTGCCGCGTGTGTGCTGCTGGAGACCGGATTCCTGCGCACGCTCAACGCGCACAACTTCTTTTCGGGCTATGCCGAGATGCTGAAGCACGGCCTTATCAGTACGCCCCAGCATCTGGACGAGCTGTTGGCCTTTGACACCGGGCACATAGACTATGATGCGCTGAAGCCCATTGTAGCCAAATCGGTGCAGGTAAAAGAAAACATCGTGGAGCAAGACCCGCACGAACATGGCCTGCGCAAGGCCCTGAATCTGGGGCATACAGTGGGGCATGCGTTCGAGAGCCTGGCCTTGGCCGAGGGACGTCCCGTGCTTCACGGATACGCTGTAGCCTGGGGATTGGTGGCCGAGCTGTACCTGTCCTACATCAAGGCAGGTTTCCCGCGCGAGATATTGCGGCTGGTGACGGACTTTGTACGGGCCAACTACGGTCTCTTTGCCTTTGACTGCACGAAGTACGACCTTCTCTACAACTTTATGACGCACGACAAGAAGAACGTGGGCGGCATAATAAACTTTACCTTATTAAAAGATGTGGGCGAGCTGAGTCTGAATCAGACGGCCGACTGCAACACCATCTTTGAAGCGCTTGATTTCTATCGTGAGTGCATGGGCGGCTGAGGTCTTCAGTATGCTTTCTGTCCGACGGATGCAGGGTAGGAGAGGGGTGTAAAGGCGGAAATGAATGAAAAAAGAATATTTTTTTGTCCAAACCCTTGTCAGTTCAAAATAAACCCTTACCTTTGCACCCGCAATTCGGGGTGTAGCTCAGCCCGGTTAGAGTACACGTCTGGGGGGCGTGTGGTCGCTGGTTCGAATCCAGTCACCCCGACTGGTGAAAATGAAGGAGTTAAGTAATAAACTTAGCTCCTTTTTCTTTTATATA
>CASFQC010000002.1 GCA_949296415.1 uncultured Bacteroides sp. | reverse complement strand
TGGCGGAAATGCTCCACGCCTTCTTCCGGGCGGTTGTAGAGCGTGTCTTCGTGTATGGCCGCGAAGTAGAGGCGCCCCATGTACATGTGCGCCAGAGCCTGGGCAGCGGTATCTCTGCATGCTTCGGCCAACTGCAGGAAGCGGCGGGCGGTCTGGGCGCCTTCGTCCTTCAGGTAGGTGCGTTGCAGGTAGAAGCTGGTGAGCAGTTGCCGGCAGCGCATCTCCATCCGCGGGTCGCCGCTCTCCAAGGCGGCTTGCAGGGCTTGCGAATAGACCTGCTGCGCCTGTTCCATCTCGTCCCTCCACTCCAGGCTGCGGGCGCGGAGCAGCAGGGCTTCCATTTGCTCGCGGGGGGTGCCGTGCTGCGTCAGATAATCAACCACAGGCAGCAGCACCGAGTCGCCGATGCCCCGGTTGGTCTGCACGGCGGTGAGCCAGGCTTGTGCCAGTTGCCACAGGGCGCGCTCGTGGCGGTCGGCGGGCAGGGCGGCGTGGCTCAGGGAATCGAGCCTGCGGGTTATTTCTTCTTGCCCGCTGCCGTGCACCGAGACGACGAGGCGGAGCAGTGCTTGCCGCCGGGCCACCGCGGCATCGTCTGCGTGGCGGCACGAGGTGAACAGGGCGCTGCCTGCCGTGAGGCCTATCAGGAGGGTGAATAGAATGCGTCGCATGCGTTGAGCCGTATCACAAAAACGCCGCAAATTTATGACTTTCTGCCTCACGCTCCAAATCCGGCTCGGGCAAAGTTTGGGGCGTTTGGGGCAGTAGCACGGGCTTAAGGACGCGGTAGCGCGGGATTAAGGGCGCGGTGGCACGGGCTTAAGGGCGTGGTAGCGGGGGCTACCCGTCATGCGGAGCGAAGCCCGCAGGGCGAAGTCGAAGCATCTCCCGACAGGATAAAGGCATGCCGGCCCTATCGGATAAACCTACATGCGGCTGCGCTGCTCCTGCCCGGCGCCCGTGCCTTTGTACTTGCTCTTGGCGGGGTTGAACTTGTAGCGGAGGGTGAGCGTGATGCTGCGACGCGATTGCGGGTCGACCCTTATCAGGCGGTCGCCGCCGAAGAGGGTGGCATCACTGCCGGCGGAGTTGAAGAGGTCGCGTCCCTGCAACTGCAGGCTGAGGCGGTCGTTGAGGAACGCCTTGCGCAGGCCGACGTCCACCGACCAAGGGAGGTTGTTGAGGTGGCAGTTCTCCTGGTCACCGCGCGTGTTGAGCAGCGAGGCGTCCACGTCTAATGTCAGTCCCCAGGGCAGGCGGACGTTGTTGCGCCAGGCGAAGCTGCCCATGGGGTTGTTGAAGTTCTTCTGCGTGCCGCCGGGCATATCCACCAGGTACCACTGCTGGAGCAGCATCAGCGTGAGCTGGGGCGACCACGGGCCGAAGGTGGGCGACAGGCTGAGGGTGAGGGAAAGGTTGTCGGAGTTGCCCTTGTTGAGGTAGGTTATCAGCGAGATGCTGGGGTTGTCCTCCGAATAGGCCTGAGTCTGCTGGATGACGAAGTCCTTGATGTGGGTGTAGTGTGCGTTGAAGTAAATCCACTTCCACGAAACGTCCGCCGACAGGCGGTGGATGAGGGAGGGACGAAGCGAGGGGTTGCCGCCCTCGTAGGTGTAGCGGTTGGCATAGGTGATGTTGCTGCGCAGCGCATAATAGCTGGGGCGGCTGATGCTGCCGGTGTAGCTCAGCGAGAGTTGCGTCTTGCCCACGGGCAGGGCGAGGGAGAGGGAGGGAAAGACGTTGTCGTAGGTGCGGCTCTGGTCGTCCATGCGGACATTGTTCTCATAGTAGTCCGACACCAGGTGCTCGTAGCGCACACCCGCCTGGGCTTGCAGCTTGCCGAAGGCGCGGGCATACTCCAGGAAGGCGGAGGCGTTGTTCTCGCGGATGTCGCTGTGGTCGTCGTCCAGGATGCCTTGGTCGTTGATGTAGGTGTTCACGTGGTCGGTGTAGGTGTATTCGCCGCCGAAGGAGAGGTTGCCTTCCCACAAGGGGCGGCTGATGATGAGCTTGGCGGCGTAGAGGGTGTTCTCGTCCTTGTTGTAGCTGGTGACGCGCTGCTCCTGCGGGGCTTCGCCGGTGGGGATGTACCGCTCGTTCATGTCCTGCAAGGTCTTGCTGTACGACCAGAGGCCGTCGGCGTTGAAGTCGATGTTCCAATCACCCGCCTGCCCGTTGTAATAGATGTTGAGGGTGTGGCTGGTGGAGGGCATCTTTTGCCATCCGTTCGTGGTGTTCTGCTCGTAGAGCGCGTCGTCCTGGAACACATCCGACTGCATGGGATTGAAGTTTAATTTGTCCTTGGGCGTCCGGTCGTAGTCGTAGCGGGCACCGACGGAGTGGTTCTCATTGAACTGATAGTTGAGCGACAGCATGGCGGAGAGGTTCACGCTGGTATAATCCGTGTGGAGGTCGCTCTCCTGCCGCCACGTCTTGTCAAGGAAGGTCTCGGTGATGAGCGTCTTGTTCTCCTCGCCATAGATTCTCGAGCCGAACACCATGCCGCTCAGGTCGAAGCCGCCCTTGCGGTAGTTGAAGTTGAACTGGTCGAGCACGTTCATCTTGTAATAGTGGCGGACAAGGAAGCGGTTGTTCACGCCGAAGCCTTCGCCCTGCGGCTTCTTGGTGTAGATGCGCACCACCGCCCGCACCGTGGCATCGTACCGCGCGCCGGGATTGCGCACCACCTCCACCCGCTTGATGTTATCGCTCTCCAACTGGTCCAGCTCCGTGGCGTCGCGCATCTTGCGCCCGTTGATGTAGATTTCCGCCGTGCCGCTGCCGAAGACGTTCACCGTCCCCTCGTCTGCCGACACGCCGGGCAGCTTGTTCAGCAGGTCGTTGCCCGTGCCCGCCTGCTCCAGGATGCTGCCCTGCACGGTGGTCACCTGCGCGTCGCCCTTCAGCCTCACCTTGGGCAGGTCGGCCTTCACCACCACCTCGCCCAGCATCTGCGCGTCGGGCTGCAACTGGAGGATGCCGAGGTCCTGCCCCGTGCATTCCTTATAAATAGTCGTATAACCGATGGAAGAGATGCGGATGAGCCGGTTCCGACACGGGGCATTGATGGTGAAGGTGCCGTCGTCGCCGCTCACCACGCCCGCCACGAAAGCAGAGTCGGGCAAGGAGAGCAACACGATGTTGGCATACGGCAGGGGTTGGCGGTTCTCGTCAATGAGTTTTCCCGTGAGGGACTGCGCCCGCAAGGCAAAGGTGGCCAGCAGGGCGAGGCAGAGGAATGCGATTCGTCGTTTCATAAGTTCTGTGTGTTAATGGGTCATTTTGCTTCCTTCAGACGGGCCATACCGCCCATCCGTTGCATTGCGGGAGCAAAATTAGTGCATTCCTCCGGCACGGCCGCGCTACACGCCTCTACAGCCAGCCAGACCTAAAACAACGATTATCAGCCAGATAGAAAAGAAGCCGCCGCGATTCATCTCTACTCACCCCTTCCGCTTGGCGAAACGCCGGCCTATCACGGGCCAGTGTGACAGCGGCAGGTCGCGACGGATGATATAAGCCAGAAACGCCAGCAGCAGGACGGTGCGCCACAGCAGGCGCAGCCACAAGTTGCCGACAGGCACGCAGCAGCCCGCCACGTAGAGCACGGCAGCCAGCAGGACGTAGGTGCCGATGGCGCGCAGGTCATAGCCGATGGGGTATCTGCGCTGCCCCACGAAGTAGGACAGCAGCATGGCCACCCCATAGCCCGCAAAGCCTGCCCAAGCGCAGGCCATGTAGCCGTAGCGGGGAATAAGCAGGATATTGAGCGTCACCAGCACGGCGCATCCCGTAAGCGAGAAGTACGCGCCCCAGCGCGTCTCGTCAATCAGCTTATACCAGAAGGAGAGGTTGAAGTACACGCCCATGAAGATTTCCGCAGCCATCACGATGGGCACCACGCGCAGTCCCTCCCAGTAGCCCCGTCCTATGATGAACTTCAGCAGGTCCATGTAGAACATCACGGCCAGATAGGCCAACAGGGTGAAGACGATGAAGTACTTCATGGCGGCGGCATAGGTGGAGCGGCTGTCCTGCTCGCGGCTCTTGCCGAAGACAAACGGCTCGTAGGCATAGCGGAAGGCCTGGGTCAGCATGGCCATGATCATGGCAATCTTGCTGGCGGCCCCGTATATGCCCAACTGTGCCGAGGCATCCGGTCCCGGATAGACGTAGGGAAAGATTATCTTGTCGGCCACCTGGTTCAGTATGCCGGCCAGTCCCAGCACCAGCAGGGGCAGGCTGTAGTGCAGCATGCGGCGCATCAGGGCACGGTCGAACACGTAGCGGAAGCCCCGCAGCTCAGGGATGAGGCACAGCATCACCGTAGAGGTGCACACCAGATTGAAAAGGAAGGCACAGCCCACGTCGCTACCCTTCATGCCTACGTAATAGATGAGGTTCAGGGTTATGTTCAGCACTATGAACAGCATCTTCAGCGCGGCAAAGCGCAGCGGACGTTTCCGGTAGCGCAGGTAGGCAAACGGTATGCTCTGGAAGGCGTCCATGGCCACCACACCCATCATCATGCCTATATATTCGGGATGCGCGGCATAGCCCAGCACACCGGCTATAGGCCCCAACAGCAGCAGTCCCGCCGCCAGGAAGGCCAGCGACACGCCGCCCACACCCACCAGCGTGGTGGAATAGACACGCATGGGGTCTTCACCGCTCTTGTTGGCAAAGCGGAAGAAGCCGGTCTCCATGCCAAAGGTGAGCAGCACCAGCACCAGGGCCACCCAGGCATATACGTTGGTCACCACCCCGTAGCCGCCGGACTGCACCGACATGGCGGTGGTGTAGACAGGCACCAGCAAATAGTTGAGGAACCGCCCCACAATGCTGCTCAGGCCGTAGATGGCGGTGTCTTTTGCAAGCGATTTCAGACTTGCCATGATTTTTACTTTTATAAGGATTATACGTAATAAGAGCCTGTTTATCAGTCAAACAACGTGTTCTGCGTGTTCCACCGGTTCTTACCCAGATGCCTGTAGGCCAATTCCGTCACCTCGCGTCCCCGGGGCGTGCGCTTGATGAATCCCTCCTTTATGAGGAATGGCTCGTACACCTCCTCTATGGTTCCGGCATCCTCACCCAGGGCGGTGGCTATGGTGGTCAGTCCCACGGGGCCTCCATGGAACTTGTCGATGATGGTGGTCAGCAGCTTGTTGTCTATCTGGTCAAGCCCGTACCTGTCTATGTTCAGCGCCTCCAGCGCATACTCGGCTATGGCGGTATCTATGCTTCCGCTTCCCTTCACCTGGGCAAAGTCGCGCACACGGCGCAGCAGGGCGTTGGCCACACGGGGCGTACCCCGACTGCGCGAGGCTATCTCCACCGCCGCCTTGGCGGAACAGGGCACATCCAGTATGCCTGCCGAACGGCGCACGATGCCTGCCAGCACATCGTTGTCGTAATACTCCAGATGGAGGTTTATGCCGAACCGCGCGCGTAGGGGAGCAGTAAGCAGCCCGCTCCGCGTGGTGGCGCCCACCAGCGTAAAGGGGTTCAAGTCTATCTGTATGCTGCGTGCCGAAGGCCCCTTGTCTATCATAATGTCTATGCGGTAGTCCTCCATGGCCGAGTAAAGGTACTCTTCCACCACGGGACTGAGGCGGTGTATCTCGTCGATGAACAGCACGTCGTTAGGCTCCAGGCTGGTCAGGATGCCGGCCAGGTCGCCGGGCTTGTCCAGCACAGGTCCGCTGGTAATCTTGAACCCCACGCCCAGCTCGTTGGCTATGATGTTGCTCAGTGTGGTCTTTCCCAGTCCGGGAGGGCCGTGTAGCAGCACGTGGTCCAGTGCCTCTCCGCGCAGGCGGGCCGCCTTGACAAATATGCGCAGGTTGTCCACCACCTGTTCCTGTCCGCTGAAGTCCTCAAAGCGCAGGGGGCGGAGCACATTCTCGAAATCGCGCTCCCTGCCCGAAATCTGCTCTTTCCTTATGTCGAAATCTTCCTGTTCCATTCCAGTCATGCGAATAGCGAGCGCAAACTTAGCCAAAAATCCGCTATTTACATGCCGTCGGGCGGGGAAAAAGCGTATCCCCGCACCCTCTTTCTCCCACACGTCCCAAAATTCCTCTCCGCACAACTTGTCACATACTTGCCGTTTTTCCCGGCATAAAGATGTTAAAACGCCGTTTCCGCTTACCTGCACCTTTTCATAAAATGGCCAGAAAAAGGAAATTGTAAGGACTAAATTCTTTATTTACCTTAAAAACCGAATCAAAACAAGCCAATATGTTACTTTATGTTAACAGGAGACAGACAGATAAGCCTGCCACACCATGCGGTCCACCCTTTCCCCGCCGGCTGTCGACCCATTGACAGCCGACGGATGACCTGTCGTCCGGTTCCCGATGACACGTCGCCCGCCTCCGCCCGGCAGAAAACGGCCTTCCGGAACGGCCTTTTCCGCAAAATCCGGCAGTCTGTGAAGTGTTAAAATACGGTCTATTCCACTAAGGTACAATAATAAAGGACGAAAATCCCCGCGCTCTTTTCCGCCAAGCTCCCGACCGGCCGGAAACACGCGATTCTCCGTGTTAAAAGAATGCAAAATGTCAAAGTGACAAAGGGCGGGAAACATGCTCTAAAACATAAGCATATTTGGAAGCCGTAATGGGGAAATGTGGTATATTTGCGGAAATAAGTCCCAATCTTTTGAGAACTTGCCTTATTCCCGACTTCACTCTTAAGTTATAGATATAGAAAACCTTACCTATTTATCAAAAACAGAAGCAAAATGAAAAAGGAAAACAAGAAAAGACACTCAAGACTGAACCTTATCCGCTCCGTGATGTGTTCATGTCTGGCGCTTGGCGCCATGGTATTGTACGGATGCTCCGAGGACGAGGAACTTCCCCCTTCGGAATCTCCAGACACGCCCGACGGCACTTCCGCCATCATCGGTGAGAACGGCAACATGCCTTCCAGCGGCATAATAGTCTCTGAATTTTCAGGCTCTGCCGAAGGCTCCGACATCAGCAAGGTGGCGGACGCTGACCCGACGACCTCCTTTTCCGTGGACAAGACCGCGTTTTATCTGATGTGGAAAGGAGACGAGGCCGCCGCGGTCAACTCTTACAGCCTGACTTCCTCCCAAAGCATCTATGCCGCACCCAAAGGCTGGGTCCTGCTGGGCTCGAACGACGAGAAGAGCTGGGAAACTCTCGACGAAAGGCGCGAAGAGACTTTCCTCGGTCCCAGGCAAGAGACGAAAAGCTTCCGCATAAGCAATACGGAAGCGTACACCTGCTACAAACTGGAGATTCTCGGCAACAACGGGCACACCTCAACCGAAATAGCTGAATGGACTCTGGACATCATCGATTATTCCATGCCGCATTCCGTAGAAGTATCGGGCAATGACAACATGCCTTCAGACGGTGTGCTCCAGGCACAGTATTCCGACTATCCGATAGGGTCGGACATCAGCGCGATAGTCGACAACAACACAAGGACAAGCTACATCACCGGCCACGACCGCTTTTACCTGTTATGGGAAGGCGCTGAAGCGTCCAGAATCCTGACGTATGAGCTGACTTCCGCGACAGACTCTCCCGAGAAGGATCCGAAGTCCTGGTCCTTCTACGGCTCCGCAGACAATAAGGAATGGGTCTTGCTGGACACCCGCACGGACCAGAAGTTCGGCCAACGGGGCGAGACGCAAAGGTATGAGGTCGCCGGACAGGAGACTGACGCCTATTATCTGTATTACAAGCTGGAGATTACCGCCAACAACGGAGGAGACGCGACCCAGATTGCGGAATTCGCCATCGGCGGCGAGATACCACATACCGCTGAAATCCCCGCCGGGGTCACCATGCCGACGGCGGGTGTGCTGACGGCCCAGTATTCCGATTATCCGGACGGGTCGGACATCGGCGCGATAGCCGACGGCAACGACGGAACAAGCTACATCACCGGCCACGACGAATTCTACATACTATGGGAAGGCGACGAAGCCTGCGAGGCTTGGATGTACACACTGACCTCTTCGGGCAGTTCGGCAGCGAACGACCCGGCATCGTGGAATTTCTATGCCTCGGACGACGGCAAGGAGTGGACATTGCTGGATGCCCAGACCGGGCAGAGGTTCGGCGGAAGAAGACAGACCATAAGATACCAGATTCCCCCGGAGAAGGCAGGCGGGTACAAACATTACAAGCTGGAAATAACGGCCAACAACGGAGGAAGCCAGACTCAGATTGCGGAATATTCGCTATATGTCTATCCGACCTCTTACGACGATCTCAGCGACCGGTTCAATTACATCACCAAGCATCCCACCGAAATCATGGGCACCAAGTTCGCCGACCTGAAGGTAAGGGAGGCCAGTCCCGAGCAGAAGGCCTGGCTCGAGAATCCGGAAGAAGAGCCGAATCCCACATCGGGAGCCGAGTTCAAGACCGCATTCGACGTCAACCTCTACCCTTACGGCGAACCGAAGCCTACCGACATCAACCAGCATGACCTGGGCGACTGCGGCGTTGTGGCTTCCTTCGCCGGGCTGGCCTACTTATATCCCCGGTACATCAAAGAATATCTTATAGAAGAAGTAAGCCCCTCGCATTTCATCGTCAACATGTTCGACCCGCGAGGGAAAGAGATAAAGGTGGCCGTATCCAACAAGTTCCTCACCAAGCAAGGTTCCACACAGAACATGCAGACCTCCGGAAAAGCGGTTTCGGGCAACAGCCGGCCGGCCAATTGGGGCACCGTGATGGAAAAAGCGCTGATGAAATACAGACAAGTCTACTTCGAGACATCCAGCGTAGGAGGTGTGATGGGCGACAGGGCGCTTCCGCCCTTCTTAGGCGTAGGAGACACGTTCAACGGAGCCGGATATAAAAGTTTTGCCCTGACAGCCGAGGAACTGGAACGGGTGTTCAAGGTCGCTTTGTCCAAAGGAGAGATTGTGACGGTAGGGTTTGTCGAGGTTGACGGCAGCAAGGACATCACCGTAGAAGGCAACGCCAAGATTATCCTGAATCATGCCTTCACCGTAATGCAGACCGCCAAGCCCTCGTGCATGGCCGCCGTGCGCAATCCGTGGGGAACATGGAGCGGTGCCGAGGACGGGATAGTGAATATCCCCATGTCCGATCTGGTGGCCCGTTCCATAAACTTCATGGTCATCCGCCCGGGAAAGGCCGGCAGCGGAGCTTACGGCCCTGTGGGCACAAGAATGCCCTATCAGCCCCCAGTGCTTTCCTCCATGGCAAAAGCTGCGGATGAAGCCCATTCCCTGTTCCGCCTGCAAAACGGCGATTACTGACCTGTTCCGGTTTTTGTCCCATAAAGTTTGCCCTATTGTAGAGACGTGGCGTGCCACGTCTCTACAATTTGCTCAGCCTTATTTTTGATGGCTGTTTCCAAGGATATTTTTGGCTCTAAGGAAAAAAGGGACGGGAACAGACAATTATAAGCGGCAAACAAAGCCGACCCGTGAAAAAATCGCTATTTTTGCCCCATCATACATTCACGCATCCCAAAAGACTATGGCACTGAACTATATATGGGTGGCCTTCTTCGTGGTGGCCTTTGCGGTGGCAGCGGTCAAACTGCTGTTCCTGGGGCAGACAGACATATTCACGCAGGTGGTGAACGCCACATTCGACTCATCAAAGAACGCCTTCGAAATATCGCTGGGACTGACCGGCGTACTGGCACTGTGGCTCGGCATCATGAAAATAGGCGAACAGAGCGGCATGATAGGCGCACTCTCGCGACGGCTCAGCCCGCTGTTCTGTAGGCTGTTTCCCGACATTCCCGCCGGACATCCCGCCTTCGGCTCCATCTTCATGAACATGGCGGCCAACATGCTCGGACTGGACAACGCCGCCACACCCATGGGACTGAAAGCCATGAAAGAGCTGCAGGAACTGAATACGCAAAAGGATACGGCCACCAACCCCATGATCATGTTTCTGGTCATCAACACGTCGGGACTTATCCTCATTCCCGTCAGCATCATGATGTACCGTTCCGAAATGGGTGCCGCACAGCCTACCGACATTTTCATCCCCACCCTGCTGGCCACCACAGTGTCCACCCTCACCGGCATACTGGTGGTGAGCCGTTCGCAGCACATCAGCCTGCTGTGCCGTCCGGTACTGAAGCTGGCGGCGGGCATAGCCGTGTTCTTCGCCGCACTCATCACCCTCTTTGTCTGGGTGGGACGCAGCCAGATGGGCACCTACTCTACCCTGGCGGCCAACATCCTGCTCTTCACCATCATACTGACGTTTCTCCTATGGGGAGTGAAAAAGAAAGTGAACGTGTACAACGCGTTCATTGAGGGAGCAAAGGAAGGCTTTACCACGGCGGTGCGCATCATCCCCTATCTGGTGGCGTTCCTGGTGGGCATAGGCGTATTCCGTGCCTCGGGAGCCATGGACATGCTGGTGGACGGCATAGGCTGGGTGGTGGGACTGACAGGAGCGGACACCTCCTTTGTAGGCGCGCTGCCCACAGCCCTCATGAAATCGCTGAGCGGAGCCGCAGCCAACGGACTGATGATAGACACCATGCAACAGTACGGAGCCGACTCCCTGGCCGGACGCATGTGCTGCGTGGCACGCGGCGCGTCGGACACCACCTTCTACATCCTGGCCGTGTACTTCGGCAGTGTGGGCGTGACACGCACGCGCAACGCCCTGGCCTGCGGGCTGACCGCCGACCTGGCCGGTGTGGTGGCGGCCATAGCCATAAGCTACATTTTCTTCGGATAACCCATAAAAACCATACAGACCAACCATGATCACTTATCAAGCCGACGGCACGGACATGCCTCAGATAAACCAGCAGGCCACTACCTTATGGATAAAGGAAGTGGCCGCCAGCTATGGAAAACGTGTGGGCGACATAGCCTACATCTTCTGTTCGGACGAAAAGATACTGGAAGTGAACCGGCAGTATCTGCAACACGATTACTACACCGACATCATCACCTTTGACTACTGCGAGGGCAACCGCCTGAGCGGAGACCTGGTCATCAGCCTGGACACCGTGCGCACCAATGCCGGACAGTTTGCCGGAGGCGACTACAGACGCGAGCTGCACCGCGTCATCATCCACGGCATACTGCACCTCTGCGGCATAAACGACAAGGGGCCGGGCGAACGCGAGATAATGGAGGCAGCAGAAGAGAAGGCACTGGCCATGCTGCCGTAAGCGCAAGAGAATACACGCTATCTGCCGTAACGGAAGAAGTCCACATCCACATAGCCGCCCGCTTCTTTGGTGGCATAGTTGAACAAAGCGAACCGGTAGCCCATGAAGTGTGCCAGAGTATAGACCATGTGGAACTTGCCGCCCAACGGCATCCATTCCTTACCGTCCGTACTGTAGTAGAACAGGGCATCGTCGGTGGTGAAGTCGCAATCCATCCTCAGATAAACGCGACCGGCCTCCAACGGCTTCCGCGCTTTCTCCTCGCCACGGTCGGACATGGTGATGTAGGTCTTCCCGTCCTCCCTGACCACAGCCAGCACGCCGGCCTCGGCACTGAAGGCCGAAAGTCCGGCACGGTCGCCGTCCTTCATATGGGATACATCAAAGGAGGCCACTCCGCTGCAGCGCGGGCCTTCGGTACGTTGCGTCAGCGTATTGCGTGCCTCGAACAGGCTGCCCACCACCTTGCCGGTCTTCAGGCGGAGGAACCCCTTGCGCTCAGACAGCGACCACAGGGCATTGTCCGGATTATGATTCCACTGCCAGTTCAGCCCCAGACGTCCGGAGTCGAAATCATCGCTCCTCACCAGCTCCGTCTTTCCCGGAATGCCTTTCACGGGCACATCCATCACCACAGGCACTTTGCCTTCGGAATCACCCAGCATAGGCCACCCGTCTGTCCAACGGCAGGGAACCAGTACGGGCACGCGGCCCACAGCCCCGTGGTCCTGGAACAACATGGCATACCACTGCTTCCCGTCTTCCGTATCAACATAGCAGCCTTGTGCCACGCCACGTCCGGCATATCCCATATCATCGGACAGTATGACCTTGCTCTCGTAAGGACCTTCCACCTTGTCCGAACGGTAGCACAGCTGTGTGCGTATGCCACCCTGCGGCCACCAGATAAAGGTAATGTAATACTTGCCGTCGAACTTGTAGAAGTGCGCCCCTTCAAGCAGCCCCTTAGGTTCGCCCGATATAATCTCCACATCCAGCCCGTCATCCTTGACACCGGACAAGTCCGGCTTAAGTTCGATGATGCGCACATGGCCCGAGCCATAGACCAGATACACCCGCCCGTCATCGTCAAACAGCATAGAGGCATCGTGGTAATACCGGTCCAATTCCAGTTTCTTCTCCCACTTCCCGGCCGGATCCTTCGCCGCATAGATATATGACTTGCCTCCGGTGCCGAAAAATACGTAATAGGTACCCTGATGGAAACGCAACGAAGCGGCCCACTGTCCGCGTCCGTAGACGTTTCCGCCTTCCAGACTGTTGGAAGGACTTTCATCAAGGGTGTCGAATATATAGCTCACGATGTTCCAATGCACCAAATCCTTGGAATGCATCACCGGCGCCCCGGGCGACAGGTGCATGGTGGTACTCACCATGTAATAATCGCTTCCGGTACGGATAACGTCCACATCGGGCACATCGGCATAAATCACGGGATTGGTAAAGATGCTGTCCGTCTTCTCCTGCACGGAGCCCGACACTTTCTTCTGCACGCCGGAGCATCCGGCCAATGCAAGCAATGCCACACAGCATATACACAGATTTGTCTTTTTCATAAATGCATGTCTGTCTATCGGGTCAATATATATGTATCGAAAGCTGTTTTGAAATTCTCATTCCTTCAGCCGGGGCATGCCATCCTGCCACACCACCTCACGCTGAGTGATGTACCAAGTCTTGCCGCCGTCGTTGTTGCCCTGGAAGAAGAGGTAGGTGCGCCCGTCTTCATCGGCAAACAGATGCGGGTGCCCGGACTCGCTGCTGTTCCACTCTCCGGGCTTTCCGTTGGGCACAAAGGGCTGGTCGGACAGGCGTGTCCAATGCACGCCGTCCTCGCTCACCGCCACGCCTACTTGTTGGGGTGCATTGTTGTAGTTTCCGGCATAGAACATGAACAGTCTTCCGT
This sequence comes from uncultured Bacteroides sp., assembly GCA_949296415.1. GTDB lineage: Bacteria > Bacteroidota > Bacteroidia > Bacteroidales > Bacteroidaceae > Bacteroides. The sequence goes on along the minus strand of CASFQC010000002.1, from coordinate 81,808 downwards.
CTTTCTGCACTATGGAGGCTCCTTCTATGCAGTCGCCTTCCCAAGGCAGTTCGGGTTTCAGTATGGGTCCGTCGGCAGCCAGCGTCCAGTCATCACGGCCAAAGTCCGTGTCGGCAGGAGCCACCGCCACGCCTTGCATCTGCACCTTGAATTCCGGATCGCGTGTAGCGAAGTACAGGTAATACTTCCCCCCGAAACTGCACACCTCCGCGTCAATGGCCCGCCCACAATTCCAGTCGCCTGTGGGAGCGAAGATAGGATTGGACGCATCGCGCTCAAAATGTATGCCGTCGGCAGACACGGCATGGCAAATGGCATCCTTCGGCCCGTTGCCGTAGGTCTGGTAGAACAGGTGTACTTTGCCGTCCTTCACCAGCGCGCCCGGGGCGCACAGTCCGTTCTTCTCGTAGGGGGCGTCGGGATGAGGGGTAATCTCGCCCACCTTAGTCCAGTTCACCAGGTCTTTGCTGCAGGCTATGCCTATGTTCCAGCCCAAATCGGTATTGCTCCGGGCGGGAGGTATGGAATAGTACATGAGGTAACTTCCCTTGAACTTCACAACGTGGGGGTCCTTGCTGAAGGGCACACCTATGCGGGTGGTATCGCCATACATCATCCTCCCGGCGGGGGTGCCCGAAGGTTTCTTCATCACGGCACTTACCGGCAATGGCGTACCGAACAGGGGGTAGTCGTCTTCTGTCCACTCCATCTTCTGCGCGCGCGGGCTACGGGTATTCACCATGCTGGCAGGACTGTCGCAGGCATGGTACAGGATGTAATGCTCCGTGCCATCGGGCGACAGGAAGAAACTGTTGTGTCCGGTACAGTACACCCCGTTCTCAGGCGACTGGCGGAAGACGGGTTCGGGTGACTTTTTCCACGAGTCCGGGTCAAGAAGGTCGGCGTCGGCCCTGGCGGTGAGCAGCCCCAGCGCGTAGTAGGGCGTCCAAACCCCACTGGCCGAATAAGCAATGTGGATGTATTTGCCTCTGGGACTCTTCAGCGGTTGCGGGCCTTCGTTTACAAATATCTTGTAAGAAGGCGTCCATCCTTCCTCGTTCACGTAGTTCCTCTCCCAGTCCATCTCCGGTCTGGAGATGAGCACTCGTTCGGAGTCCAGCGTCCAGGGGTTCTTCATCCTTGCGATGTAGATGCACTGCACTTCCGTGTCCACACGCCGTGCCTGCCATCCGGACCACACCATGTAGAGTTTTCCCCTGTGACTGAATACGGAGCCGTCTATGGCCCAATTGTTTTTCTCGTCCGTGCTGATACGCCCTTTCATCACGAATTCCCCGTCAAGGGGATCCTCATTGACGTTCTCCAGCACGTAGAGCTGGTGATTGTCCGTGTTGCCATCGTCGGCTGCATAATAAATGTACCATTTCCCGTCTATGCGGTGGATTTCCGGTGCCCAAAGGTCGTGACTGTTTGCCGGGTCGGTAGGCACCCACACGGTCTTCTGCCGGGCGTGGCGCAAGTCGGTGATGTCCTCCGTCTTCCACAACACCAGCCTGTCGCCCATGGTATGCATGTAATAGTAGTAACCGTCGTGCCACAAGGCCCAAGGGTCTGCGCCGCTGTCGAGCAACGGGTTCGTGTAGGTGGAACCGCCGTGTGGCGGCTCTCCCCTCACGGCTACAGAGCAGGTTACCGCACCGTCGGCCCTGGTTTCCGCAGACAAGGCAAGGACCATGACAAGGAACAACACGTTCCTGAAGCTTACAAAATTTCTTGCATTCATTGAGTCTTTATCTTAATAAGTAAGTAAGTGGATTGATTATTATCTTCAGAAGTCTGTATGAACGGCCATTCGGTCTGTATGACATTTCATCCCCGGTCACGACATTCCGTAAGTCAGGACAGAAAGCTGCGGCTCGTCCATCACCTCGTTGGCCACTTCAAGCAGCAAATCTGCCGTAAGGGCCTCTATGCGCCGGCATACGTCGCGCGTAGTCTCGTAGCGGTTGTAGTGCAAGAATGCCTTGGCCATGCCCAGAGCGTTGTTCTCATTGTTGTCCGAGGCCACGCCTATCTGCCCCATAAGCTGCTTCTTGGCAGCGGACAGTTGCGAAGTGCTGAGGCGTGTGTCGCGCAGGCGCTTCAGCTCCTTGTCACAGACGCGCAGGCAGGTGTCAGCATCGGCAGCATCGCAACCAAAGTAAATGCCGAAGGTACCCGTATCGGTATAGGAAGTAAGATTGGACTCCACATTGTACACCAGTCCCCGCTTCTCGCGCAAAGCCACATTCAAGCGGCTGTTCATTCCCGGACCTCCCAGCAAATTGTTCAGCAGATAAAGGGCGGTGCGTTTGCCGCTGTAGGCATCGTATGCCCTGCCGCCCAGCATCACGTGGGCCTGATGAGTGTCCGGACGCAGAGAAAGCCTAGCAGGCACATAAGGCAGAGGCGGCGTGCGCCGGGGAAGGGACACGGAAGGAAGGGACACGTCGGCGGTAAGCCTTTCGGCCATGCGCCTCACGCGGGCAAAAGGAATGTTGCCCAGCACAAACAGCACCATATTGTCCGGACGGTAGAAACGTTGTACGAAGCGGGCGGCGTGTACGGGACCGTAAGTCTTGAGCGCAGACGGTGTGCCCAGGATGTTCCGTCCCAAGGGATGGCCCTTGAAAACCATGTCCTCAAAGTCGTCGAATATCAGTTCTGAAGGGGTGTCTTCATAAGACTGTATCTCATCTATGATGACTTCCGTCTCCTTTCCCACCTCGCGCGACGGGAAGGTAGAACGGAACACGATGTCAGTCAACAGCTCCAACGCACGCGGAAAGTGACAATCCATGAAAGCCGAATAGACCACGGTCTCTTCTTTGTTGGTATAAGCATTCAAGTCGCCGCCCACGTTCTCCATGCGGTTCAGTATATGCCAGGCCTTACGGCGGCGGGTACCCTTGAACAGCATATGCTCCACAAAATGGGCCAGACCGGGTTCGTTGGGATCTTCGTCGCGTGTCCCGGCATTCACCGCATAGCCGCAGTAGGCCACATGCGATGACAGCGGGCGATGGATGACGCGTAACCCGTTGGGCAGGGTACACGTATTGAACGGGCCGTCAGTTTCTTCCAGAATCTTCGTATAAACCATATAATTCCTTGTCATGGCACAAAAATACAACAAAACTTATGGCTATTTCTATAAAAATACAGATATTTGCATGAATCGGCAAGCCTCCGGCACGGGCCAAACACTCCGTCGCCACTGGCATTGACACAAAAAACAAACTTAATTTTATCTTTATAAATGATTGACTCCATAAAAGAAATACTGCAAAAAGAGGCTGAAGCCGTACTGAACATCCCCGTAACCAACGCCTACGCCAAAGCTGTGGAACTCATCGTGGACCATGTGCACCGACGTAAGGGCAAGTTAGTGACCAGCGGAATGGGAAAGGCCGGACAGATAGCCATGAACATAGCCACCACCTTCTGCTCCACCGGCATCCCGGCAGTGTTCCTGCATCCTAGCGAGGCACAGCACGGCGACTTGGGCATACTGCAGGACAACGACCTGCTGCTGCTCATATCAAATTCGGGCAAAACGCGCGAGATAGTGGAGCTTACCCAGCTGGCACGCAACCTGGACTCTTCGCTGCAATCCATCGTGATAACCGGAAACCCCGACAGCCCGCTGGCCGCACAGGCCACCGTGTGCCTCAGCACCGGAAGCCCCAACGAAGTATGTGTGCTGGGCATGACCCCCACCACCTCGACCACAGTAATGACGGTCATAGGCGACATTCTGGTGGTGGAAACCATGAAGCAGACCGGGTTCACCATTGAAGACTATTCGAAACGCCACCATGGCGGATATCTGGGAGAAAAATCACGTTCACTATGCGAAAAGTAATAGGGATAGGAGAGACCATATTAGACATCATATTCCGCAATGACCAACCTTCGGCCGCCGTGCCCGGAGGCTCGGTGTTCAACGGCATCGTATCACTGGCACGCACAGGGGTACCGGTAGACTTCATCAGCGAGACCGGAAACGACCGTGTGGGTGACATCATACTGAAATTCATGCGGGACAACGGCGTACCCACCGACCATGTCAACGTATTCCCCAACGGCAAATCACCCGTATCGCTGGCCTTCCTTGACGAAGAGGGGAATGCCGGATACACCTTCTACAAAGACTATCCGAGACAGCGGCTTGATGTGGAATTTCCCCAACTGGAGGAAGACGACATCGTGATGCTGGGCTCGTACTTCGCACTGAACCCTGTACTGCGCGACAAAGTGGCGGAACTGCTCAAGGCGGCACGCGAAAGCAATGCCATAGTGTACTACGACCCCAACTTCCGCGCCTCCCACAAGGAAGAGGCCATCAAACTGACGCCCACCATCATAGAAAACCTTGAATATGCCGACATCGTGCGCGGATCGGCTGAAGACTTCTTCTACATGTACGGCATGGAAGACCCGGACAAGATTTATAAGGAAAAGATAAAGTTCTATTGCAACAACTTCCTCTACACAGCAGGGAACGGCAACATATGCCTGCGTACCCCGTCAGTAAACAAAAACTATGAAGTGAAACCCATACCTACCGTGAGCACCATAGGAGCCGGCGCCAACTTCAACGCCGGCTTAGTATACGGACTGCTGAAAGAAGGCGTAAGGCACCGCGACCTCTCCGACATAAGACCGGAGACATGGGACCGCATTGTCGGCTATGCCTCCGCCTTTGCCGCCGATGTCTGCCAAAGCTTCGGAAACTCGATATCCAAGGAATTCGCCACAGCCCACGCCTATGCGGAACCGGAAGAAGGCAGCTGACTATACACCGGAACGGGCCAGATTGGCCAGACAAAAATTAAACAGGCTCTAAACTTCGAAAAAGAAACATAAATACAGCACCTCCCCCGCATAGGTTAGTGGCCAAAAAAGGTATATTTGCTTTACAAAAACATGCTGTATGTCAAACAAGATATATAAGAACCTGACAAACCTACTGGCTTTGCTAATATTGCTGCCTTCATGCAACGACTCCTCACCCCGCATATCATCCGTATGCGAAGAAAACGCGGACGGTAACTGCATAGTGAAATGGGAAATGTCCCCCCTTCTGGAAGGAAAAATGAAAGTGTATGCCTCAACCGACCCCAACCACATAGCGGAGAAACATGCGGTAACCGAAGCTCCTATCACCGACCAGCATGTCCTGGTGAAAAACCCTGACCCCACACAGCGTTACTACTACACACTTGTATTCAATGACAAATACCGTGTATACACCGCCCCGCGCAACGTGGTCATCCCCGGCGTACAGAACTTTCGCGACTTAGGAGGATATCCTTCCTACGCCATGCACAAGCGTGTGCGGTGGGGAATGATATACCGGTCGGGCAATCTGGACAAAGCGGACAGCATATCCGTGGAAAGACTGCGCAACATAGGCATAAAGACCATCATAGACCTGAGAACTCCCGAAGAAACAGGCAACAGAACCGACAATCTGGAAGAGAAAGGATTCAAGGTGACACATATCCCCGTACCTTCCGGCAATCTGGAAGCCATATTGAAAGGCATACAGAAACGCACTATAAGCAACGATTCCGTGCCCCACATCGTGGAAAGGATAAACCGCGACATCGTGCTGAACCACAAGACCGAATACAAGAAAGTATTCGATGTGCTGCTTGACCGCAAGAACTATCCGGTAGTAATCCATTGCACCTCGGGCAAAGGCCGCACCGGCATAGCGTCGGCTCTCATCCTGGCCTCGTTAGGCATTGACAAAGAGCTAATCATAGACGACTACAGACTGAGCAACAAGTTTTTCAACATACCCAAGGCCCTGCACTATGCCTACGAACTGCCGGCACGCTCGCAAGTGGCCATCACCACTATGTTCTCGGCCCGCGAAAACTTCCTGAACGCAGCCAGAGATGCCATAGAACAGCAATACGGCAGTGTGGACGCCTACCTCACCAAAGGGTTGGGACTGAGTAAATCAGACCTGAAAAAGTTACAGTCCATCCTGCTCACGCGGTAAGGTCCCGAAGACGCGACAATCGACAGTCGCAGGCTTCCTCACCAGACTGAAAACACACTCCATTTTAAGCTCAAAACCGGTCATCAGACTTCTGACCGATTGTCCGCTCTTATATCCGGCACAGATTGTTTTCCATTTTGCCAAGCGCCAGAATGTTTTTTTCAGACAGCACCCGAAGGAAACGGAACCGGAAAATCTTTCCTGTAGGCACAATTCCCCGACAGAACTGTTCCAAATGAAAAAAAACGTATGAAAATATCACATTTCCTTGTACCAACATTTGTAATACAGAAACAAATACGTACTTTTGCAAGCACATATAAACAACATGTTGATAACACAAAGGACAAGCATAAAGGAACGCCTCTTGTCCGGACAGCAAGTTAAAAACAAACACTCCATAAAGTCATCCACAAACATAAAGAGGATTTCAATATGAAAAAAGAAGAAAAAGAAAAGCTTTTCAACGTAGGCGAAATAATAAGGCGCGCCAAATCCGTACAAGGCTTTAAAACAGACACTCAGCTGGCCAATTATCTGGGTATATCGCGCTCCACCCTATGCAACTGGATGGCACGCAACAGTCTTGATTTCCCCCTTTTCCTGAGCAAAATGGATCAGGTAGACTTCAACTGGCTGCTCACAGGCAAAGGCGTGGCCACACAATCCAGACAGTACTGCGACAACCCCTTGGCAAAAGGCGAGATAGAGATGCTGCACACGCCAAAATCCACAGAAATGACAGACGACCGCATGGTAACCCTATATGACATTTCAGCCGCCGCCAACCTGAAAACCATGCTGGAAGACAAGCCCCAGTATGCCTTAGGCAAAATACTGATACCTAACGTACCTGCATGTGATGGAGCCGTGTATGTAAGCGGAGACAGCATGTATCCCATATTGAAGTCAGGCGACATCATCGGATTCAAATCCATCAACAGCTTCACCGACGTAATCTACGGCGAAATGTATCTGGTGTCCTTCAACCGGGGGGGAGACGAGTATCTGACCGTGAAATACGTAAACCGTGCGGAAGAGTCCGACTGCATCAAGCTGGTGAGCTACAACCCGCATCACGACCCTATGGATGTGCCGCTAAGTGCCATAAGCGCCATGGCCATAGTGAAGTTCTCCATAAGGAAAAACCTGATGATGTGAGCGGACGGCTGGTAAACCAACAGGACAGAAAAGCCACGGCCCGCACCACCGGTCACCCACAAGAAGAAAACAATCACACAACACCATGGATATAGAAGAAAAACTGGTTTCGGCCGTTACCAAAGGCCTGAAAGCACTGTACGGACAAGAAGTGCCTGCGGTGCAAGTGCAACTGCAGAAGACAAAGAAAGAATTCGAAGGACATCTCACGCTAGTAGTATTTCCGTTCCTGAGGCTCTCCAAGAAAAGCCCGGAACAGACCGCCGCAGAGATAGGAGAATATCTGAAACAGAACGAACCCGAAGTGGTGGCCGCATTCAACGTCATCAAAGGATTCCTGAATATCACCATCGCATCCTCCGCATGGATAGAGTTGCTGAACGACATCCATTCCCGCCCGGACTATGGGCTGACACCGGCCACAGACAGGTCGCCTCTGGTGATGATAGAATATTCCTCACCAAACACCAACAAGCCACTACACCTGGGACATGTGCGCAACAACCTGCTGGGCAATGCCCTGGCCAACATCATTGCCGCCAACGGCAACCGGGTGGTGAAGACCAACATTGTAAACGACCGTGGCATACACATATGCAAATCCATGCTGGCCTGGCTGAAGTATGGCAACGGAGAGACGCCCCAATCAAGCGGAAAGAAAGGAGACCATCTCATAGGCGATTACTACGTAGCCTTTGACAAGCATTATAAAGCCGAGGTGAAGGAACTCACGGAAAAATACCTGGCCATGGGAATCGCGGAGGAAGAAGCCAAGGCCAAAGCCGAAGCCGAGTCGCCCCTCATGAAGGAAGCCCGCGAGATGTTGGTAAAATGGGAGGCCGGAGACCCTGAAGTACGCGCCCTGTGGAAGAAGATGAACGACTGGGTATATGCCGGATTTGACGAGACATACCACATGATGGGAGTGACTTTCGACAAGATATACTACGAATCGGACACCTATCTGGAAGGAAAGAAAAAAGTACTTGAAGGACTGGAGAAAGGATTGTTCTACCGCAAGGAAGACGGCTCGGTATGGGCTGACCTTACCGGGGAAGGACTGGACCACAAGCTGCTTCTGAGAGCCGACGGGACATCAGTGTACATGACACAAGACATAGGCACCGCCGAACAGCGCTTTACCGACTATCCCATAGACAAGATGATTTACGTGGTGGGAAACGAACAGAACTACCACTTCCAGGTCCTGTCCATTCTGCTGGACAGACTGGGATTCGAATGGGGGAAAAGCCTGGTGCACTTCTCATACGGCATGGTGGAACTGCCCGAAGGCAAGATGAAAAGCCGTGAAGGCACCGTAGTAGATGCCGATGACCTCATGGCAGAAATGATAGAAACCGCCAAAGAGACCAGCAACGAACTGGGCAAACTGGACGGACTGACCCAAGCCGAAGCCGATGACATCGCACGCATCGTAGGACTGGGAGCACTGAAATACTTCATCCTGAAGGTAGACGCGCGGAAGAACATGACCTTCAACCCCAAAGAATCCATTGACTTCAACGGGAATACGGGACCCTTCATACAGTACACCTACGCCCGAATCCGGTCGGTACTGCGCAAGGCGGCCGAAGCGGACATCAATGTACCGGCCGAACTGCATACGGGCATCGAACTGAACGCAAAGGAGGAAAACCTTATACAGTCAGTCGCAAACTTCGCGGCCATAGTAAGGCAGGCCGGACAGGACTACAGCCCGTCTGTCATAGCCAACTACTGCTACGACCTGGTGAAGGAATACAACCAGTTCTACCACGACTACAGCATACTGCATGAAGAGAATGCGGACGTCAAAGTGTTCCGCCTCACACTGTCGCAGGAAGTGGCCAAGGTCGTGCGCCTGGGCATGGGACTGCTGGGCATCGAAGTGCCGGAACGCATGTAAGGTCCGGACAGGAAAGCACGGAAAACGCGGCACGCTCCGAAAGAGGACGCACACGGAAGGCCATTCCGGTGCGTCCTCTTTCTGTTTTTGCAGACGGGCTCACTTCTCGTGATACCGCTCCCGGTAAGCTTTCGGCGTAAGCTCCATCTCCTTACGGAAGGCTTTGGAAAAATGGAACTGGTCATAATAGCCCAGGCGGAAAGCCACTTCCTTTATCTTCAGATCGGAGAACTGCAGATAAGTGCAGGCCCGTTGTATCTTCAGTGAATTGTAGTATTCCATGGGAGCGAAGGAAGTCCGCCTGGAGAAGAGGGCACTGAAATGCGATACCGAGTAACCCACATGACCAGCTATGTCGTCTAGCGTCACGGAATCTTCTATATGGTCCTTCATGAAGGCTATGCTGCGCTGCACGGCATCGGCCGTCTTCACCTTCTTTATTTCACGGAACTGGTTGACGTACTTCAGCGAGGCGAGGAAGTGCATGAGGCAGAAGCTCACATACTCCAGGTTTTCCGGATTATAACCCATCTCCAGGTTCTGGTACATCTCCTCGAACAGGCGGAAACGGTCCTCATAACGGCTCTTGTCGGACTCTTCTATGGAAACCAGCCTCCCGATGATGGAGGAGAACATATACACACTCTCGCCCCTGAAGTGCAGCCAATAGATGCTCCAGGGATCGGCCTCGTCGGCACCATACACATGGGTCTCCCCGGCGGGTATGATATAGACCTGGTTTGAGCCAAGCATATGCCGCTCGCCACGGTGCACCACCCAGCCGTGACCTTCCTCACAATAAATCAGCACATTCTCCGGACATCCCCCTTCACGCTCCCTGAAATGGTGGGCGGCATGAGGGTAATAGCCGATATGCGTCACAAAAAGTTGCCGCGTGACGGGATTCTCGGCCTGCAGATGTCTTATGTTATAGGGAGTCACTATGGCTTTCTCCCCCTTGAATCCTTCTGCCACTTTCTCCACGACGGTGTTCATCCTATAGTCTGTTTTTACATTGGTTACATATGATTTTACATGTATACCGGGTTATTGCCAGTATGAAAAGATTTCAATGGACAAATATAATAACATTATACATGTTTTCGAACAATCCTTGCATTTTTCGTACTGCGGCATTGCCCTAACTTTGTGTGGGAAAAAACAGGAAAGTCATGGATACCACAATCAGAAGACACAAGGTGTATGTGCTGCTCATCTCCCTGGTATCGGCCATGGGAGGGCTGCTGTTCGGATACGACTGGGTGGTGGCGGGCGGTGCCAAACCCTTCTACGAAGCCTATTTCGGCATAGAAGACATGCCCGCCGTGCAAGGCTGGGTAATGGGCTGCGCCATACTGGGTTGTCTGGCCGGAGTGACGGCAGCCGGAAGCCTGGCCGACCGCTATGGCCGGAAGCCACTCATGGTGGCAGCGGCCGTGATATTTGTAGGCGCGGCAGACTCGTTGGATGGGACAACATGCTGGTCTGGTGAAGCAACGCGACGACCTTTGTATAGAACGCATCACCTTCTACAACCTCACAGGCCAATATGCGACGGCGCAACGTCCCCTCTCCTCGCAACAGTTCCATCCCAGAGAAGGCGGAGAAGGCAAGCTATGTCATGGCTTTAGGATACAGCGGGCTCGGGAAGAAAGATATAGCGGAAAATGCTATGCGAAAGTAAGGGAGATAGACGGAAACCGGCAAATGTACAGAGAGTGAGACCTCACTACGGTCTGCAAACAAAGGACAGCCGGAACCCCATCCGTTGCCCTGAAGGCTTGTCCGGCAGGTGAGGTCCCGGCTGCATAAATACCGGTTTACAGGAAGCGGTTACTGTTTCTTCCGGGCATAGCGTCCCCGCTTGGGCCGGATGGCCTCTTTCTCTTCCTGTAGCTTCACCAGCTGCAGACACGATTCAAGGCTCAAATCCTGCGGTTCTATGTCCTTGGGAATTTTATAATTATTCCCCTTATAGGTGATGTAGGGGCCGTAACGTCCGTTCATAATCTCCAAGTCGGGATTTTCTTCAAACTTCTTCAGATGGCGTTTGGCCTCGGCGTTCTGTTTGGACTGGATCAGCATCACGGCCTCGTCCATACTCACCGTCATGGGGTCGTATTCCTTAGGCAGGGACACGTACATGTCAGCATAGTGCACGTAAGGGCCGAAACGTCCGGAACCCACTGTCACCGCCCGTCCTTCGTAATCGCCCAGCGTGCGCGGCAGTTTGAACAAGTCCAGTGCCTCCTCCAGTGTCACGGTCTCCAGCGAGAGGTCTTTCCGGAGCTGTGCAAACCGGGGCCGTTCGTTGTCACCGGCCGTGCCAATCTGCACCACCGGGCCGAAACGTCCTATCTTTACCGACACTTGCTTTCCACTGGCAGGATCGGTACCCAACACACGCTCTCCGGCCTTATGCGCGTTCTTGGTGGCCAACGTGTTTTCCACAGACAGATGGAAATCCTTGTAGAAGGTATCCAGCACAGAAGTCCACCCCTTCTCTCCTTCAGCCACTTCATCGAACTGTTTCTCCACATTGGCTGTGAAGTTGTAGTCCATTATCTGGGGAAAGTATTCCATGAGGAAGTCGTTCACCACCATGCCCGTATCCGTAGGTACCAGTTTACCCTTCTCCACTCCGGTCATTTCCGTACGGGTCTCGTCGCTCACCCGGTCATCCTTCAGCACAAGCACATTGTAGGCGCGTTCTTCTCCGGGTCTGTCCTGCTTCTCCACATACTCGCGCTGCTGTATGGTGGATATGGTGGGAGCATAGGTCGACGGACGTCCGATGCCCAGTTCCTCCAGCTTCCTCACCAGACTGGCCTCGGTATAGCGTGGCGGATGCAGGGAAAACCTTTCGGTTGCCGTCACCTCACTGCGTTCCAGCACCTGTCCTTCCTTCAGTGGGGGCAGCAGGCTCGTTTCCCCTCCTTCGCCCAGTTCGGCCTCCTCGTCGTAGGATTCACGGTACACACGCAGGAAGCCATCGAATTTCACTACTTCACCTGTGGCCACGAACTCCACGCCGGCTACCGTGCTTATGCCTATGCTGACGGTGGTTTTCTCCAGTTCGGCATCTGCCATCTGCGAGGCTATAGTGCGTTTCCACACCAATTCGTAAAGCTTTCTCTCCTGTGGGGTACCTTCTATCTGCGGCCTGTCCATATAGGTGGGGCGTATGGCCTCGTGGGCTTCCTGTGCGCCTTTAGTCTTGGTAGCGAAATGGCGGGAATGGATGTACCGTTCCCCCATGAGCTTTTCTATAGTGTCCCTACTGCCTTTTATGGCATATTCGGACAGATTCACCGAATCAGTACGCATATAGGTAATGTATCCTGACTCATATAGCCGCTGGGCCACCATCATGGTCTGCGCCACGGTAAATCCCAACTTGCGCGCGGCCTCCTGCTGCAGGGTGGAGGTGGTAAACGGTGCCGCAGGGGCTTTCTTCATCGGGCGTGTCACGATGTCACCTATACGGAAGGTGGCGTTGCGGCATGCCTCAAGCAGTTTCTGCGCCTCGCCCTTGGTCTTGATGCGAGAGGGAAGTTCGGCCCTCAGTTCGGTCATCTTGCCGTCGGTGTCGGGCACCATGAACGTGGCGGTGACTCTGTAGGCGGCCTCCATATGGAAGGCACCAATCTCGCGTTCGCGTTCCACGATGAGGCGCACGGCCACCGACTGCACCCTTCCGGCCGAGAGCGCGGGCTTCACCTTCTTCCACAGCACGGGCGAAAGCTCAAAGCCCACAATGCGGTCCAACACACGGCGTGCCTGTTGCGCGTTCACCAGATTGAGGTCAATGTCGCGCGGATGCTCTATGGCGTTCAGTATGGCGTTCTTGGTTATCTCGTGGAACACGATGCGCCTGGTGTGTTCCGGATTCAGATGGAGCACTTCGTACAGATGCCAGGCAATGGCCTCTCCTTCGCGGTCCTCATCGGATGCCAGCCACACGGTCTCGGCTTTCGCGGCCTCGTCCTTCAGCTCGCCCACGAGCTTCCGCTTGTCGGCAGGTATCTCATAATCGGGTTTGAAGTTCTTGCTGATGTCAATGCTGAACTCTTTCTTTTTCAGGTCGCGTATATGTCCGTAGCTGGAAAGTACCTTATAGTCTTTTCCCAGAAATTTCTCTATCGTTTTCGCTTTTGCCGGAGACTCGACAATAACAAGGTTTTTAAGCATAGGATATGGTTTAAATAGATGGCTTCGCCACAGGTTTGGCCGCAAATGTAGGAAAAAAACAGACTTCAAGCCTTATATGAAGAGTTTTTAACGCGAAATGTACGGCTCTTTCGCAGGAAGCGGTTGTTTTTCCCTTCGCACTTCTCCCGATAAGCGTCCGAGGGACTGAAATCCCCATCCGGATACGGATTCGTCCGCCACGCGGTGCGGACTGTATCTGTCATTTTCCCGGAGTCGGATAGCCTGCGGAAGCGTCGTCAAGTACCAGCACCCAGTCTGTCAGCTCTCCATCGTCGGGACAGACAAAAGTACGTTCACCCCTATTGCTGTAAGTTCCGGCCTTATGCGCTTTTCCGGTACGCGGATTAAACCACCAAGCTTTCACCTTACCGTTTTTAATGACACTCATACGCACGGTAAACGCTCTTCCCACAGGTGCGTAAACCATGGCATATGTGCCCTCGGTATCGCATGTGGCCGCAAAATGATACACTCCTTCCCCCGGCATGGCCGTAGGCACACGGCCTTTCACCAGCACCCTGTCAGTAGCCGGTATGCGGGTAAAGTAAGGGCGCGACTCCAGCAGACGGCGCGCATGCATCATCTGTGAGGAGCCGGGACGCTGCAAAGCCTCCGTCCACGCCATCAGAGGACTGTTGCGCCCAGCACCTTCCCTGACGCTCATCTGCCAGACGGAGTGATGTCCGTAGGTGTGCCCGCAAGCGCCGTTAAAGAGATCCCAATAGAGGGCACGGCGCACATCGGCACTGACGGAATGGCCGCGATGACGGGCATCGAACGACACAGGATGGTCCTCATACAGAGGCTCGCCGTCAAGCACCGGTTTCACAGGCTCCATATGGTAATCGTCAAGTGTCTTTCCATAACGGGAGTACTCCGTCACGTGGCCGTTCTGACGCATGTTGAAGTCCAGCCAACCATCTTTGTGGAAATATGTGGCCGAACCGCGTCCTCCGCCAGGATGATATGTACACAAGTGACTTCCCCCGTCCCCCATGTCCAGGCCGTGTGCCATGGCGCGTATGATGGCCCGATGCCTATCGTTTTCGGGCACCCTGTCGCCTCCCAGAATCCATATCACCTTGGCTTCACGGTACCGCTGTCCGAGAAATCGTCCGTAAGCCTCGGCGTTCTCCGGGGTAAATACGGGATTACGGTCGTGCCAATGGCTGCCCCAAGTGGGAAGCAGACCGACGTAAAGGCCCAGCCTGTTGGCCTTGTCTACCACATAATCCACATGATCCCAATAATCATAGCCTGTAGTGTCCGTCAAAGGACGAGAGGGGTCTTTCCCCTCTAAAGGCAGACTGCCATAGGCATTGGGCACGGTAAGGCCATCGATTTCAGCCAGAGCCACAGCCTGAATGACGGTGAATCCTTTGGCCGCACGGTCTTCCAGATAGCGGTCGGCCTCCTCTCGGGTGAGGCGGTGGAAAAGTTCCCAGGCCGTATCGCCCAAATAGAAGAAAGGAGTCCCGTCATCGTATTGCAAGTAACGTCCGTTATCCGACACTTGCAAACAGCTTCGCATAAAGTCACTCCCGCTCTTGGAATACCTGAATCCGGAAGCGGTGCCCGCCACAGTGCCCATACTGAGCAGGAAAAACAACAAGAATCTGCAACTGTTCATAAGCGTATGCCTGTTAAAAGCCTGTTCAAATTTTCCTCTTTAAGATTTTTACTCAGTTTCTTTTGAGCAAAATCTAAACAGGCTCTAAGACAATATTCGTCCGTCCTAATACGCGAACCTTTCAGGATGGGCTATGTACTCCAGCAGGATGGAATGGGCCGGATGTGCCATGCTGCCGTGGTCAAAGCCCTCAAGCTCCAGCAGACGCACGGACGGATGTCCCACCAGCTTCATCATACGCCAGAAGTAGGCGTTCTCCTCATACCGGCCCAGCATCTCGCGCTCGCGGTCACCGGTGATGAGCAGCATGGGCGGACAGTCCTTGCGTACGTAGTACAGGGGTGCGGCCTCATCAATGAGAGGCTGGTAGTCGGATATGCCCCGGTCCCTGCGGTTCTGGAAGTGGGTAATCATCTGTCCGCTGAAGGGCACGATGGCGGCAAAACGGTCGGCATCGGCTCCGTACTTCTGCAATCGGCGTTTGTCCAGACCAATCATGCTCACCAGATATCCGCCAGCCGAGTGCCCCGACAGATAGACTTTGGTGGTATCGCCTCCATAATCTGCGATATGCTCCATCACCCAGGCGGCTGCAGCTGCGGCATCGTCCACACAGTCGTCGGTAGTCACGGATGCGTTGGGTGCCTTGGGGTCGTCGTTACCGGAACAAAGGCGGTAGCCTACACCCACCACACACAGCCCCCGTCCCTTCAGTTCGGCGGGAATCTCTCGCGCTCCGCCGGTAAGTCCCCCGCCATGGAACCACACCACGGTAGTGAGTCCGGTCTTTCCGGCAGGATAATATATGTCAAGCCGACATTGCTGCCGGGTGTACGTGTCCGTCGCATCCGGACGGTAGCTTATGCCCTGCTCCAGTTTGTAGTCCTGGGCTGATGCGGAAAGGACAAAGAAGAGAAAAAGAAGAATCCCCCATCCGGCCTTCTCCCTGAAGGGAAGGGACACATGCGGAAGGGACTGGCAGACTGATGTGAACATAACGGTCATCGTTTCTTTAAATTAGTCTTTATTGTCATTGTACTATTCTTTTTCCCTAAGGCAAAAGAATAGATACCAAAATAAATAATCATTTCGGTCCCATATACGACCTTTTCATCCCTCCCAAGTCTATCACAATCTTCTGCACCAGCGTGCCGGGGTCGCCGCACCGGATTTGCAAGGTATGTTTGCCGGGACGTTTCACATAGAGGGTGGACTTGTTGACACGGCAGTTCTTCAGCACACTGTCATACCATGCCTGCGAGTATTCCACAGCCGATGTGGGCGGAGTGGATATGGAGCCATCGTCTATGCGCACGCTGTACTTGGTGTCGCTGTTGGTATGTTCGGGCAGCTTGAAGTCGCGGTCGGCATGCAGCGGGAAGGTGGGCAGCACGTAAGTGTACACATCCACCAGGCCGGCGCTGAATGTGTAGAAATCATATTCCAGACGGGGCACGTCACCGGCACGGTAAGCCTGAAGCGGTGCCAGCGGATCGCCCAGCTGCACCACGGTGCCGTCCATGCCCAGACCTTCAATGAGGCGCATCCTGATGTCCTTGTTCTCGAACTTGCGGTGGAATCCGGCGGCGGGAATGGCTATGCAGCCGTTATCCTCCACATAGAGGCTGTCCAGCTCGTCCACGGAAGGTGAGGCCGGATTGAACACCGACACCAGCACCCGCTTCTCATCGCCGTTGTCCGAACGGAACAGTATGCTT
Source organism: uncultured Bacteroides sp. (assembly GCA_949296415.1). Classification (GTDB taxonomy): domain Bacteria; phylum Bacteroidota; class Bacteroidia; order Bacteroidales; family Bacteroidaceae; genus Bacteroides. Next base: position 65,165 of record CASFQC010000002.1, on the reverse strand, counting down.
CCCTGCACGCACTCGCCCACGGGCACACGGTCCCAGTCAATGGACACGCGGATGCGGTCGCCCTCCTTCGTACGGTTGCCGTAGAGTGTCAGCAGAATCCAGTCATCCGAAGGCCTGGCTTCCCACCTCAGCAGTTCGGCACCCTGGTTGTAGATGTCTATCCAGCATGTGCGGTGCCGGTATTTGCTGAACATGGGCAACTGGTGATATCCGCTCACGGTGATGTTGTCCTGTCCCTCGCACTGCAAGGCCAGACGTGCGGGTCCCTGCGGCTCGTAGCTGTCTTCCATCAGCGGAATCATGAAGTAAGAGCTGGTGCCGTCGTAATTCTGTTTCATGGACATCATGTGGTTCCACTTGCCACCCAGCAGGCTGTTGTATTCGGCTGTGATGCGCTGCAACTCGTCATAGCAATGCTGCACGCTACGCTTCACCGACGGGGCAGCGGCACGCTTCTGGCGTACATACTGGCGGTATATCTGTCCTTCCAGGGTCATACAGTTCATCAGGCTGGCGCCTGCCACCTTGTAGAACATCAGCTGGAAGAAGGCGGGACGGCTGTTGTCATCCATCTTCACCAGCAGGTCCATAGCCTTCCGGCGTATGCGGTCGTATTCGGCCAGGCGGTCGGACAGCTCATTGTAGTTGGCATAGGAGAACTCACTGTCGGTGCGTTTCTCTCCCCCGCCCCAATAGTTGTTCCAGTATCCCCAGCCCATGTATTCGGGCTTGCGGGTAAAGGCCAGCCGGTAATGCGAGCGGGCCACATCGGCAAAGTCTTCGTAATGTTCCTCGCCGAAGAGCGAAGCCAGCCAGCGTGCAGGATAGTCGTGCGCGTTCTCGTAACTGAAGCGGTCGATGTCATAGGCCATGTCCAGAAAGAAGGACACCTGCATCTCGCTTCCCTTCAGGTCGCCGCAGTTCAGCAGCCAGACGCGGTCGGCCGTGGTGTCATAGGCCTTGCGCAACTCCTCGTACATCAGCGCGGGAGGCGTGGTACTGAACCACAGGTAGCTATGGGGAACACCCAGGTAGGACACATGATAGTAGACGCCCGCACGTCCCGAACGCTTGCGCTCGGAAGGACTGCTGAGGCGCTTCATATAGCCGAAGTTATCATCGGGCCATATGATGGTGACATCCTCGGGCACCTCCAGCCCGTTGGAGTAGATGTCCAGCACTTCCTTATAAGGTGTGAAGGCCTGCGGGATGCTGTCGGCCGGACGCCCCAACGTCTTTTCCAGTATGTCGCGCTGGTCTTTCAGAGCCTCCCCCATCAGCCTGACCTTCTCCTTCATGGGCATGCCCACGCCCATGGCGGCATCGTGCAGCCCGCGCAAAGCCAGGGTATAGACGTTCTCGTAAGGTGCGGCCTCCTTGACGCGGCCGGAAAGCACCTCTATGATTTTGTCCTTGTTCTTCTCGTAGTCCCAAGGGCCATACTCCTTCTGGTTCCACTCACTGGCCGTGTTGAGCAGCAGAGGCTCGCAATGGCTGGTGCCTATGGTTATGGCAAAGGAGTCGGCCACCAGCTTATTTTCGGGAATGGCATAGAAAGCCGTGGACACGGGATGCATGGCGGGTGCCAGATGGTTGGCCTTGAGGCGGAGCAGCAGCTCGCACAGCTTGGCGTAGGTGCGTGGGCCTATGTTGCCGCGTTCCGGTTCGAAGGTCTTGGCAGCCCAAGGCTTCAGCCCCCAGTCCTCGTCGTTCAGGAACACGCCCCTGTACTTCACCGACGGAGTTTTGGAGTAGGTGGCGGGTGCATCGACATAGAGCGCGCCATGCTTCTTCACCGGCACGTCGGCCCACCAATACCAGGGCGACACGCCTATCATCTCCGACAGGGCAAACAGCCCGTAGGCAGCACCGCGACGGTCGCTTCCGGCCACCACCAGTGCCTTGTCCACCCCACGGAACGGACGGTCCACGGTCTGTATGAGGTATTTCTCCCACTGTCCCTGCAAGGGGGCAATGTCTATCTTGCCCTTTTCGGCCAGCTGACGTATATGGGCGTTATGGCTGATGGTGCCTACGATGACCACGGTGCGGCAACGGCGCGGCAGTCTGTCGGTCACGGGCAAGGCACGCCCGGTCACGCTGTCCACGTCAGCCGAGAAAAGGTCTGCCACCTTCCGCACCACCAAGGCATCGGAGGAATCATAACAGATGTAGGGCATCTGCCCGGGAGCGGACAGCGTGAATCCGGTCTGTCCGCCGGAAGCCTTTTCACTTATGCTGACCTGAGCCTGAAGGGGCAGGGACAGCAGAACGGATACAGCCCACAACATAAAGTTTCTTTTGCGTGTACACATAATATAAAGTATTCCTTTAAAATTCTTAAAAGGGAGAGAACCATACGGACGGCATAAGCCGATGTGTCCCGCAAAGGATTCTCTCCCGGCCAAAAAGAAAAAATGAAAAAAAATAGATTCCAAAGTCTGTCGTAAAAGCACCGGCAAAAGCCTTATCCGCTCACTGCAGCAGCGCGTTGGCACACCATATCACCGGTGCCTGTCCGTGCAGGTCGCCCACGATGCGTTTGCGCCCGAGGTAATGCTTATAGTCGTTCTTGGCGTTGGTTCCCTCGCACACGTCAGTCAGCTCGCCGTCGGCGTTCAGATAGGACACCAGCTGAATCCATGCCTTACGGGCAGCCTTGCCGTAGGTCTCGGCATCAAGCCAGCCGTTCTTCACGCCCAAAATCATGGCGTAGGCAAACATGCCCGTGCACGAGGTCTCCTTCCACGAGCGCGGGTCGTCGATGAGCTGTCTCCACATGCCGTCCTCCGCCTGATGTTTCAGCAGGGTGTCCATCATCAGCAGATAAGCGTCCATGATGCGGGCGCGGTCCGGATGGTCCTGCGGCAGGCGGCGCAGCATCTCGGCCATGCCCACGGCCATCCATCCGTTGCCCCGTCCCCAGAAGAAGGGGGCTTCCGGCGAATGCCAGAAGAGTCCCGACGGACGCTGTATGCGGTCCAGATACATCGCCATCTCGCGTGCGGCACGGTCCAGATAGGTACGGTCGCCCGTCACCTCATAGGCCTGCATCTGCACGGTGGATATCATGAACATGTCGTCTATCCATATGCGGGTCTGCCAGGAATAACCCTGGTCGGCCCACTTGCGCTCGCCGGCCTTGGCCTTTTCGGGCAGCTGCCATTGGGTGTCGGCATACATCATACCCAGCTTGCGGTAGTCTTCGTTCCGCGTCTTCTTGTAAAGTTCCAGCGGCACGGCGCCGAACACGTTGTTGTCCACATGGTTCGGAGGGGGAAGCAGCCGTTTGTCCGGGCCGAGCAGGGGACGGAAGCGCCGTTCCAGGCGGGCATACAGGCTGTCGTCGGCCACCGTCTGCGCGAGCCAGAGCGAACCCAGCCAGGCACATACGTCGGGATAGGTTATCTGATGGGGCTTGCGCCTCGTGTCGCCGTAGAAAGAGTGCGGGCCTTCCGCATAATGTTCCGCCAGGCGCAGACCCACCTCGCGCGGGTCGGCCTTCTTGGGGAATTTCTTCAGGTAGTCCTTGCCTGAAACCGGCACGGCCGCCAGCAGCATCAAGGCCACGAATAAGGAGAGGAGTCTGTTCATAAAGGTTATTTCCTATGGTTTAAAGGTTCGTATGATTCCGTTTCCGATAAGACAAAAATCCGCATTTATCCTGACATATGCAAATGCAGGCCGGAAAAAGTTCCTGAAAAGGAGGTTTTCCATCCATAAAGTTCCCTTTCCGGACAGTTATGGGAAAAGGGGTTCCTGCGGACGGACTCACACCGTCCTGCGGACCCACACACACCGGGCTGCGAATCCGTCCGCAGGAAGCTGCGGACAGGTCCGCACCGGAGTGGCCTGCCGCAAGCCGGAAAGGACTTCCGCAACGGCAGGAAGCAGGCACAAAAAAGGCCGGAACCGCCTTTCCTTTTTCGGATGGGATTCCGGCCTTTCGGTCAGTATGAAGGCTTACGGGATGTGTTATCCGGCATTGTCCTCATCGGCCACGGCATCCTGCCAGTTGTCCCATACGGGGATGTTGGGATCATAGCCATCGTAGCCGTAGTTCTGGAACAGCTGGCCGTTCTTGTTGCCCGAAATGGCGACATACGGGATAGGCCAGTACATGTTCTTCTTGTCCATAGTGTAGACGGGGTTGGTGTTACCCGTGCAGTCTATCTGTATGGGGTCGCTGTTGCCATATTCCACCTGATTGTACATGCTGTAGTGCACCAGACGCTGGTACCAGTAGCTTCCGCCCTGCGCGTCGGTTCCGCTCTGCTTGTCATAGGTGTTGATGTCGTAGGTGTTGCCCCACTCGTCAGGCTGTCCGCTCAGGGCCAGACAGCGCGACACGCGCTTCAGCTCCACGTTGCGGAACTCTTCCCAGTACAGCTCGCGGGCACGCTCGTCCATGATGTCGCCTATGGTGCAGGGAGCAGTGTAGAGTTGCGTGCACTGTGCGCGTTGGCGGATGGCGTTCAGGTCGTCGGCAATGGTCGGATCGTTGGGGTTCTGGTAGTACTTGGCCTCGGCACGGAGCAGGTAGGCTTCGGCGGAGCGGTAGAGATACCAGTCGGCGTTTCCGCCGTCCGTAGCGCCACGAAGTCCATCAGACCCGCTGATGTTGGCCTCATTGACGGGGTCTGCCAGGCAGAACTTATAGTGGGGCACGTCATACCAGCGGCGGATGGTGTCGCCGCAAAGCAGGTCCAGATTGCCGTCACCGTCTCTGTCGGCCCACAGGCGCAGGTTCTGTCCGTACCATACGGTACCGTCGGCTTCGGCTGTCTTAAGCTCGTAGTTGTTGTACTTTATGTCCTCCATGCGTATCCAGTTGCCCACAGCTGAGCTGTGACGCAGGTCGGTGGGGTCTTCGCCCAAGAAGCGTCCGTTTACCTTGTCGTTGTTCTCATAGAGTCCCCAGAGCGAGTGTGTGCTCCAGTAGGTAGGACGCCAGGTGGATACGCCACGGCCGAAGGCACGCATGTAGTCATACTGCGGGTCATAGTTGGCATCGTTACGTTTGATGTTCCTCAAAGCCTGCTTGCCGTTGGGTGCCATCACCTTCGTATCGAAATAGAACGGGTAAAGGATGCGCATGGTCAGCATTTTCACGAACGACTCGTCATCCGAACCTCGGTTGGGCATGCCCATGATGGTCTCGGTGTTGGCGGCAATCAGCTTGTTCTCCGGACGGTGCAAGTCCCAGATGACATTGCGTGTGATGGGCCAGGTCTCCGGCTCATTACCTTCGTTGAAGGTTCCGAACGTATTCAGCATCAGCGGATACTGCTTGATGAGGATGTCGCACTGGTCTTGCGCGTCTTTCCAACGGCCTAAAGCCAGGTAGACCTTGGCCAGCAACATGCGGCAGGCACCTTTGTTCACCATGCCGATGTAGTCCATATCACTTTGGTCAGGCACCCACTGTACGGCAAACTCCATATCCTGGCAAAGCATATCCAGCAGGGCATCCTGCGTAATGCTGCGGAAGTTCTGTTTGGGCACGGAAGGAATCTTGGTCACCAGAGGTATGGTGCCGAACTGGAACATGAGATGCATGTAGCGGAAGGCGCGGTGGAAGTAGGCGCGGCCCTTGTATTCGTTCAGCGTCTGTTCGTCCAGTCCCTCCACCTGGTCAATGTATTGCAGGATGGTGTTGGGGTAAGTCACACCCTGATAGCCCTCGTCCCAGAAATACCAGATACTGTTCGTGCGGTTCAGGTTGTCCTGCGTGCCGTCATCGCTGGTGGGCGTGAGCTGGTGGGCCACATCGCACATCATGTCGATCTTATCGGTTGCGGCGGCCACCATCATTTCGGAGAACATGAACTCCGTACCCATGCGGAGCATCTCGTTACTGTCGGTGGCGTAATACAGTTTGAGGTGACGGTCGGCAATGGCCAGCACCGACTGCAGTCCCGACTCGGTGGAGAAAGTGGCCTCAGGCTCGAAGAAAGACTGGGGATCCGGATCGAGAAAGTCGGAGCAGCTGCTCGTCAGCAAGGCACCACTCAGCAAGGTGACACCTATGCCGCTGAAAAAGTTTCGATTCATATGTTTCATAGTCAATGTCTGTTTAAATAGAGTTTAGAATACCATGTTTAATCCCAGCGAGTACGTGCGGTTGGCTGTGCCGAGATTCTCGGGGTCGCCGTAGTACTTCAGTTTTCCGTCCATGGCCCATACGGCCACGTTGCGTATGGAAGCAAATACCTTCAGCCGTTCTATCTGGAAACGTTTGGTCCACTCTTCGGGGAATGTGTAGCCCAGAGAGATGTTGTCCAGACGGATGAACGAGCGGTTATAGAGCATCCGTGCACCTTCCGCGCCCACAGGACCTTTGGCGCCGATGCGGGCGTAGTCGTTGGTCGGGTTGTCTATGGTCCAGTACTCCTTGTTCTGCAGGTTGGCCATGGCGTAAGTCATGCGGCCGCCGTCGTCATCGTTGTTCAGGTACATGTTTTCCAGGCTCTTGTGTCCCATGAAGGAGTAGAGGTTGAAGGAGAAGTCCAGGTTCTTGAAGATGGTGAAGTCATTGCGCAGCGACCAGTTGACCGGAGCCCTTGTCTGACCCAGGAACACCTTGTCGTTGTCGTTGTAGACGGGAGTTACGGTACCGTCGGCATTCACGATGTCGTCTGCCGTATAGTGGTTGGCCACTTTCGGGTCACCGGGACGCTGTCCGTACTTCTGTGCCTCGGCGGCCTCGTCCAGCTGCCATATGCCGGTCACTTCATAATCCCATATGGTGCCCATGGGGCGGTCTATGAACCATCCGTTGTTTATGTCGTCAGCCTCTTTCTGGCCTATTACGTTACCGTTGGCGTCCAGGATATCCTCCATATCGCCGTTCAGGTGACGGATGCGGTTCTTGTTGTAGGACAGGCTGAAGGTGGTGGTCCACTGGAAGTTCTCGCGATTCATGTTGAGCGAGCTGAGCGAGATTTCGAAACCGGTGTTGTCCACCTGTCCCAAGTTGGTGGTGATGTTGTCGAATCCGGAGAATCCCGGCAGACGCTCGTTCATGATCATGTCACGGGTCTGCATGTTGTAGTATTCAACCGTACCGGTCAGGCGGTCGTTGAAGAATCCGAAGTCCAGACCCACGTTCCACGACTGGGTGCGTTCCCACTTCAGGTTGGGATTGGCCATGCGCTCTACCATGAGGTAACGCATCAGCACCAGGTTGCCCGATTTGTCCAGATAGCCCTGCATCTTGCCGCCTCCGGGATAGAGGTTGGCCAGTGCCATGTAAGGATTGGCCAGCGAACGGTTACCGTTCTGTCCGAACGACAGGCGCAGCTTGCCTCGGCTCATAGGTTCCCAATTGAAGAAGTCCTCGTTGGTGAAGTTCCAGGCCACGCTGACCGAGGGGAAGGTGGCGTATTTGTTGTTCTCACCGAAGCCGGAATAACCGTCACGACGTACAGAGGCTGTGATGAGGTAGCGGTCGTCGTAGCCGTAGAAGGCACGGAACAGCATACCGGTAGCCGTCTGATGGGAGTCGTTTGTAGACCACGAGCTGGCCTCTTTCGAACCGTTCTGCGTGTTGTGGAAGCCCAGGGCATCGGAAGGCTGGATGTTGCGGGCGTTGATGACGTCGCTCCAGGATTGTTGCTCCTCGGCCTCCTGCACAAAGGTCAGGGTAACGTGGTGCTTCTTGTTGAAGGTATAGTCCCACGTGATGGTGTTGTTCAGCGACCAGTCAAACTTCTTGTCATTCTGGCGGTTCACACCCTTGTCGTTGGGGTTGCTTCCCGGCAGTTCGGCGGACATGAAGTACTTGTCGTAGAACCACTGGAAACGTGGGGAAATATTGAACTGATAGGTGATGTTGAAGGGCAACGTCACCTTGGCATTGAAGATGCTGTTCAGCACGGTGTAGCCTTTGGACAGTTCGTAGTACTGCTTCACGAAGTCGTAGTTGTATCCGCGTTGGCTGTAGTCACCGCTCAAGGGATACTGCACGTAGTTGCCGTCGGCGTCCCGGTAGTCGGCGTAGGGGCTGTTACGCATGTTCTGGTCATCGTCCATGTCCACGTGGCCGTCGGAACGGTCCTGGAAGTTGACGTTGGCGCCTACGGAGAACCAGTCGGTCACCTTGGCGTCAATTTTCATGTTGGAGCGTACGGCACGGTAGTCATCGTCGCGGGTCACGTTCTGTGTGCTCAGCCATCCTATGGACAGGTAGTAGTTCACACGGTCTGTAGCACCGCTTATGCTGGCCGTATAGTCCTGGTTGAAACCGGTACGATGGGAAATGTCGTCCCAGTCGTTGGTGCGGCCGGCCAGGTAGTTCTCCAGCGCATTGCCCATGAAGCCGAGGCGGCGTGCCCAGATCTCGTCGTCGGAAGCGTCGGGGTCATTGGTGGTGTAGCCTCTCCACTGGTCCAGTGACACGCCGTCGGGCAGCTGGTCCGGACGGGCGTAGTAGCCGGGCTGGTTGGCATACACGCCGCTGTTGTAGGCACCGTAATTGCCGTTCTCGTCATAGCCGTAGGTGGCGGTGGTCTCCAGCCAGTCCTGACGGTGGCGCAGATACTGCGACGGCGTCATGCGCTCGCGGTATTTGCCCAAGGTGACGAAACCTACATTGGCGGTGAAGTTCACCGTCGGCTTGCCGGTCTTACCTTTCTTGGTGGTAACAATGATGACACCGGCCGATGCCTTCGAACCGTATATGGCTGCGGCGGAGGCGTCTTTCAATATGTCAATCTGGGCGATGTCTTCGGGATTGATTTCGGAGAACTCTCCGTAGAACAGCATGCCGTCGAGCACGATAAGCGGATTGTGGTGTCCGCCGTCGCTGTAGAGGGAGTGCTCGCCACGTATGCGCAGCTCGCCGCCTCCCTTGGCCGAGAAGTCAGAACCAACGGTCAGACCGGGCGTGCCGCGAAGCACGTCCTGCACAGTCTTGGGGTTCTCGTTCTGCAGCTTGTCGGGACGTATCTGTACCACGGCACCGGTAAGGTCTTTCTTGCGCACCGAACCGTAACCTATGACCACCACGTCGTCCAGCATCTGGGCGTCGTCCTCCATGACCACATTCAATGGCTGGCCTTTATATTCCACCTCCTGCTGGAGCATACCTACGTATGAGAACACCAGCACGGAGTTCTTCGGTGCCTTCAGCGAGAATTTTCCGTCCAAGTCGGTTATCACGCCAGAATCGGTACCTTTCACTTTAATGTTCACCCCTATCAAGGGTTCATTGGCTTTGTCGGTCACGCGCCCCGTGATGGTCACGTCCTGCGCGTAGGCCATTGTAGCCAAAAAACAAAATAGCAATAAACAAAATCTCTTCATTTCACTCATCAAGTATTTTAAATTTAGTAAGGTAAACAGAACACATCCTTATGCTGTGTGTCCCATCGTCTGATTGAATATCACTTCCGGCACGTTCCGCCGCGCCAGGTGATAAAAGAGAGGACGAACTTGCCTCTTAAAAGATAAAGGTCTTTCTGCATTCATGTTTCATAAGCATCTTGTTTTTTATAGGGTTAATATTTTATGATAATTGTTTTCAAGATTCTCAGGTTTAACTACACTTAACTTTTGGCAGAGACTTTATATAATAAAGCTATGCGAAATGGCATCGGCTCTCCAGCATCCCCAAACGCGAGGGCAGGAACCACTCCCAATCACATCAAGTACGGCATTTTCCCCACTGCATCCGTGAGCGGACACGGAGAGATGTCAGGCAAAGGTCTTGGCAGCGCGTTCCGATGAATGCGCCGCCAGGACCGGTATGTGTCTACAGGCTGTTGAGCAAGTCAACCTTACCCTCATTGACCAGTTTCAGGATAAGCTCGCCGAACAGCGTGTTCTGCCAGGCGAACCACGGACGGGTGAAATTGGTGGGGTCATCCTTATGGAAGGACTCATGCATGAATCCCGTACCGGCGTCGGTGTCCATCAGCATGCGGATGCAGGTCTTTATCTCTTCGTCATCGGTGCTGGTGAACGCCTTCATCATGATGCTCATGGGCCACACCATGTCATAGCCTATGTGGGGGCCGCCTATGCCCTCACCGGCCTTGCCACGGAAGAAGTATGGATTGCTCTCGCTCCACACAAAGCGGCGGGTGTTCTGATAGATGGGGTCGTCCACCGGCACGTCGCCCAGATAGGGCATGGCCAGCAGGCTGGGCACATTGGCGTCGTCCATCAGCATATGGTTGCCGAAGCCGTCCACCTCGAAGGCATAGATGGTGCCGAATTCGGGATGGTTGTACGTGGCGTATTTCTTCAGGGCGGTCTCCACCTCAGCGGCCAGGGCGGTACATTCGGCGGCCAAGGCCTTTTCCCCGTTCACCTCCGTCAGAATCTCGGCGGCCTTCCGCAGGGAAGTCACGGCGAAGAAGTTGGAGGGCACAAGGAACTGGAATGTGGTGGCGTCGTCCGACGGACGGAAGCAGGAGACGATGAGTCCCACCGGATTCACCGGAGCACCCAGTCCGTTGTTGTTCAGGGTGTCGAGCGCGCGTTCGGTCTTGCGCATAAAGGTATAGGGAGTGGTGCCGTCCTTGCGCTGCTGTTCCTTGAAGGTCTTCAGCACGTTGCGCATGGCCTGAAGCCAGTCTTCGTCGAACACGCCGGCATCGCCCGTCACCTTCCAGTATTCATAGGCCAGACGGATGGGATAGCAGAGCGAGTCTATCTCCCACTTGCGTTCGTGCAGTTCGGGCTTCATGTCGGTCTGGTCGCTGGCCCAGGGATTGTCTTCCACCGGACCGTCATTGTATCCGTTGGCATAGGGATCGATGTTGATGCACAGGAACTGGCGGCGTATCACGCCTTCAATGAGTCTCTTCAGCTCAGGATCCTGATTGGCCAACTGCACATAAGGCCATACCTGCGCTCCGGAGTCACGCAGCCACATGGCGTGGATGTCGCCGGTGTAGACAAAGGTGTCGGGCTTGCCGTCAAGCTCACGGAAATGTACGGTGGTGTCCAGCGTATTGGGGAAGCAGTTCTCGAACATCCACGACAGTTTGGCGTTGGTCAGCAGTTTCTTCACCCGGAGGATTTCGGCTTCCACCGCCTTGGACGTGAAGAGGCGTTTCTTCACCGGCGGGCGGTTGCTCTTATAGCTCTGGGCATCCTCAAGGCTTACCACGCGGGTATTGTCACTGGGCAAAGCTTCCACCGCAGCAGCCTGCACACGGCCTTGGGTCATAAGCAGGGCTACGGCACAAAGGCCTATATATTCTTTCTTCGTCATATGATAAAAAGGTATATTGTTTTAAAAGTAAGTCAAATCCGGAAGGCGGATACAACGCTGCAAATATAGGAATAAATTGCAAACTTCGAACAAGAGTCTCATAAAAAAATAAAAAAGGTAAAGAAGTCTTTCACCCTCAAGAAACAGAATGTCAAGACCGAGACTCACTGCATCACTGCACCAAGCCGGACCTACCGGCCTTAATATCCCTTAACGCTTCCTGAGAAAGCGAGAGCTTCTTTAACCTTACACATATATTAACCTTTTTCAACTTTTCCAGTTTTTCGGCACCGAGCCCGTGCCGCTTTCTGCCACTGCCAGTCTTGCTCTGTGTGAGAGCCGTCCTCCGGTTCCCACCATGCATCCGGCAAGCCTATCCCTAACCAGACTTTGTCCTCACAGAAGCGGCCGGACACCGGCATCACGCGGGCATTCCGTCCCTTTCCTTTCGCCCCGAACCGGCCCACCGCCATGCGGCTGCCCGTATCTGCGGCACCGGTCCGTGCGACAGGCTCGCTCCCGTTACATTCAATAACGGGGCATTATATGGAATCAAGTGTTTGTGAAGCATGCGGAAGGAGAAGGTTTGCGTCACCTGCTTCCGAAATCCGTATCATACAGTAGGCTCAAACCGCCACAAACAAGCGGCCTGAAAAATTTTATGGGAGCAAAAATAAGCCGTGCGAACGAAAATAACTTGTAAAATCGTACCAAAAAATAGCAATTTTGTCACATGTCACAGTTTTAGTACATGAAATGGCATGAATTCATACAGTTTTTCCCCGACAGAGAATCCGAATGGCGGAAAAACGTGACTTTCCGTATCAAAGAAATACAGAATGTCTGATTGACATTCCTGCCGGACCGACATCAGCAGTCGAGAACCAGTTCATAAAACATAGAAAATCATCAGCATACAGGAGATTATCGCAAGAAATCACTATTTTTGCCATACAAAGACGGGATGCGGCTCGGCCATGACGTCTGGAAGCGTTGTTTCCCCCGTCGCGTCACTCGCCTTTCATTATTTCTGTCATCGGATAGAGGCGATTCCTTCCAAAACACAGGATTTTTTTCAAACCATAAAAGTAAAACAGATGAAGACACGGACTTTTTTGGCAAGTTGTCTCTTATTGGCAAGTTGCCATGCTACACACGAGAATGAAATTCTGAAAGGTATGGTCATGGACGCAACCATGAATACGGTCACGATAATCACGGCCGGCAATGACACACTGTCCTTTAGCACCATGAATTCAGACAAGACAGCACTGAAAGGATTGCTTGTGGGCGACTCGATAGAAGTATGTTTTGCAGGAAAATATGTACCGGGCATGGAAGCTAAAAGCCTTGCCACCGTTTCCAAGGCTCCGACAGACGATTATGCCCGATTCTTCAACGAGGGCATCCGGACTGAAGCTGTGAAGGAGAACGCCGACGCCATATATATCCGCTTTACAGAAGACTCATTGGAAGCCGAACTTTTCATGCCGGGAAGCTGTACCAAGGAGGTGCTGGAGCGACGGACCCTGCCGTCCGGAAAGCATGTATGGAACGTAGAGGATGACGACACCAAGAATGTCCGGTATATGGACAATTGCTGGACTGTGAGCCAACGCGGAAAACTTATATCCAAACAGTGTCAGAGCGACAATAACCCCCAACTGGGCGCATGGCAAGACCTCCGCTACGAAGGCATTCTGCCTGCCGCCGATTGTCCTGGCATAAAATACCAGCTCCACATCCGCCATCGGGAACATAGCGGAGACGGGCACTTCCTGTTGCGCATGACTTATCTTGAAGCGGAAGACGGGAAGGACGCTGTTTACAATCATATGGGCAGACGATATACCCAGCGTGGAATCCCCACCGATCCCGATGCTGTAGTATGGCAACTGGTGACAGACAACGGCAAAGACGCCTATAACTTCCTTTACGATGCCCAAAAGCAGACATTGACATTGCTGGACAGGCAGCTTAAGCCAATAAATACAGGATTGAATTATACGCTTAAAGAAGTGGACTGATTAAGAAATCCGGCAAGGATGGCACGGATTTCAGCCTCATCGGCATGCAGACGTTCCACCAGCCCGTCCACCGAACCGAACTTCATGGCCGGACGCACATAACGCACGAAGCGTATGCACAGGTCATGGTGGTAAATGTCGGCGTCAAAGTCAAAAATATGCGTCTCTATGCTGCGCTCGGGACCGTTCCCTATAGTGGGACGGCGCCCTATGCAGAGCATGCCGCCATGCGCCTGCCCGTCCACCTCCGCAAGCACCGCATACACCCCGTCGGCAGGCACCAGCTTGCCGGAGTCGTTCACCCGGAGATTGGCCGTAGGATATCCCAAACGGCGTCCCACATGATGGCCGTCTGTCACCGTGCCGCGCAGAAAATATTCGTAACCCAGGCAGGAGGCGGCCTCTTCTACCCTGCCCTTCTCCAGCAGACTCCGAATGAGCGAGGAACTGAAGCGGCGGCCGTCCATACAGCCATAACCCGGTGCCGGAAGCACTTCCATGCCCAGCTCGCGCCCGTAGCGTTCATAGTCGGCAAAAGTATCGCCACACGGATGGCCGAAGTGATGGTCGTAACCCACAAGCAATACCTCTACACGGTAACGTGTATGAAGAAGCTCCATGAACCGGCGTGCCGTAAGCGACGCCAGTCCGGAAGTGAAGTCCAGCATGATGCAATAATCCAGCCCGGTGGAAGCCAGCAGTTCCACCTTCTCCGCACACGTGGTGAGGAGGGCCGGACAGCTGTCCGGCCGGACCACCTTGCATGGATGAGTGGGGAAAGTGACTACGGCCGAGGCCAGGCCCCGCGCGGAAGCGGCCTGGCGCAGGTGGTTTATAAGGAAACGGTGTCCGCAGTGTACCCCGTCAAAAAAGCCTATGGTGGCGGCGCAAGGCTCAATCTCTGAAAAGGTGGCTCCAATCTTCATGAGGTTCAGGAGTATAGGTACGCACGCCTAAGGCACGGGCGGCACGGCAGTTTTCAGCGGAATCGTCTATGAAGAAAGTCTCCGCAGGATTCATGCCGGCATCGGCCATGACCAGACGGAACATCTCCGCATCAGGTTTGGCCCGATGCATCTTATAAGAAAGGTATATGCGGTCAAAGTAATCGTCCGTTCCATGCCCTTCCCACGGAAAGGCATGGACACAAGCCCACTGCCAGTGCAGTTCATTGGTGTTGCTCAGCAGGCAGACACGGTAACGCTTGCGCAGCTCCAGCAGCAGGCTCAACCTTTCATGGGGTATGCCTGTAAGAAAGCTGTTCCAGGCATCGTCTATCTCGGCATCGGTCAGGCTGCGGTCTTTCACCAGTCCCCGGATATGGGCACGGAAGTCGTCTGTACTGACAGTGCCCAGCTCATACTGCAAGAAGAATCCCTGCTGGCGGTAGTCGGTGAGCAGACGCTCCACTTCGTCCACCCCCAGCTGTCTGAAGCGGTCTACGCAACGCGCACGGTCAAGGCCGACAAGCACGCCGCCAAAGTCTATAAGCAGATTTCTGATGTCCGGTTCCATGTCATCCTACCGTTTTTTTCTTTTGTCCCAGCCGTTTCACTCCGCGCCATATCTCGCCGAACCACAGCACCACCGACGTACCGGAAACAATATAGACCCATTCCATGAAAGAAAGCGGCTCGGTGCGGAACACCTTTCCTCCGAAGTTCACAATGACAATCTGTCCCAACAGTATGATGATGGCCACACTCAGCATGCCCAACGCATGGCTGGCATCCTTGAATATGGAATGACGGGTTCCGAACACACTGGCGTTGAACAGATTCCAGAACTGCAGCATGACGAATATGGTGAAGAATATGGTAAGGTAGTGCACGTTCATCTCTCCGTCGGGCAGCAATCCGTCGGGCCTTGACTTGAAGTAGGCCAGCAATCCCATCAATATGACAAGGAATCCCAGTCCCACGCCTATGATGTTGTTGCGCATGTCTGGCGTTATGATGAAATCGGTGCGTTTTCGCGGTTTTTCGTTCATCACATCCGCGCTTGGTGCGATGGAAGCCAGCGCCATGGCGGCGAAAGTGTCCATGATAAGGTTCACCCACAACATCTGGGTTACGGTAAGCGGAAGGGAAGTGCCGAAAAAAGCGCCCAGCAACACGCTGAGCAGAGCCACCACATTGATAGTGAGCTGGAACACGATGAAGCGTTGTATGTTCTTATAGAGCGAACGTCCCCACATCACAGCCGTAGCTATGCTGTGGAAAGAGTCGTCCAGCAGGGTAATGTCACTGGCTTCCTTGGCCACAGAAGTGCCTGTACCCATGGAAAGTCCTACCTGGGCATGGTTCAAGGCAGGCGCATCGTTGGTGCCATCGCCTGTAACGGCCACCACAGCCCCTTTCTTCTGCAACAGCTGCACCAGCCGTTGCTTGTCCATAGGACGGGCACGGCTCATCACCTTAAGGTCGAGCACACGGTCCAGAGCCTCCTCATCGCTCAGTGCGGCAAATTCCACACCGGTAATGCGGTTGCGTTCGGTGTCTTCAGGCTGCCAGAGTCCTATCTGCCGGGCTATCTCGGTAGCCGTCCCCGGCGTGTCGCCCGTAACAATCTTCACGCCTATGCCTGCCGACTGGCATTTTCTCACCGCTTCGGGCACATCGGGACGTATGGGGTCGCTGATGGCGAATATGCCCAGGAAGGTCATCCCGCCCTGCGCCACCAGCCCGGCACAGTCTGCCGGCGCGTCTTCGGGGATGAACTTGCAGGCTATCCCCAGCGTGCGCATGGCCTTGTTCTGGTAGTCCAGGAGCTGTCTGTTGGTCTCTTCTATACGGGAGGCCGGCAGGTCGCACTTGCCCATCACAATCTCGGGGGCGCCTTTGATGTAGAGCACCCGTCCCTTCTGCAAGGGCGAGTCCACCAGCGTGGCCATATACTTGCGCTCGGTGGAAAAGGTCAGCTGGTCCACCACCCTGGCCTTTTCACGCAAAGGCAGATAGTCCGTCCCCTTATCGTGCAGCCACAACAGCAGAGCCACCTCGGTAGGGTTGCCCACGCCGGAAGGTCTGCCGTTCCCGTCCTTTTTCTCTTCAAGGAATGCGGTAGAATTTGCCGCGATGCCTTCGGCCACGAGGTTGGGGTCGGCTCCGTCCAGCCGGGCATCGTACACCTGCATGAGGTTCTGCGTCAGCGTACCTGTCTTGTCGGTACATATTACAGTAACGGCACCCATGGTCTCACAGGCATGCATCTTGCGCACCAGATTGTTGGTCTTCAGCATGCGGCGCATGTTCAACGCCAGACTGAGACTCACGCTCATGGGCAATCCTTCGGGCACGGCCACCACAATGAGGGTTACGGCCATCATGAAGTACTTCAGCACAATCTTGGCCACGTCCAGCCATTGCTGCCACGTGGTCACCTCGTTGGCGTGAAAGAATATCCAAAGGTCTTTTGTTGTGAATATGATGAAAGTCAGTGCGGCAATCGTGAATCCGGCCTTGCCTATGAGGTTGGCCAGCTTGGTGAGCTGTATGTTCAGCGGAGTCTGTTCCTGGCTTTGCTCGGTGGCCTGACGCGCCACCTTGCCTATCTCGGTACTGTCGCCCACACGGTCCACCACCATCACGCCATGCCCGTCGGTCACGGTGGTTCCCCGCATCACGGAGTTGGACGGATAGGTGGCCTCCTCGTCAAAGTGTTCCTTGTCCACTGTCTTGTTCACCATCAGTTCTCCGGTAAGGCTCGACTCGTTCACCTGCAGCGACACGGCTTCCGTCAGTGTGCCGTCGGCAGGGACCTCCTCGCCGGTATTCAGCACCACGACATCGCCTACCACTACATCCTTGCGCGGAATTTCCTGCACCTTGCCGTTGCGTATGACGGTTACGGGAGTTTCCTCGCCTACGGTGTTCAGCAGGTCGAACTTTTTGCCGGCATCGTACTCAAAGAAGAAGCTGATGCCCGTAGCCAGCAGGATGGCGGCAATGATGCCTATAGTCTCGGCATACTCGTTTTCTACAATGGAGATGATAAGTGAGAAAAATGCTGCCACCAGCAGCACTTTCACCACGGGATCCTGGAATTTCTCTAAATAAAGCCTGAGCAAAGACGGGCGTTTTGGGGGAGTGAGCAGATTCACGCCATGCTGGGCACGGCTCTTCGCAACCTCCTCGTCAGTAAGGCCCTTGTGTTGAAAATCAGTATTCATGCTGTCTGTTCACGTATATTAATTCGGGAGGCAAAAATACAATAATAATTCGGCAAACACGCTTGCATTAGAAAAATTATTCTCTTTTTCAGAACCTGTTTCATTTTTTGCACAGTACGGTTTTGGGATGTTTTTTCCGGGAATATTTCTCCGTTGCCATGAGGAGCGCAGCGGGCTACGTGACGATATAAGAACAGGGACAAAGCGAAGAATCAACAAGAAAGACTTTCTGCCGTTTTCAGTACCAGAATGTCGCCATCTGACTATTTTTGCTTACCGGCACTTCTTTCGAAACGCCCAGAAAAGAGTTTATAGATGTGAATATTTACGCTGTTTTACAAATAAAATCTATATATATGTTAACAAAAAGCCCGTTTTTACCCTCTCCTGACGGTCAATCGGCGGACAGACTACCTGTTGCCAGCAACCAGGCGACCCATTGCCAGCCGACGAGCCACCTGTTGCCCGCCGACAGACGACCTATAGTTTGTCCTGTCTGTAAAGATTGTTGCCGAAAAAGGCTTGTTTCATGGAAAAACCGGAGACTTGTGAAGTGTTAAAATTCGGGCTATCACGCTTGATATGAGAATGATAGGCTAAAAATTTAACGTTTGTTCTGAAACAGGTGGGGAGTCGGGCAAAACGAAGGGGATTCTCAGTGTTAAAGGAATGCAATGTGTCATTTTGCACTTTCCTTTCGCATTGACACGCCACTTCCCAACTTCTTTCAACTCCTCTCCCCTCTAAAACAGCTTCTAAGTTCCTTTCTGCTCGCGGCTGTCCGAGCTGGCTTCGACCACATTCACCACGTAATCGCCCAGTTTCTCGCACTCGGCAATGATGTCCATATAGTACACCCCCATCTGATAGCTGTACTTCTTGTCGTTCACGTCTATGATGTTCTTGTCCTTGAGCTGGCTGCGGAAATTGTTTATCTCATGCTCTATGTTGAACGACTTGTTCACGTCGCTTGTCAGATGGTCCGCATGCCTCCGCTCTATTACGACCAGCATCTGTTCTATGGCCTCGCCGGTAAGCTTCATCATGGAGTCTATGTGCTCATATTGCTGTGGAGTGAAGTCCTGTCCGGTCTGACGTTTCCGGTTGATGGTACGGGCCAGATTGTAGCAGCTGTCTCCTATGCTCTCTATCTCGCTTACCTCGCGCAGCATCTCCCTTATCTGCAACTTGCTTTCCGAACTGAGCCTGCCCTCGGACACCTTATTCAGGTAATCGGCAATCTCCAGTTCCATGTTGTCGCTTATGTTCTCGTATTTCTGCACCCGGCTGAATATGCGGTTGAAGTCATCGTCCTTCTCCGTGCGCAGCAGCTCGCCCACCATGCCGAACATGCGGCTGGCTCTCTGGGCGAAAAGATGGATTTCCTTACTGGCCTGTACGATGGACAGTTCGGAAGTGGACAACATGCCGCCCGTGATATAGCGCAGGCGGAACTCCTCGTCCTGCTCCTTCTGTGGGATGATGAAACATACCGTACGCTCTATGAAACGCACGAACCAAATGAGCACCAAAACATTGCACACATTGAACGCCGTATGGAAGGCCGACAGCTTGAAAGGCACGGCCACCGACATTTCGGTGACGCCCATCACATTCTCCACGAACCACGACACCCCGCCCGTAAAGAAGGGGAACACACACAGCACCCATATCACGCCGAACACATTGAACACCAGATGAGCCAACGCCGCACGCCTGGCCTGGGTGTTGCCCGTAAGCGCAGCCAGATTGGCGGTTATGGTGGTGCCTATGTTCTCGCCCAACACCAGTGCGGCACCCAGCTCGAAACTAATCCACCCATTGGCGCACATGATGAGCGTAATGGCCATGGTGGCCGACGAAGCCTGCACTATCATGGTGAGCACCGTACCTATGAGCACGAACAACAGCACCGAGCCGAATCCCATGTCCGTGTACGACTGCACGAAGGCCAGCATCTCAGGGTTCTTCTCCAAGTCGGGCGCATTGGCCTGAAGCATGGACAGTCCCATGAACAGGAAAGAAAATCCGAATATGAACTCGCCCACCGACTTGCGGCTGCTCTTCTGCGAGAACAGCAACGGAATGCCAAAGGCCAGCAACGGAAGTGCAAAGGCCGAAATGTCTACCTGAAAGCCTAAGGCGGAAATAATCCAGGCCGTCACCGTAGTACCGATGTTGGCTCCCATAATGACTCCTATGGACTGGGCCAGTGTAAGCAGCCCCGCATTGACAAAACTGACCACCATGACCGTGGTAGCCGATGACGACTGCACAAGGGCAGTAATCAACATTCCGGTAAGCACACCGGTCACACGGTTGGTGGTCATGGCGGTAAGAATGTTGCGGAGCCTGTCTCCGGCAAACTTCTGCAACCCCTCACTCATGGTTTTCATACCATACAAGAACAAAGCCAGCGACCCAAGCAGCTTTAAGAAATCATAAAAAGAATAGTCCATCTTTAAAATACAACAGGCTTTTGGATGTCCATGGATTATTTTCCTCTATCTTTAGAGCAACTAACCGGCCGGAAACTCCCGGCATGTAATAACCGCATGAAACATATGTTACAAATCTGTTGCAAAAATAATAATATCTGCAAAGATTTCCCTCCGGGAACCAGTCTTTTGGATATTTATTATGCATTTAATCTGAATTTTCCCTATCAAGTGGTCAGCGCCAAGGTAAACAATCGCTCAGAAGGCCTGAATTTCCGAGTGTACAACAACAAGGACGTGGAGTTTCTCGACGTGCGCGACCCTTCGGGCATGCGCACTTACGTACGCTCCCTGTGCTTTGTGCTCTATAAGGCCGTGAAGGAGCTGTTTCCGCACAGCAAGCTGCTCTTCGAACATCCGGTGTCCAAAGGATACTTCTGCGACCTCCGGCTGGGACGTCCCATAACGGAGGACGACGTGGAGGCCATAAAACGCCGCATGCACGAGATAGTGAGGCAGGACATTCCCTTCCACCGCATTGAATGCCACACGACAGAGGCCGTGCGCATATTCAGCGAACAGGGCATGGAAGACAAGGTAAAGCTGCTGGAGACCGACGGCTCGCTCTATACCTATTACTATACACTAGGCGACACCGTGGACTACTACTACGGCAACCTGCTGCCCAGCACGGGATTCATCCGGCTATTCGACGTGGTGAGGTACTACCACGGACTGCTGTTGCGCGTACCCAGCAAGAGCAACCCTGACATGCTGGAGGAAGTGGTGAAACAGGAAAAGATGCTGGACGTGTTCAAGGAAAACCTGCACTGGATATACGTCATGGGACTGGGCAACGTGGGCGACTTCAACAAAGCCTGTCTGGAAGGACACGCCACAGACCTCATCAACGTGGCCGAGGCCCTGCAGGAGAAAAAAATAGTGCAGATTGCCGATGACATATACCAACGCACCGACCAGGGGAAGGAACCCAGGCTGATTCTCATATCGGGACCTTCGTCATCGGGAAAGACCACATTCAGCAAAAGGCTGTCCATACAGCTCATGACCGACGGGCTGCGTCCCTATCCCATCTCGCTGGACGACTACTTTGTGAACCGCGAAGACACCCCGCTGGACAAAGACGGGGACTATGACTACGAATCGCTCTACGCCCTGGACCTGGACTTCTTCAACCGGCAGCTGCAAGCCTTGCTCAGAGGAGAGGAGGTGGAACTGCCGAAATACAACTTCACCACCGGAAAACGCGAGTTCAGAGGCGACAGATTGAAGCTGACCGAACGCACCATACTCATACTGGAAGGCATACACGCCCTCAATCCCGAGCTGACAAAGCAGATACCCGACGACAAGAAGTATAAGATTTACGTATCGGCACTGACCACCATATCGCTGGACGACCACAACTGGATACCCACCACAGACAACCGTCTGTTGCGGCGCATCATACGGGACTACAACTACCGGGGATACTCCGCACGCGACACCATATCGCGCTGGCCCAGCGTAAGGGCGGGTGAGGACAAATGGATATTCCCTTACCAGGAAAACGCCGATGTGATGTTCAACTCGGCCCTGCTGTTCGAGTTCGCCGTACTGCGCTGTCAGGCAGAACCCATCCTGAACACCGTACCGCGCAACTGTCCGGAGTATGCCGAAGCCTACCGGCTGCTGAAATTCATCAAATATTTCACGCCCGTACAAGACAAGGAGATACCGCCCACCTCGCTCCTGCGCGAGTTTCTGGGCGGAAGCAGCTTCAAATACTAAGGATAAGGGAACCGACTCCGCCCCTCACGCATGCAGTTCCAGCACGAACCTGGCACCTTTGGTGTACGTGGTGTCCAGCGTCAGAGTGCCGTTCATCTTGGTGGCTATGAGCGAACAGATGGGCAGCCCCAACCCGTCGCCTTGGGTGAGGTTCCTCACTTCACTGAAAGGCTTGAACAGGTTGTCGTGCAGTTCGGGAGGAACGCCGCATCCGGTATCACTTACAATGAACTGGTGGGTGTGTGCGCCGCGTTTCTTGAAGTCTATCCACACTTTCCCGCCTTCCGGAGTGTGGGCCACGGCGTTCTCCAGCAGATGGAGCAGCAGGCGTTCCAGCAGGGCAGGGCTTATCTTCACGTTCAGTCGCGGGGCATTGACGGTGAGCGACACTCCTTCGCGGGCTTTGTCCCGCACCTTGTCCATAATGCTGTCGCAGAAAGAGGCGATGTTCTTCTCCTCCATTTCACACGGCTCGGCCAAGGTGTCTTCCAACCGGGCCAGTTCCTGTATGTGGGCGCTGAACAGGCGCAAGGCCTGCACGGCAGGCTGCGTGGCATCAAGCGTGGCGAGTGTGGGTTCCAACTGCGCCGATATGTTTTCTATGAACCGTGTCTTCAGTTCGTTGTGCTCGTTGGCGGTCTGAATGGCTTTCTTCTGTTTGCGGGTCAGCATCACGAAGCGCAGCAACACCACGGCTCCCAGCACCAGCGCGGCAGCCAGCACGGCAGCCAGCACACACAGGCCTATGATAAAATACTGCTTGGTGCTGATGGTGCTGTCCTTCCGGTCTATGGTGGCCAGGCTTTCATCGTACTTGTCTTGCAAGGCCTTCAGCTCTCCGGCAGCCATCAGGGCGTTCACCGAGTCGTTCCATGCCATGTAGCGTTGTCCGGTACGTGCCACCAGCGCGGCATTTCCGGCCCGCAGAGCCGTGCCTATCAGTTTCTGGAAACACTGCCTCACGCGGCCGTAATCTTTTTCGGCATTGTAGTTGCTGACGAGCTGGCTTATGGCCCGGTCGCCCTGTGCGTCCAGTCCAAAGGAATAGCTGTAGTCGGCCTCCGCATAGAGCAGGTCGTTCTTCAGCGAGTCTACACCGGATTTGTCGGCATAGTCCGCCATCCGCGCCAGCTGCTCCCTGGCCTTTGAGGGGTTGCGCATCTTGATGTACATCTGCAGCCGTTCCTTGCTGATGGGATAGCGCAGGGCGGGCATGGTCTTCCCTCCGGCCTGTTCACCCGAGGCTACGGCAGCCTCCGCATCGCGGAGCACTTCGAATGCCTCCTTATAGTAGTTCTCCCTATGATACAAGGCACTGGCGTTCACTCCGCAATCCACGGCCTTCTCATAGTCCTGGGTCCGGGCAAACTTGCCGAAGGCCTGCAGAAAGAGGTACCGTGCCCTGATGTACTCTTTCGCCGACAGGCTTTCCCTGGCCTGCCTCATGTAGTCGTCGCCCTGGCTCTGTGCCTTGGCCTGCGGAAGGCAGCACATGGCCGCCAGCAATGCAAAAACGATGAAAGTTCTCATATGTATACTTGCGTTATGGTTTGTTTGCCGCAAAGTTAGTGTATTCTTCCGTCCGTTGTGCAGGTCTTCCGCATTCCGTCATGCCGGAATGCCGCGTTTTTTTGCGGGAAAGGCACAGGCATGCCTACAGCCCTTCGCGAAACCCCTACCCGTATATGCCACAGAAGCGCGCCGCTGTGAAAGTGACGCGCTTCTGTGGTTACAGGTCTGTCCCGACTCATTCCCCTTCTTTGGGTTCTTGGGCGGCGGGAGCCTTTTTCTCCATCTCTATGTTGTAGACCACGGGGTCGTACTTGTTTATCTTCCCCGTGCCCAGATCTATCAGGAATCCCGGCCAGAAGAGGATGTTCCACAGGGAACACGGGTTGAACTGCGGCTCTATGACCACCGGTGTGTTCTTGTACCCCTCTTTCCGGGCTATGATGGTCTTGTCCGACAGTCTTTTCCTCAGCCTTACAGAGGCGGTTCCGTCTTCCGTGATTTCTCCTATCTTCATGTTGTTGGTGGCATCATACAGCTGCGTGCCCTCCTCTCCCATAAAAGTGATGGTCTGCTTCGCGCTGGTGAATATGCTCATGCACGAGGTGCAGAGGAGCAGCGAAGATGCCAGTGTCAGTGCGGCAAATGTCTTTTTCATGTCTGTACAAAAAGTTTAGTATTTCTACGGCACAAAGATAGTATCCGCATCCTTACTGTGCAAGGTTCCGGTGCGGCGGATGTCACTTTACCCGCCCGAATCTGGCCCATGCGGCGGTGGTCACCCACTCCCGACGGCTGTAGTCGTACACATGCAGCATGAGATCCAGGCGGAACTCGCTGGTCCAGGTACGGCGCATGGCCACAATGGCCGCGCGGGCAGTATCTTCATTGTCCGGGTGGAGGAGAGCCACTTCCGTGCCGTCGGTCTCGGCATAGGGGATGTGGTTCAGGACGTGCCGGTAACGGTCCGTGTAAGGCGTGCCGTCTTCCTTTGTAAGGATGACCTGCGTAGGGAAGTTAAAGTCAATGTACCGGCTCTCCCCGTCGAATTCCGGCGCATGCACCACGGCATAGTTCTCCGGGTCGTCAAAGTCATAGAAGGCTATGCCGTCGGTTTGCGGCTCGTGGCTGAAGCGCGTGGACAGCTCTTCATACAGGTTACACGTGGCCCGTCCGTCGTTGTCCAGGTCTACGGGCGTTTCGGTGTAGGCCACGTTTATCTTGTACCGGTCCGGCAGCCAGTTGACCATGGTAGTTGTGGTTTCGGTCTCGTCGTCATCGCAGGCTGTGAACAGCGGCAGAGCCGCGCACAGCAGGAAGCAAAGTCTGAAGTTCTTCATCATACATTTCATTTTGATGTGTCTTGTTCTCATTGTTATGTCAGTCATACATGTAGTTGCCATGCAGGTCATACCCCGGGGCGCAGAACCAGTCCGTACCTCCTCCGCCGTGGTTCAGAGCATTAAAAGTGAAAGTAGCCTGTATGACAGTGGGCAGCAGCATCTTGCCTTCAAAGCGGGTGAACACGGGCACATCGGTAGTCTCCGGCCACATAATATCGGCATCTAGAGGCGGGTCTGGTGCTTCAAAAATGATGGTACCATCAGCATGTGCCGTATATTTGGATTTGCCTCTCAAGTTATAATTTGAAGGATTTCCGCCTATAGTGTAATAGCTCACGCTGTCCTTGCTCTCAAATGTGATGACAATATAGCTGTTCTTATAGACTGATCCTATGGAAGGTATGTGTTGTGTGAATCCCTGCCACGGGTCGTGGTCGTCGTCGGAACAGGAGGCGAAGACGAGAAGAAGGATGAAAAGAAAAAATACACGTTTCATAAGGCGAGAAAGAAATATGAAGGTATGCCGAAACTCAAAGTACCATTATGCTGTCACCTTAATCAAAATATAGAAGTCTTTAAGGAAGAACAGCAGACTGCTACATCTAATTTCGGCTCACCTTCTACAAACACTTATTAATTATCTTTTTGCAACAGGCAGTACCATAAATTCTACCGATCCTGTACTATAGGTATATATTTTATATCCTTTTGTATCCTTCTCACTATCATCAAGAATGATAGGGTCTGTATAATTTATATAAGCATCTCCCAAATCATCATCCTCTTCCGTTTTTGTTAAGCTAAATTCGTCTGTTGTAGTATGAGTACTAGAAAAACCTCCAGAAACTTTCATTAAGAAGTTGTTTGCAGCCTTGGTACTTGCAATCTTTTCTGTAGCAAAATCAGTTGATACTGTTTGCGTGAATTCTCCTGTATGCTTTTCTTCAGTTATCAAAGATGGATCAACTTCTTTAACGTTCACATAAATGTTCAAAGAAAGATCCGACAAATCCCATTGTGTTGTGAATATATCAATGTTACTACCTATTTGATCTTTTATGTTTACCCATTTAGGCTTCAGACTAGCAGCTTCTATTACATATGTGTAATTTGTGTGTCTAAAAGCAGTTTTATGTCTTCTGTGTACATGTACTTTGTCATACTGGAACAGGTCTTGTGCTTTAACAGGAACTTTTTTAAATGAGGGTTTTGTCTTGTCTGATTTGCTATATATATAAGAATAGAAATTGAATTCAAAAGCACCGTCAGTCCATATTTTTTGCCATACTTGTTCCAATGGAAGTTCACTTACTTTATTTTCTACATCACTTTTCAGTTTTGGGTCTGTGTCTGCGTCAGCAATGCTGTAATAGACACTATTGCTTAGTTTAAACTTATAGATAGCTTCATTAATGTTTGTGTTTAACGTACCATAGGTAGGATGGCTGCTACTCAGTCCGTAGTAGATGTAGTCTCTGTCCAGGCTGGACGGATTTTTCTTGTTCTCATTATATGCTTCTATAACGGAAGCGTCCAAGACGCTGACCGGTACATAAGGTTCTGTCGATTCCTGTTCAGGATACAGATCCCAGTCCGTGGCTCTTGTCTGTGGCTTGTTATAAGCGGATCCGTTGAATACAGGGTCGGCAAAGTCGTAGGCAGACAGGTCGCTGATGCCTCGTGTGGAGGGACGATAGCTCATGCGCTCGTTCTCTTTTACCACCAGCAGAGGGAAGGCAGGAAGCTCGCCCACTTCCAGCTTGGCAGTCACCTCACCATTGGCATAGAGCACATGTTCGTCATTACCTGTGGCATAGCTTACAGCCACTTCATTGCTGCTTGTATCCCAATTATCGGCACAGAAAGCATCAACAAACGAAAGGTCGGGCACCAATATGTTCAACCGAGGCAGGCTGGCTTCGATGGAGGCTAGTGTACGCTCATCGGTATAGTCCAAAATAACATCGCGGAAAGTGCGTTCTCCACACACCTTGGTGTCTTTCACAAACGGATAGAACACATCGTAGTCGCGGTCGAACTGTTTGAGAGCTTCTGTGCGGATGAAGTTTCTCAATTCCTGGCTGCCGTAAACCGCTTTAGACAAGATGACGGCGAAAGTCTGTTGCGCGGTAGCCGCATCAAGTTTCTGGATGTTTTCTACTGTCGGGACAGCAGCTTCATTCTGGTTCATTTCTTCCATCTCATTGGAACATGAGAATAGAAAGGCGGCGCATAGCACGCCCATAATTGTCTTTTTCATGTTTTGATTCGTGTATTTTAATTGTTGTTCTATAAAGACTTTCCTTCTTGGCAGCCCGTTCTGTAAAGGTATTCCAATGGAAGCGCGTCATTCCTTTGCAGACTTAAGCTTCCTTGAAGGCAAGTAGTATGCTTTTTTGTCGGTATCTTACTATTCTTGAACTATATCGGCTGATACTTCCATAATCGGTGTGTCTATCTCTATATGATAAGGATAGCTGTCCGCTTGTGGAATCATCAAGAATTGTCCGTCATGGATGTTTTGCTTTGTCTGTTCTACCACATTCCGACCGTTGGCATCGGTAACGATAATGTCGGCATTGTAAAGCTGGCCGTAGAAAGTGATGAACAATGTGGTGTTTTCTTCGTACACATTCATATTAAAGTCTAAAGGCACACGAGTGGTCGCTCTTATCGCCGTATGATAACGTACCATTTTTGTCCGTTTAGGAGGCTTTGCGGCTACAGTTCCACTGATTAATAATAGTGTTAACAACAACAATAGCGTAGGTTTTACTTTTTCCATCATAATTAGATAAGTTTTATTGGTTATTTCGATGGCAAAGTTACAGACATTTAGGAAGACTAGCACTAAAAACACAGTCACGCCTTAGCTCTGTATTATTCTTATTTACAAATAATTATGAATCATCATAGTCACACATTCATGTTTTCTCTTTCGATTTTCTCTTTTATGCGTAGTTTACGCTGGTTTATGGGATGCGTATCGCTGTAACCGAAGCATAAGGCAATGGCTTTGGATGATAACTCTGTCTTTTGAAGGCAAAGCAGAAGAATATCGTCATCATTAATAAAAGGATGTTGTTGACGTAAGATAGCGACTTGTTTGCTATATAAACTGAAAATTATATCCTTTAGTTTTTTCTGCTCTGTCAGATTCAGTACTTTCATGTCCTTTTTATCTTTTTGTTTTGATAAAAGTTGAACCTTTTGATAGATGTCTGTTTGGGTGAACAACCAATTTTGCAACCGTTGTTGTTCTATTTGCAGGTTTTTTATGGTGATTTCATTGTTCTGGATTAATTTCATTTTCTCGCTCTGTTCGTTCTCCAGTATGGAATTCTTGTTTTTCAGAAAAGTTACAAAAGACTGTTTGTCTGTAATCTGTCGTTGTAGGTTTTGGATGCTTACCTGAGCTTTTTCAATGGCTTGTTGGCTGATGAGCTGTTTCTTATCCCTTTTCGCTAACTGCCATTGATAGATTAATATAATAATGAAACAGATAACAGACGTAGAACAGATTAATATCCATTTCTGTTGCCGTTCTTGTGCTTTTATATTTAAGATTTGTATGTTGGTGCGATATTGATACATTTGTCTCTCTATTTCAGTTGATTGCTCAGATAACATAATGGAATCTTGTATGTCTGCATAAGCCGTCAAATAACTGAAAGCCACCTTATATTGCCGCCTTTCATATTCAAAATCACTGAGCAGGCGCAGATTGTAATATCTTCCTTCAAAAGAGCTGTCTTTTAAACTTTCTTGCAGATACCATATGGCTGAATCGTCCATAATGCTGTCTTTTCCCATAAGCAAGTAACCTATGTTGCAATAATACCTTCCTTTTCCGTCATTTCCTGGAGCAAAAGATATAGCTTGCTTGGCATAGAACAAAGCGGAGTCTGTTTGTCCTATCTCATCAAAATAAGAGCTGAATGAAAGCATGGAATTGGTAATGAGTGTGGAATCGCTTGCCGACATGGCATATTTCAAAGCTTCTTTTTCTATTGCTTTACTGTTTTCCACTTCGCCTTTCAAGAAGAAGACAGTACTTATATTGGTCAATGCTATTGCTCTGTCCCGATTGGTTTCACAATATTCATATAACTCTTTATAGACCTTGATGGCTTCATCATATAAATGAGCATCGTAACAATAGATATTCCCCAACGTACTCAGCATATTCCTTCTCACCTCCGTTCCTTGCGGATGCTGTTCCAGCAATTCCAGTCCTTCAGTCAGCCGTTTGGAAGCACGTTCGTACTGACCCATCTGATCTTCCAGACGTGCTTTGTACAGCAGGGCGAGCGGACGCCCGGCATCGTCGTTGTCATAATAGGCCAGGGCGATGTTGAGCAGCGAGTCGCAGGGAAGCAGGGGCAGGGAACATTTGTCCCTTGCTTCGGCCAGTCGCAAGACGTAGTCTGAACACAGCCGGTCCGTCCATTCCGGCATCGGGCTAACGGACTCCAGCAGGCGGAGCGCACTGTCGGGAGCAGACAGCATCAGCGTGTCGGCACGGAGCAGCAAAGGGGTGGTCTGCCGCACCGCTTTCCACCCGCATGAGGTGAAACATACCGCCATGACAACCAGCAGGACTGTCGCGGCTACATCATATAAATAGGTATAGGAGGCTTTTTTCATGTCTGTACATCATACCACGTGTGTTTTCCCAAAATCTGCGGCAGGCAACATACGGTAGTCGGCAATGAATGCTCTCGTAGGTAAGCCTGCGTTATATTGTATGCCGCAAAGTTAATGCATTATTCTATCCGCCATACGGGCTTGACACTTTTTTCCAAGTCCTGTGTCCCTCTCCTCGCCCCCTACTAAAACGCCGGAAGCGCACCGCTTCACAACGGTACGCTTCCCCTATCGACGCTCTTCGTCTTGGACTTGAACCAAGGACCCTCTGATTAACAGTCAGATGCTCTAACCGACTGAGCTAACGAAGAATCAAACTATTATCAAACAAGATCGCTCTTCGTCTTGGACTTGAACCAAGGACCCTCTGATTAACAGTCAGATGCTCTAACCGACTGAGCTAACGAAGAGTATTGCTTTTTTTGCTTAAATGCGCTGCAAAATTAATAGGATATTTTGAAATATGCAATATATTTGCAAGAAAAATTTTCCGTATCCCTGCCAGGGAGGAAAGGAATAGGCACGTAAACGCCTCATATACAGCGGTTGGTGCGGACGGATTCACAGCAAGCTGTGAACGGACTCACACCGACGTGCAGACGGACCCACAGCAAGCTGCGGACGGACTCACACCACGCTGTCCGACCGTGGCCACCGCGTCCCCGGAGGAAGCGTGTATGGACGGGACAGGGACAGAAGACGGAAAAGCACTATTAACGAACTAAAAAACAAAGACTGACGTGAAACGATTTGCAAGAATGCGCTGGACGGCACTGATATGCCTGGTGGCCGGAGGCGCGGCTTTCCTAAGCTTCAAGGCGGGCGACGACCGCAATTTCCAGATAGCAAAGAATCTGGACGTGTTCAACTCCATTGTCAAGGAACTGGACATGTTCTACGTAGACACCATAGACGCCGACAAGACCGTGCGCGAGGGCATTGACGCCATGCTCTACTCCCTGGACCCCTACACCGTGTACTACCCCGAAGACGACCAGAGCGAGCTGGAACAGATGGTGAAAGGCACCTACGGAGGAATAGGCTCCATCATCACCTGGAACACCAAACGCAAGCTCTCCATGATAGCCGAGCCTTACGAGGGTATGCCGGCGGCAGAGGCCGGACTGAAGGTGGGCGACATCCTGCTGGAGATAGACGGACAGAGCCTGGCCGGGAAGAACAACGCCGAGGTGAGCGAGATGCTGCGCGGACAGATAGGCACCAGCTTCCGGCTGAAGGTGGAACGTCCGGGAGAGAAGAAGCCCATGGAGTTCGAAATAGTGCGCAAGTCCATACAGCTTCCCCTTATACCTTATTATAATATACTGCCCGACGGCAGGACGGGATACATCAACCTCACCTCGTTCTCGGGAGACCCCTCGACGGAATTCAAGAAGGCATTCCTCGACCTGAAGAAAAGGGGCGCCAAGGCACTGGTCATCGACCTGCGCAACAACGGGGGCGGACTGCTGGACGAGGCCGTGGAGATAGCCAACTTCTTCGTGCCGCGCGGAAAGACACTGGTGACCACACGCGGAAAGACCAGACAGGCCGACAACACCTACAAAACCCTGCGCGAACCGCTCGACCTGGACATCCCGCTGGCCGTGCTGGTGAACAGCTCCACCGCGTCGGCCGCCGAGATACTGGCAGGCTCGCTGCAGGACCTGGACCGCGCCGTCATCGTGGGCACACGCACCTACGGCAAGGGACTGGTGCAGACCACACGCCCCCTGCCCTACGGAGGACAGATGAAGCTGACCACCTCAAAATACTACATACCCAGCGGACGATGCGTGCAGGCCATAGACTACACCCACCGCAATGAAGACGGCAGCGTGGGACGGATACCCGACAGCCTGACCACCGTGTTCCACACCGAAGCCGGACGGGAAGTGCGCGACGGAGGAGGAGTGACGCCCGACATCAGCATAAAGCAGGAAAAGCTGCCCAACATCCTGTTCTATCTGGTGAACGAGAACCTCATCTTCGACTACGCCACACAGTACTGCCTGAAGCATCCCACCATAGCACGGCCCGAAGACTTCACGGTGACCGACGCCGACTATGCAGACTTCAAGGAGACGGTGAGGAAGGCCGACTTCAAGTACGACCAGCAGACCGAGAAGATGCTGAAAAGTCTGAAGGAAATGGCCGAATTCGAAGGCTATCTGGAAGGCGCCTCACAGGAATTCGAGGCGTTGGAGAAGAAACTGACCCACAATCTGGACCACGACCTGGACCACTTTGGCAAGGACATACGCGAGCTGATTGCCGTAGAAATCATCAAACGCTACTACTACCAGCGCGGATCCATCATCGAGCAGCTGAAAGACGACCCCGACCTGAAGCAGGCACAGGAGGTGCTGGCCGACCCCACACGCTACCGCTCCATACTCAGCGTGACCTCACCTGCCGCCACTGCCGACAGCACGCTGGCGGCACGCTGAACGCAAGGGCTGTCTGCCACCGCAGCACCCGTCACACCCTTACTGCACGCGGGAGACTACGCAAGAACCTCCCGCCGCAACCCCACTTGCAGCCCGACGCGCATCCTGCACACGCCGGGCTGCAAACGTATCCGCACCTCCCCAACCCGCCCTACCACCGGCCTTCCCGGCCCCTCACCGGAAACCGTGGGCACAGTACCGGCTATCGGAGTGAAACACAGGCAACATACACCGCTTATCACTTATTTTAGTCCAAATAGCACACAAATAAGGAGTTTTAGTACAAAAACACAACTGCTAATGTTGCCTACAATTATTTAATTTTATACTTTTGTCCTGTAAATATCAAGAAGTGTAAAGAAGAGAAGTTTCCCTCCCTTCTTCCAGTTCCTGCACTTCCAATCCCGCACTGCCGAAAGAGGAACGATAGGCAAAAAAGCTACATATCATTATGAAACGAACAAACAAACTAAAGAGCCTCGCGCTCTCTGCTTTGCTGCTGGGCGGAATGATAGTACCGACCCAAGCCCAGTTCTTACGCACCTCCTACTTTATGGAAGGCAGCCACTACCGCATGCAGCTGAATCCGGCGCTCACTCCGGGCAGGGGATACATAAACCTGCCGGTAATCGGCACACTGAACGCCACCGTCAACTCGTCCTCGCTGGGATACCAGGACATTCTGGACATCATAGACAACAGCAGCGACGGCGACTACTTCATGAGTCAGGACTTCATCAACCGCCTGAACGCCACCAACGAACTGAACGTGAACCTGAGCACCGACATCATCTCCGCCGGATGGTACAAAGGCAAGAACTTCTGGTCGTTCAACATCGGACTGCGCAACGACATAGGCGCCACCATACCACGCAACGTGTTCGAGTTCATGAACAAGATGAACGGAGCCAACGTGAACTTCGCCGACCTGAACGAGGAGTTCGGCGGACAAGGCTTTGAAATCAACTCGTTCGCCGAGGTGGGACTGGGATTCGCCCGCGACATCACCGACAAGCTGACCATAGGCGGTAAAGTGAAAGCCTTGCTGGGCATAGGCAACATGAAGCTGAACGTGAACACTGTAAGCGTGAACAGCCAGCTGGAGGGCGTAGACCTGAGCACCGGATACGTCGATCCGGAACACGTGAGCGGAAGCGCCTCCGTCCAGGTAGACGCCACGCTGGAAAGCTCGTCCAAGCTCCTGGAGCTGCAACAGAGCACCAACTCGCGCGGCGAGCAATACATAGACAACATAGACTTCGGGAGTTTCGGCTTTGCCGGATACGGAGCGGCCATCGACCTGGGTGTGTCGTACAAGCTGCTGAAGAACCTCACCCTCTCGGCCTCGGTGCTTGACTTGGGCTTCATCAAGTGGGGTAAAGGCAACACACAAGTGGCCCACGCCAGAGGCAACCAAAGCTACGAGGCCAGCACGCCGGGCGAAGCCATGGAGTTCGTGGACATGGTACAGAGCGGCGAAGTGCTGAACTTTGACATGTTGCAGCTCGGTGTGGACGAGAACGCCGCCAAGGCACGCACCACCAAACTGACCTCCACCGTAGCCGTAGGCGCAGAATACGCGCTCCTGAAGAACTGGCTGGTGCTGGGCGCACTGTACACCGGACGCTTCGCACAGCCCAAGACCATCAACGAGCTGAGCGTGTCGGCCAACATCCGTCCGGCCAACAACTTCAACGTGGCCGTGAGCTACTCCCTGCTGCAAGGTGCGGGAAAGACGTTCGGAGCTGCCGTGAAGCTGGGTCCCATCTTTGTGGGTACCGACTACATGTTCTTCGGCAAGAACACCAAGAACGTGAACGCCTACATAGGTTTCTCCATCCCGCTGAACAAACAGAAGAGCTGAACACCTGCGGCATAGGGACAGACGGGTAGCTGCATACCATTTTCATGCCATAAAGACAAAAGCTTCATTTCCGGCAGCTACCATAAAGGCGCGGAACGTATGGCTGAGGCCAACGTTCCGCGCCTGTCTTTTCCCTCACGCCCGGCACAGCGACCGGAGGCAGGAGACTGCCGTCATTTCCTGCGTCCTATCCAGGTGGCCGTCTTCCACAGCTGTTCCAGCGGGCCGTGCGAATGGCGCGACAGCCACCACTTGCAGAACAGCCATTGCACCAGAAAGAACGCCATACCGATGAGCAGACTGCCCGTAATGGTGACATCGTCGTGCAGGTCAAATCCCCAATGATAATAGAGCAGCGAGCCGAACATGCTCTGCGTGATGTAATTCGTGAGGCTCATCTTGCCGTAAGGAATGATGCGCGACAGCAGTCCCCGCATATCGGTACGGTAATAAGCCTGTATGACAGCCGACACCAGCAACAGCATGAACGCGAACTTATGAAGCGAGCTGACGACCAGCAGCAGCGGCACACGCACCTGCTCCGAGGTTATGAATTCGGGCAACAGTCCGGCCAGCCCGTACAGCGGAAAGAAAGCCACCAGCGAACCGCAAAGCACCTTGTTCCACACCTTGAGCTTCTCCCGCAGGAACCAGCCACGCTTGCCCATGAGAAAGCCTATGATGAAAAGGGCTATGGTCTGGAACACGCGTCCGTTGTCCCACGCCCACGCCAGACTGGCCAGTTGTCCCTGCCACAGGTTGACACGCACCGTCTCCCAGAAGGAGCCTCCGCTCTGCACGGCGAAGGTGGCTGCCCACAAGTCGCCCGTAGGCAACACAGGCGTGACAAACGACGGGTCAACGGCCGCCCGTATGACATAGTAGAGCGGCAAGGGTTGCACCAGCAGCACACAGGCTATGGCCAGCAGCCAACGGTCTTTCAGCCGACAGACCAAAGGCAAGGTGAAGCCCGCCAGCGAATAAAGCACCAGCACCTCGGCAGTGAAGAAGGCCGCGTTCAGATTGCCCAACAGGAAGAGCAGCACCAGTCTCCAGCAGAAGCGGAGACGGAAATCCTTGCCACGCAGACGCTGGTTGTCCCACTGGATGAAGTAACTGAATCCGAACAGCAAGGCGAATACGGCATATGCCTTCCCGCCAAACATGAAGAACAGTCCGTCCCACACCGAGCGGTCGGCAAACGTAAGCCAGGCGCTCTGTGCCGAAGTGTCAGGATAGGAATAGAAATTGAAGTGTTCAATGGAGTGCAGCAGCACAATGCCCATCACCGCCAATCCGCGCAGCACATCGGCCACATCGACTCTGGCATGTCTTGAAACAGTTTTTTCCATGTCTGTATCCATTTGGTTATAAGAATAATGGCAGGAACTTATTCCCTCTCGCGCCAGTCTCCACAATGTTTGATCAGTGCGACGAGTTTGCCTACAGCCTCCGCTTCCGGTATGTTCTTCTCCACACATTCCTTTCTCCGGTAAAGGCTCACCTTCCCCCGTCCGGCACCCACATATCCGTAATCGGCATCGGCCATTTCGCCCGGTCCGTTTACAATACAGCCCATAATGCCTATTTTCAGTCCGGTGAGATGTGAGGTGGCTTCCTTTATACGGGCTATGGTGGACTGGAGGTCATACAGTGTGCGTCCGCACCCCGGACAGGAAATATACTCGGTCTTGGTGACGCGTGCCCGCCCGGCTTGCAGGATGCCGAAGGCGGTAGTGTCTATGGCTGTATCTTTCACGCCGCCCTGATTGAACAGGAATACGCCGTCAGTCAGCCCATCAAAGACAAGTGCGCCCATGTCGGCGGCCGCCTTCAGCTGAAAGTCCTCCAGACTGTCCTCCGCATAGTGCTGGAAGAACACCACCGGATTTTTCAGTCCTTCCCTCATCAGCTGCAGAGCCAAGGCCCGCTGCTCTCCCAACCGGTTAGGATGGTTACTCTGCGCGATGAGCACCACCTCGGGATGATACTTCAGGCAGGCCAGCGCTTCTTCATCCAGTCCCATGTACGTAATGAACAGAAACTTCAGCGAAGCATCGCACGCACTCATCAGGAACAGGTTGTCGCTCTTGAAGGCAGGCCAGCAGTCGGGCTGTCCGTTCCACAAGTCGGCATCCACAATATATCGCACCCCTTCCTTGCGTGCCTCGGGCAGATGCCGTCCTACGTACACATAGTCGGGTGTGAACTGCGGAATGAAGTCCTGGTTTCCATCCAGTCTCGCGGCCAGCACTACAGGCACGTTGTCGCCTCCTATGTCGTGCACGGCGGCAGTGACCCTCCGCACAGGTGAAAGGTAGCAGAAGTCCGTGTCCTGCGGTCCGGGAATATAAGGATGTCCGGCACGTTCCGCCACATATGCGGCCAGCTTGCGTGCCACAGGTATCTCGGCTTCCGGAGCCTCGCTCAACGACACACGTATGGTGTCGCCCAGTCCGTCAGCCAGCAGGGCACCTATGCCCAAGGCCGACTTGATGCGTCCGTCCTCGCCGTCTCCGGCCTCGGTCACGCCGAGATGGAGGGGAAAGTGCATGTCTTCCCTGTCCATGGCATCAACCAGCAGACGCACGGTGCGCACCATCACTACGGTATTCGAAGCCTTGACCGATATGACCACATCGGAGAACCGCTGTTCCACACAGATGCGCAGGAACTCCATGCACGACTCCACCATGCCTTGAGGAGTGTCGCCGTAGCGCGACATGATGCGGTCCGACAGCGAGCCGTGGTTCACGCCGATACGTATGGCGGTGTGGTTCTGCCTGCATATCTCAAGGAAAGGCACAAAGCGGTCGTGCAGCCGCTTCAGTTCGGCGGCATAGGTCTCGTCCGTATACTCCAGATGCCGGAAGGTGCGGGCGGCATCCACATAATTGCCGGGATTGATGCGCACTTTCTCCGCATAGAGCGCGGCCACATCGGCCACATTGGGATTGAAGTGCACGTCGGCAACGAGCGGCACCGTATATCCGTCTTTTCTGAGCGCGGCGTTGATGTCCTTCAGGTTCTCAGCCTCCCTCACGCCTTGGGTGGTGAGCCTCACATACTCCCCACCGGCATCGGCTATGCGCTTGGCCTGCTCCACGCAGGCCATGGTATCCAGTGTGGAAGTGTTGGTCATGCTCTGCAGGCGCACGGGGTTGTCGCCCCCCAAGGGAGTGTCCCCTATGTGCACCGTCACGGTGGGCCTGCGCGAATAGTTGAACAAATCCATATATCCGAACCTCCGCCGCTAATCTACCTTATATTCATACTTCACCTGCCTGAGGTCTTCATTGGCCTTGGTAATCTTGTCCTTCAGCCCTTCCTTATAATCGGCCAGCGTCTTGGCCAGCGTGTCGTCGGACAGGGCCAGCATCTGCACGGCCAGTATGGCCGCGTTCATGGCGCCGTTAATGGCCACTGTGGCCACGGGAATGCCGGG
Source organism: uncultured Bacteroides sp. (assembly GCA_949296415.1). Classification (GTDB taxonomy): domain Bacteria; phylum Bacteroidota; class Bacteroidia; order Bacteroidales; family Bacteroidaceae; genus Bacteroides. The sequence goes on along the minus strand of CASFQC010000002.1, from coordinate 28,256 downwards.
AGGCATCTGGATAATGGAGTACAGGGCGTCCACTCCGTCAAGTACCGAGCCTTTTACGGGCACGCCGATGACGGGCAGTGTGGTATTGGCCGCTATCACTCCGGGAAGGGCGGCCGCCATTCCGGCTGCGGCTATAATCACTTTTATGCCGCGCTGGCGGGCGTTCCGCGCGAACTGTTCCACGGCTTCGGGAGTGCGGTGGGCCGAGAGTGCGTTCATTTCAAAGGGCACATGCAGGTCGTTCAGCAGCTGGGCCGCCTTCTCCATGACAGGAAGGTCGGACGTGCTGCCCATGATGATGCTTACAATAGGTGTCATGTCAATGGATGTTTTGTTAGAGTGGTGATACATGTATTTTTCCGGCCATGCCACACCGTCTGCCCTCCGTCGGGAGGGCAGCATGTCTGCGAGGCACGCTGCGGCATGGCATGGCCGTCACAGCCTTGTCAGGGCAAGGCTCAGGCGTTTATCAGGGCCTTGTAGTCTCCGGCAGAGAGCAGGGCTTCATAGTCGGCGTCGGCGGCAGGTTTTATCTTTACCAGCCAGCCTTCGCCGTAGGGGTCCTGGTTCACCAGTTCGGGTTGGTCGGCCAGACGGTCGTTCTGCTCCAGCACTTCGCCGCCTACGGGGAGGAAGAGGTCGGATACGGTCTTCACCACTTCGATGGTGCCGAACACATCACCGGCCGCCAGGGTCTCGCCCACGGTCTGGATGTCGACAAACACAATGTCGCCCAGCTGTTCCTGCGCGTAGTCTGTTATACCTACATAGGCGATGTCGCCTTCCACACGAATCCATTCGTGGTCTTTCGTGTACTTCACGTCATTTGGAATGTTCATTTTGATGGTCTTTATTTATGGGTTAAAAAAAACAGTGTTTCCGGTCTGTGTCCTTCAGTGCAGGAAGAAGAGCCTGAAGAAGAGGTCGCTCATGGGATGCAGCACCAGCAGGGTGCACGCCAGTCCCACGGCATATCCTGCCAGGGTCTCGCTCAGGGTGTGGTGTCCCAGCACGATGCGCGCCGTGCCCAGCAGTCCGGACACCAGTATGCATACGCAGAGCCACCACACGGGATTGTAGCCGAAGAGCGCGCTGAAGGCCACCAGCAGTCCTGTCACCGCTCCGGCTCCGGCCATATGCTCGCTCAGTTTCCAGCCCAGGTTGGCCACCACACACACCAGCATGATGAGGAGTGCGGAGAGTATGATGCCCGTCATGTACCAGGGCATGTTCATCCGGTACATCATGAACAGGCAGAACACGTAGGACAGTATGGTGAGCAGCCAGGGTACGAACCGCTTCCGCCGCTGTGTCATGGCTTCGGCGTCGAAGCCGTTGATTTTCTTGAACAGGAAGATGGCCAGCGTGGGCAACATGATGGTGAAACAGTATATCACGCCCAGCACCACCAGCTTGTATTGCAGGGGCATGATGCGCAGGTAGGAGAACAGGAACAGCACCACGAACGCCGCGAAGGGTATGGAGAACGGGGTGAACAGCCACGACACCATCCGGGCCGTCTTCAACAGGTTCTTGTCTGCCGATATATGTTGGTCTTTCATCGATAACAGTTGTTTTTCCTTAGCGTATTACGGTTGTACGGCATGTGGAATCCGCGTCATCTGCGCAGCCGTGCCACGGGCAGGCCCATCTGCTGCCTGTACTTGGCCACGGTGCGCCGGGCTATGGGATAGCCTTTCTGCTTGAGCCGTTCGGTCAGCTCGTCATCGGTCAGGGGTTTCGACTTGTCCTCGCCGTCCACCAGCTCTTTCAGGGCGTTCTTTATCTCGCGCACGGACATCTCCTCGCCATCGCCGGTAGTGTATCCGTCGTTGAAGAAGAACTTCAGCGGATATATGCCGTAGTTGGTCTGCACGTACTTGCTGTTGCTCACGCGCGATATGGTGGATATGTCCAGTCCGGTACGTTCGGCCACGTCCTTCAGTATCATGGGTCTGAGCAGCGATTCGTCGCCCTCCAGGAAGAAGGGACGTTGCAGGTCTATTATGGCCTGCATGGTGGTCATCAGCGTGTTCTGCCTTTGCTTCACGGCGTCTATGAAGCTCTGCGCGGCATCCATCTTCTGCTTTAGAAAGAGCATGGCCTCGCGCGACTCCTTGGTCTGGTTGGCCTTGTTCCGGGTGTGTTCCTCCACCATTTCGGTGAAGTTGCGGCTCATGCGCAGCATGGGCAGTCCCCGGCTGTTGAGCGAGAGATTTATGGTGCCGTCGTCAAAGGACTCCACGATGAAGTCGGGCACTATCTGCTGCATGTTCTTGCCTATGGCCTCGCCCATGGACGCCCCCGGTCTGGGGTTGAGCCTGCAGATGTCTTTCAGGACATTTTTGAGCTGTTCGCCGGTAATGCCCAGCTTCTGCTCTATCTTGTCCCAATGCTTCCGTGTGAACTCCTCGTAGCACTCGTCCAGGACGCGCTCTTCCACATCCAGCAGTGGATTGGCTTCCTGCGACTGCGCCTTCTTCCGCCTTATCTGCAACAGAAGACACTCCCTCAGGTTCCTTGCGCCCAGTCCGGGAGGGTCGAAGTCCTGTATCACCTTCAGTACCTCCTCCAGTTCCTCCGGCGAGGCCTCCACGCCCGCATATATGGCCAGCTCGTCGCTTATGCTGTCCAGCGGCTTGCGCAGCAGCCCGTCGTCGTCCAGCGAGCCTATGAGGTATTCGGCCAGCTCGCGTTGGTGCGGGGTCAGGTTGTGCTCGCCCAGCTGCTCCTTCAGGGTCTCGTAGAACGAGGTGGCGTCCGAGAAGGGGATTTCCTCCATCTGCTCGTCGCGGCTGCGGTTGTTCTCCTGCAGCTTGTAGTCGGGTATGTCGTCTTCGTTCAGATAGTCGCTCAGCGAATCGTAGTCGGTGTTGCCTCCGTCCTCCGGACTTTCCGTAGGCTCCCCGGCGGTATCCCCTCCGTCAAAGTCCCCGTCTGTGGTCTCTTCGGGTTTGCCCTCCTCCAGAGCGGGGTTTTCCAGCAATTCGGCCCGCACACGGTCTTCCAGCTCTACGGCCGGAAGCTCCAGCAGCTTCACGGCCAGAATCTGTTGGGGCGACAGCGTCTGCACCTGCTGTTGCGTCTGCGTCTGTATCTGACGGGAACTTTGTGCCATAATGAATCTTCTCCTAATTGTTAGTATATGATTGCAGCCACAAAAGTAATGAATAGTTCGCGAACGCAAAAGCATATCCTCCACCATTTTGTCCGCCACGGTCTCTGCAGGCCGGATGCCGGAAGGCATGGAAGCGGTTGTGAAGCAGTGTTAAGACAGAATACACTTTGCCGTCTTTTTGCTGTTCTGGCTGACAGAAAGACGGAGTTCCGGCCATTTTGCTTACCGACGTTTTTTTCAATATGTGCAGAAAAAGAAGATTCCGCCAGTCAAACCGTATAAAAACGTTAATAAACGGAAGGCAATTCTTCGAAAGTGTATAAATATGCTAATAAACCGAACCTGAAAGCCCGTCATCCGCCTGCTGATTACCTATAGTCCGCCGGCGGATGACAATTCATCAGCGGGCTATCGACCTATCGACACCAACCGGACGACAGATAGCCAGCCCGAAGCGTATGCGTCTTTTCCTTTCCAAAAGCCTTTTCGCGATAAATTTTCTGTATTTCCCGCCGTAAGCGGCATGCCTTGAAGTGTTAAAATTCGGCCTATCGCAATGTATTACACAGACTTACTCCAAAAATTCCTGCGTTCTTTTCCACCACGCTCTCCCCTGGCCGGAAATACGCGCCGCATTTGCGTTAAACTTTGTAAAGTGTCACTTTGCACACAGGAGTTCCCGCAGAGACCGCACCACAGACAAGAACCGCCCCGCCTCCGTACGAAAGGCCCGTGCCCCCACACATTAAAATAGGTGAAAAACACAGGCTGTGGTGATAAAAACATTAACTTTGCGTCTCATTACATAAAATGCACACAGCGGACCGCAGAGGCCGGAGACCGGCACAGGAACCGCATGAAGCAAGAAACAACAGAAAACTCATGAAGATAGCATTGATAGGTTATGGAAAGATGGGCAAGGAAATAGAACGCATCGCCCTGAGCCGGGGACACCGGATAACGTGCGTCATAGACTGCGACAACCAGCAGGACTTTGCCTCGGAAGCGTTCAAAGAGGCCGATGTGGCCATAGAGTTCACCACCCCCGGTTCGGCCTACGCCAACTGCCTGAAAGCCTTCGAGGCCGGAGTGAAAGTGGTGTCGGGCAGCACCGGATGGATGGCCGCCCACGGCGACGAGATGCGCAGCCTTTGCCGCGAGGGCGGAAACACCCTGTTCTGGTCAAGCAACTTCAGCTTGGGTGTGGCCATATTCTCGGCGCTGAACAAGTATCTGGCGCGCATCATGAACCAGTTCCCCGCCTACGACGTAAGCATGACGGAGACCCACCACATACACAAGCTCGACGCCCCCAGCGGCACGGCCATCACCCTGGCCGAGGGCATAGTGGAAAACCTTGACCGCAAGTCGCATTGGGTGAAAGGCACCCTCACCGCCCCCGACGGCACCGTGAGCGGCACCGACGCCTGTGCCCCCGACGAACTGCCCGTAAGCTCCGTCCGCCGCGACGAGGTGCCGGGCATACACAGCATACGCTACGAGTCGGAAGCCGACAGCATCACCATAACCCACGACGCCAAGAACCGCAGCGGATTCGCACTGGGAGCCGTACTGGCTGCCGAATATACGGCCACGCACACGGGGTTCCTGGGCATGGAAGACCTGTTCCCGTTCCTGAAGTAAAACCTTATTTTCCAAAATGACAGACAACATGAGACAGATACCACGCAAGCAATGGATAAAGTTCGGCATCGTCACCCTGCTCTACCTCCTGTTCCTGATATGGATAAGGAGTTGGCTGGGACTGGTGGTGGTGCCCTTCCTGTTCGACGCCTACATAACCAAGCTCATCCCCTGGGGATTCTGGCGCAAGTCGGGCAACAAGACCTTACGCGGTGTGATGAGCTGGGTGGACGCCATAGTGTTCGCGCTGGTGGCCGTGTACTTCGTCAACCTGTATGTGTTCCAGAACTACCAGATACCCTCATCCTCACTGGAGAAATCGCTGCTGGTGGGCGACTACCTCTACGTAAGCAAGCTGAGCTACGGTCCCCGCGTGCCCAACACGCCCCTGTCCATGCCCCTCACACAGCATACCATGCCCATACTGAACTGCAAGTCGTATCTTGACTGGCCCCACTGGGACTACAAGCGCGTGCCTGGACTGGGCAAGGTGAAACTGAATGACATCGTGGTGTTCAACTTCCCCGCAGGCGACACCGTGGCACTGAACAACCAACAGGAAGACTTCTACCGCCTGGCCTACAGGGAAGGCCGGAACCTCTACCCCAACCCGGTCAACATGGACAGCCTGAGCAAAAGCCAGCAACGCGCCATTCTGGACTTCTACTATACCGAAGGAAGCAAGGCTGTGCGCGCCAATCCGCAAGTGTACGGCAAGGTTGTGGTGCGCCCCGTGGACCGCAGGGAAAACTACGTGAAACGATGTGTGGGACTGCCGGGCGACACCCTGCAAATCATCGACCGCCAGGTGTACATAGACGGAGCCCCCCTGCCAAATCCTGAAAACCTGCAGTTCAACTACTTTGTGCAGACCACCGGCCCGCTTATTCCTGAAAACATATTCGAAGAACTGGGCATAAGTCTTGACGACCAGATGCTGATGAACACCAACGCGCCCTACGACACACAGTGGGAAGCCTTGGGACTGAACCGGCGCGACAATCAGGGACGTATGGCCCCCATATACCACCTGCCGCTGACCAAAGCCATGTACGACGCACTCAACAGCAACAAAAGACTGGTGAGCCACATCGTACTGGAACCCGAAGGCCCCACCACAGACATGTATCCGCAGAACATGTACACCAAGTGGACCAGCGACAATTACGGCCCCCTGTGGATACCCGCCAAAGGCGCCACCCTGCACCTCACCGAAGACAACCTGCCCCTGTACGAACGCTGCATCACAGCCTACGAGGGCAACCGGCTGGAACGGCGCGCCGACGGCATCTACATCAACGGACAGAAGACCGACACCTATACATTCAAGATGGACTACTACTGGATGATGGGTGACAACCGACACAACTCACTCGACTCGCGCTACTGGGGCTTCGTGCCCGAAGACCACGTGGTGGGCAAGCCGCTGGTGGTATGGCTGTCCTTGGACAAAGACAAAGGCTGGTTCAACGGAAAGATACGCTGGAACCGCCTGTTCAAATGGGTGGGCAACGAAGGCATAGAATGAAGACCGGATGGAAAATAGCATGTTCCGTGGCCGGTGCGGCACTGGCCGTAGCCCTGCTCAAAGGATTTGTGGCCACCACTTACCTGATACCTTCGTCGGGCATGGAGAACACGCTGTACCGTGGCGAACGCATTCTGGTGAACAAATGGAAATACGGACTACGGCTGCCGTGCATGACGGTGGCCGGCTACCACCGCATCCGCCCACGGAAAGCCGAAATGAACGATATCGTGGTATTCAACAATCCGGCCAACTATACAGAACCGGCCATTGACAGAAGAGAAGTGTTCATCGGACGCTGCATAGGAACTCCGGGCGACACGCTGATGGTGGACTCGCTGTTCTATGCCGACCCCGACACGCAGTATGCCCCCGACCGCAAATCGCTTTACGCCTATCCTGCCGCATACGAGGACAGGCTGGACACGCTGATGGGGCACCTGCACATCAGTCCGGGACCGCTGATGGGCAAAGACTCGGCCAGACACATACGGAGCTTCAGCCGGTATGAGTACTACCTGCTGGAACAGGCCATGGAAGGCACACGCTGGATAAGTCCGCTGCACTGCCCGGACACCACGGAAAGGCGCATGCCGCTCGTCATACCCAAGCGAGGCATGCTTGTAGACATACAACCATGGAACAGGACACTGATGCGGAACACCATCGTGATGCACGAACACCGGCAAGCCGACATCAAAGACAACACACTATACGTTGACGGACAACCGACGGAACAGTACAGATTCACCAAAGATTACTACTGGATAGTGGCCAACAACTCGGTCAATCTCTCCGGGTCCCAACTGTTCGGACTGGTTCCCCACGACCATCTCATAGGAAAAGCGGCCATAGTGTGGTGGTCCAAACAAGCAGGAACAGGCCCGTTCGACGGATACCGCTGGAACAGGACAGGCATGAAAATAGAATAAAGGCATGGAAGACAGAAAGCCACATAGCATACAGCAGCCAAAGGACAAAAACATGGTATACCTCTCATCGGCCTATCTGGCTCCAGTGGAATACTACGCCAAGCTGACGGCCTACAAACAGGTACGGACGGAACAGTACGACCACTACATGAAGCAGACTTACCGCAACCGGTGCACCATCGCCGCGCCAGACGGACCGCTGGCCCTGACCGTACCTATCGTGAAACCCGATACTCCGAAAGCCTTTACGAAGGACATCCGCATATCCGACCACGGCAATTGGAGACACCTGCATTGGAACGCCTTGGAATCCGCTTACAACCATACCCCTTTCTTTGAGTATTACAAAGACGACTTCCGTCCGTTCTACGAGCAGAAATACACGTTCCTCATGGATTTCAATGAAGGACTGCAACAGCTGGTGTGCTCCCTTATAGGAATACACCCTAATGTGACACGCACCACAGCATACAAGACGGAATTCGCTCCTGATGAAGACGACTACCGCGAACGGATACATCCCAAAAAAGACTGCCGGATGGAAGACCCCGACTTCAGCCCGCCCGTCTACTATCAGGTGTTTCAGGACAGGCTGGGATTCCTGCCCAACCTGAGCATCGCCGACCTGCTGTTCAACATGGGTCCCGAAAGCCTGCTGATACTGAAGAAATGTCACTCCTGAACAAGACTGTCGGCGACCGTGTGCGCATACAATGACGAACAAATCTATTTACTCACTTATTTTATTAATCAATAAATAATCAATTATGAAAAACTTATTTGACATCAAAGGCAAAGTAATCGTCATTACCGGCGGTTGCGGCATTTTGGGTAAGAACATCGCCAACTATCTGGCAGAGCAAGGAGCCAAAATCGTTGTTTTGGACCGTGCGGAAGAAATAGGCAAACAGCTGGAAGCTGAGTTAAGCCAAAAGACGGAAGCCCTGTTCCTCACGACGGACGTGCTGAACAAGGAAGTGCTGGAAGAAAACAAGAAGGCCATCGTGGAACGTTTCGGCACCATCGACGTCCTGCTGAACGCCGCTGGAGGCAACATGGCCGGAGCCACCATCGCACCGGACAAGACGTTCCTTGACCTGGACATCGACGCCTTCCGCAAGGTGGTAGACCTCAATCTCTTCGGCACCATCCTGCCTACAACGGTATTCGTGCCCGTCATGGCGCAAAACAAGAAAGGTGCCATCGTCAACTTCTGCTCGGAGTCGGCCCTGCGCCCGCTGACCCGTGTCGTAGGCTACGGTGCTGCCAAGTCGGCCATCGCCAGCTACACACGCTACATGGCTACGGAACTCGCCACCAAGTTCAGCCCCGAACTGCGTGTCAACGCCATCGTTCCGGGTTTCTTGTTGACCAACCAGAACCGTTCCCTGCTGACCAACCCCGACGGCTCGTACACCGACCGCGCCAAGGCCATCATAGCCCACACGCCTGCCGGACGCTTTGCCGAGCCGGAAGAACTCTTCGGCACCATCCACTACCTCATCAGCGACGCTTCGAGCTTCGTGACCGGTGCCCTGTCGGTAGTAGACGGCGGATTTGACGTATTCTCCATCTAAATTAATAAAGAACTAATAATGAAGAATTCTCAAGGATGCCTGCACAAAAGCCGGCATACCGCAGGGTTAATTCTTCATTATTAGTTCTTCATTCTTCATTATTAATTCTTAATCTTATCATAATATGATACTCTGCGAACAAACCTGGCGCTGGTACGGGCCAAACGACCCCGTCAGCCTGTGGGACATCAAGCAAGCCGGAGCCACCGGCATCGTCAACGCCCTGCACCACATCCCCAACGGCGAGGTGTGGACCGTGGAAGAGATAATGAAACGCAAGGAAATGATAGAAGCCGTAGGCCTGAAGTGGTCGGTGGTGGAAAGCGTACCCGTACACGAACACATTAAGACGCAGACGGGCGACTATCAGAAGTACATTGACAACTATAAGGAGAGCATACGCAACCTGGCCAAGTGCGGCATAATGATTGTCACCTACAACTTCATGCCCGTGCTCGACTGGACACGCACCGACCTGGCCTACGAGCTGCCCGACGGCAGCCGTGCCCTGCGCTTCGAGCGTGCCGCCTTCATTGCCTTCGACCTCTTCCTGCTGAAGCGTCCCGGCGCCGAAGCCGAATACACCGATGAGGAGAAAGCCAAGGCCAAAGCCCGCTTCGAGCAAATGACCGACGAGGACAAGCAACGCCTCATACGCAACATGATAGCCGGTCTGCCCGGCTCGGAAGAGAGCTTCACGCTGGAGCAGTTCCAGCACGAACTGGACCGCTACAAAGGCATCACGCCCGAACGTCTGCGCCAGAACCTCATCTACTTCCTGAGCGAAATCTGCCCCGTGGCCGACGAAGTGGGCGTCAAGCTCGTCATCCATCCCGATGACCCGCCCATGTCCATCCTGGGCTTGCCGCGCATCATGAGTTGCGGCGAGGACTTCCAGGCACTGATAGACGCCGTGCCCAACGAGAGCAACGGCCTCTGTCTCTGCACCGGTTCCCTGGGCGTAAGCAGCGCCAACGACTGCGCCGCCCTGATGGAACGCTTTGGCGACCGCATCAACTTCGTCCACCTGCGCAGCACCAAGCGCGACGCCGAAGGCAACTTCTACGAAGCCAACCACCTGGAGGGCGATGTAGACATGTACCACGTCATGAAAGCCTTCCTTGAGATGCAGCAACGCCGCGGCGTGTCCGTCGCCATGCGTCCCGACCACGGACACCAGATGGTGGACGACCTCCGCAAGAAGACCAACCCCGGCTACTCCTGCATAGGCCGCCTGCGCGGACTGGCCGAGCTTCGCGGACTGGAGATGGGCATAGCAAAGACACTGTACGCCGAATAAGCCCCACTTGTCCGAGAGGCCCACGTGCCGACCGGTATAAAAAAGGCCGGTGGCCGGTATCACACACAGATACCGCCACCGGCCTTTCTGTTTTCCCCGCGCCATGTGCGGCGCGTGCGGACATCACTTCACCCCATTCCTCCGGAAATACTTGCGGAAGAACAGCAGCTGGTAGTCCAGGCTGTTGCGCCAGTAATCGGCGTTATGGCCTCCCGGACGGGTGGTGAAGTCGTGGTCTATGCCCCGTTTCAGCAGCTCGCGGTGGCACGCCTTGTTCACTTCCAGGAAGAAGTCGCTCTCGCCACAATCTATGGAGATAGCCAGGTCACCGTTCTTCAGGCTGTCCAGTTGGGTGATGACCGTGTGCGAGTCCCACACCTCGCGGTTCTCCTCCAAGGTGCCAAGCTGGTCCTTCATGTGCCAGTTGTCGGGGAAAGGACGTATGTCCAGCCCTCCGCTCATGCTGGCCGCCGCTCCGTAAGTGTCCTTATGGCGTATGGACAGCCACAAAGCACCGTGTCCGCCCATGCTCAGTCCGGCTATGGCACGCCCTTCCTTGCGGGCCACGGTGGCATAGCGGCCGTCGGTGTACTTCACCAGGTCCACGGCCATGAACGTCTCATAGCGGTACTCCGGATGCAGCGGACTGTCCCAATACCAGCTGTTCTCCCCGTCCACACAGGCAAAGATGAAGCCCAATTCGTCGGCCAGACGAGGCAAGTCGGGGCGGAAGCGCAGCCACTCCATCTCGTATCCGCCATGCCCGTGAAGCAGATAGACCACGGGGCAACGCACACCGTCTTCCTCCCTGTCGGGCACCACATAAACCACTTTCACTTTACGGCCCATGGACTCGCTGGGCACTTCGGCCAGCTCCACACGGGCAGCCCTGAGCATACACGCGGTTCCCAGCATCAGCAGGACCGCCAAAAACATTCTTTTCATAGAATAAACCGATATAAAAACATTAATTCCGCATTCCGCCGTCAGCGACTGCGGATACCACTTTTCCCGTGATACTGTTCCTTGATAAGATATACATCGCTTCCTTTTATGGCACACATGACAGCCTTTGCCGCCCGGCTCACCCCGGTCCCGTCCTACATCAGACCTACCATCATGTACGATGATGACAGGAATCATGCACGATGATGGTAGGAATCATGTACGATGATGGCATATCAAGTGCCAAAGATAACGCTTTTAAGTGATACCGCCAACAGGGTTAAAAGCATACTCTCATTTTGGCGAAATACTTGTATCTTTGCATCTGGAACTAAACTTGCAATCGCTTATGCTGAAACTTATCCCTCCCGACGGCTCCGGCCGCGTGCTGCTGCACTCGTGCTGCGCCCCGTGCAGCAGTGCCATCATAGAATGCATGCTGCAGAACGGCCTGCGTCCCACCGTGTTCTACTTCAATCCGAACATCTATCCAAAGGAAGAGTATGAGATACGAAAGCAGGAGGCCATACGCTTTGTCACCGCCCAAGGTCTGGACTTCGTGGATGCCGACTACGACTACGACCGCTGGAAAGCCTGCATGACGGGGCTGGAAGGAGAGCCGGAACGGGGGGCAAGATGCCTGCGTTGCTTCACCCTGCGCCTGACGGAGACGGCCCGCTATGCCGCCGGACACGGGTTCACCCTCTTCACCACCACTCTGGCATCCAGCCGGTGGAAAAGCCTGGAACAGATAAACGAGGCGGGGCGTCTGGCTGCTTCGCGCTATCCCGGCACCGTGTTCTGGGAGCAGAACTGGCGCAAAGGCGGACTACAAGACCGGCGCAACCAACTGCTGAAGGAATACGGTTTCTACAACCAGCAGTACTGCGGGTGTGAATTCAGCAGACGGAATCAGCGGGCCGAAGCTTCCTCCAACGCCTCCACAGGACGGTCGGTGGTAAGATAGTCTGCAACGCCCATGAAACGGGCGCGGTCTTCCGCACGGTTCACCGTCCACACGTTCACCTTCATGCCCAGCTCATGACACCGGTCTATCCACTCGGGATTGCGACGGAACACGTCCATGTGATAATCCGGTCCTGCACATCCCAACTCCTTCAGCTCCTCGGGCGACAGTTCGCCGTTGAGGTAGAATACCGGCGTGCCCTGGGGAGCCAGACGTATGAACTGCCGCACGGCATTCAGCGAAAACGAAATGTAGCTCACCCTACTTTCCAGTCCCATGCGACGCACCATGTCCACAATGTCTTTCACGGCCCGGTCCTCGCGCAGCGGCGTGGCGTGTGGCTTCAGCTCGAGTACCAGCATGAGCGTGGTCTTCGCTTTGGCCACGGTGAGGAACTCCTCCAGGGTGGGCATCGGCTCGCCGTTCTCCAAACGACGCTGCTTCAGTTCGGCCAATGTATAGTCTTCCACGCTACGTCCGTCAATCCGGTTGTCGTGGTTCAGCACCAGCCGGCCGTCTTTGGTCAGCCACACATCGAATTCCGAACCGTAAGCTCCTATGGAGTCAGCCTTCAGCAAAGCCATTATGCCATTCTGCGCCGAACCGGACGTATCCCAGAATCCACGGTGGGCGATAATCTTGGTCTGAGCCGACAGTCCCAATGCGCCGGCCAGCATAAAAGAGAGAAATAATATCTTTTTCATGACAAAAGGATTTCTTACGGGAACAACATGTTCCATCAGTTGCAAAGTTATCCCTTACATGTCACAAAGGGATGACACGAGAGTTAACAAATGCAAAAGCCTCCGAAAGCAGGCCGAAAAGGAACCTTTTTCCCGTTTTCCGCATAAGTTTTTGGAGTCACGAAGTGTTAAAAAATAGGATAACAAGCTATATTACAGTCTTATAAGCCAAAAATTCCTGCGTTATTTCCAAACGTACGGACAGTTGGCCGGAAACAAACGATTCTCAGAGTTAAAGAATGTAAATATACCAACGGCCCGGACTCCTCCAAAACGGCCGGACGGGACAAGCTATCCGCAGCCTGATGCAAATCCAACCACACCACAATGCGGAACCAATGGCAAGCAGCCGCACTTTTGCCCGCCATTTTCTTTCACGCAAGCGAAAGAAGAAGTAACTTTGCAAAGACTTAACGACAGAAGGAGATAAACAAGCCATCCTTATTCAAACCTAAACAACAGTAGACGTATGGACATGACTTACGACGTGGTTGTCATCGGAGCGGGACATGCCGGATGCGAAGCGGCTGCAGCCGCAGCCAATATGGGCTCGAAAACCTGTCTGGTGACAATGGACATGAACAAGATAGCACAGATGAGCTGCAACCCCGCAATAGGAGGCATTGCCAAGGGACAGATTGTGCGCGAAGTGGACGCACTGGGCGGATACACCGGACTGGTGACAGACAGCACCGCCATACAGTTCCGGCTGCTGAACCGTTCGAAAGGCCCGGCCATGTGGAGCCCCAGAGCGCAGTGCGACCGAAACAAGTTCATATGGGCATGGCGCGAAGTGCTGGAGAACCGCCCCAACCTGCACATATGGCAGGACACGGTGAGACGAATCATCATAAAAGACGGAGAGGTACGCGGCGTGGAGACCATGTGGGGCATAACCTTACATGCCAGATGCGTGGTGCTCACGGCAGGCACATTCCTCAACGGACTGATGCATGTGGGACGGGTCATGGTGCCCGGCGGACGGATGGCCGAACCCGCATCGTACGGACTGACCGAATCCATAGCGGAACATGGCATGGAATACGGCCGGATGAAGACAGGAACCCCCGTACGCATAGATGCCCGGAGCGTACACTTTGAAGACATGGACATTCAGGAAGGAGAGGCCGACTTCCACAAGTTCTCCTTTCTGGACAACGGGGTCCGCCACCTGAAGCAGCTGCCCTGCTGGACATGCTTTACCAACAAGGATGTACATGAGACATTGCGGAAGGGACTGCCCGACTCACCGCTGTACAACGGACAAATCAGAAGCATAGGCCCCCGCTACTGTCCGAGCATAGAGACCAAGATAGTCACCTTCCCCGACAAGACACAGCACCAGCTGTTTCTGGAGCCGGAGGGAGAAACCACACAGGAAATGTATCTCAACGGGTTCTCCTCGTCACTGCCCATAGACATACAGGTAGCGGCGCTGAAGAAGATTCCGGCTTTCCGCGACATGGTCATCTATCGCCCAGGATACGCCATAGAATATGACTATTTCGACCCCACCCAACTCAGACATACCTTAGAGTCCAAAAAGATAAAGAACCTCTTCCTGGCCGGACAAGTGAACGGCACCACCGGATACGAGGAAGCCGCCGGACAAGGCATCATAGCAGGCATAAACGCCCACATCAACTGCCATGGCGGAAAACCGTTCGTACTGGGCAGGGACGAAGCCTACATCGGCGTGCTCATTGACGACCTGGTGACGAAAGGTGTGGACGAGCCTTACCGCATGTTCACCTCGCGTGCCGAATACCGCATCCTGCTCCGCATGGACGACGCCGACATGCGTCTTACGGAAAAATCGTGGGAAGCAGGGCTGGCCGACAACCGCCGCCACCAGCTGATGAAGAGCAAGCGCGAGGCCATAGAACGGCTCATAGGCTTTGCCCGCAACTATTCCATAAAACCGGCCCTCATTAACGACACGCTGGAAAGGCTGGGCACCACCCCACTGCGCCAAGGCTGCAAGCTGGCCGACCTCATCGGACGCCCACAGTTGGACATAAGCATACTGGCTCCCCACATCGCCGCCTTCCAACGGGAACTGGACAACATTACAGACCGAAGAGAAGAAACCATTGAAGCCGCCGAAATCCTGCTGAAGTATGAAGGTTACATCAACCGTGAAAGAATGATTGCCGACAAGCTGTCACGCTTGGAAAGCATCCGCATAAAAGGACGCTTCGACTATAACGCCATCCAGTCGCTCTCCACCGAAGCCAGACAGAAACTCACCCGTATTGATCCGGAGACCATAGCGCAGGCAAGCCGCATTCCCGGCGTGTCACCCAGCGACATCAATGTCCTGCTGGTACTCTGCGGACGATAGGAAACGCTGGTTCCACGTGAAACAAACAATTCAATAAAACCAATAAACCCACTGAGTATGAACAAAGAAGAACTGATTAAAGACATCCGTACCGTAAAGGACTTCCCCATCCCCGGCATCCTGTTTTACGACATCACCACGTTACTGAAGGACCCGAAGGCTTTGCGCCAACTGTCGGACATCATGTATGAAAGCTACAAGGACAAAGGCATTACCAAGGTAGTAGGAATCGAGTCACGAGGATTCATCATGGGACCTATCCTCGCCGCACGGTTGGGTGCCGGATTTGTGCCCATACGCAAGCCCGGAAAACTTCCTGCCGACACCATAGAGGAAAGCTATGACAAAGAATATGGGAAAGACACCGTGCAGATGCACCGCGACGCCGTGACTTCCGACGATGTGGTACTGCTGCACGACGACCTCCTTGCCACAGGCGGAACCATGCAAGCCGCATGCAAGCTCGTGAGACAGCTTCATCCGAAAAAGGTCATGGTGAACTTTCTCATCGAACTGACCGCTCTGAAAGGCAGGGAAGCCTTCCCGGACGACATAGAGGTGGAGTCGGTACTGCAATTCTGACCTCACACCGACCGGACTCCGACGTCCGCCCGCCCCGGGAAAAGCCTACGGAACGTGAACGGACTGCACAGAACCGTAAACCACAGACGGGGACGAGTCTGTGCAATCCATCCGCGAACCACTTCCGCGTCCCACACACATAATCCATCCCGCCACCACACCGCATTCTTTTCACACCGCTACTCCATGGAAGGACTGAAAGCAAACGAATACCTGAAAGGCATCGTGCAAAACCTGCCCGAAAAGCCCGGAATATACCAATACCTGGACACAGAGGGTACCATAATCTATGTAGGCAAGGCCAAAAACCTGAAGAGAAGAGTCTCGTCGTACTTCAACCGCGAGCACGAACCGGGAAAGACGCGCTTGCTGGTCAGCAAGATTGCCGACATCCGGTACATCGTGGTCAACACGGAAGAGGACGCGCTGCTGCTGGAAAACAACCTCATCAAAAAGTACAAACCCAGATACAACGTGCTGCTGAAGGACGACAAGACCTACCCTTCCATATGCGTGTCCAACGAGCCTTTCCCGCGTGTATTCAAGACAAGGAACATCGTACGCAACGGCTCCATATATTACGGACCCTACAGCCATATCCCCTCCATGTATGCCGTACTTGACCTCATCAAGCATCTTTATCCGCTACGGACCTGCCATCTCAAACTAACGCAGGAAAACATCCGTGCGGGGAAATTCAACGTATGCCTGGAATATCACATAAAGAACTGCGCCGGCCCGTGCACAGGCAAACAAACGGAAGAAGAATATAACAAAAACATCGGCCAGATAAAAGAGATACTGAAAGGAAACATCAAAGACATAGCCAGGGAGATGTACAAACAGATGATGGAACTGGCCGGAGAGATGAGGTTCGAAGAGGCTCAGGAACTAAAACAGCGTTACCAGCTGATAGAGAACTACAGGTCGTCATCGGAAGTGGTGAACAACATCCTGCACAACATCGACGTGTTCTCCATAGAAGAGGACCAGGACGGAAAGGCGGCCTACATCAACTACCTGCACATCACCAACGGCGCCATAAACCAGGCGTTCACCTTCGAGTACAAGAAGAAGCTGAACGAGACCAAGGAGGAACTGCTGGCTCTGGGTATAGTGGAGATGAGGGAACGCTACAAAAGCCGCTCCAAAGAGATTATCGTACCTTTCTATCCGGACACGGAACTGAAGGATGTCACCTTCACCATACCGTCAAGGGGAGACAAGAAGAAGCTGCTCGACCTGTCCGTACTGAACGTGAAGCAGTACAAGGCGGACAGGCTGAAGCAATCGGACAAGCTGAATCCCGACCAGCGCAGCATGAGGCTGCTGAAGGAGATACAGGAGCACCTGCATCTGGACCGTCCGCCCATGCGAATAGAATGCTTTGACAACTCAAACATACAAGGCTCTGACCCGGTGGCCGCCTGTGTGGTGTTTGTCAAAGGAAAACCCTCGAAGAAGGATTACAGGCACTATAACATAAAGACGGTAGAGGGACCGGACGACTACGCCTCCATGAAAGAAGTGGTACGCCGACGCTACCGGAGAGCCTTGGAGGAAGGGGCAGACCTGCCCGACCTCATCGTAACCGACGGCGGAAAGGGGCAGATGGGAGCCGTAAAGGAAGTGACGGACGAGTTGGGACTGAACATTCCCATAGCCGGACTGGCCAAGGACAACCGGCACCGCACCTCGGAACTGCTGTTCGGATTCCCGCCGCAGACGGTGGGCATGAAGCAGACTTCACCCCTGTTCCATCTGCTGACGCACATCCAGGACGAAGTACACCGCTTTGCCATCAGCTTCCATCGCGACAAGCGGAGCAAACGGCAAGTGGCGTCGGCTCTGGACAGCATAAAGGGCATAGGAGAAAAGAGCAAGACGGCCCTGCTGCGCGAGTTCAAGAGTGTGAAGCGCATCAGGGAGGCACCGGAGGAAAAACTGGCTGCCGTGATAGGCGAGGCAAAAGCCAAAGTGCTGAAGGAACATTTCGCCCGGGAATCTGCGGACGAAACATCTCTCCCCCACACCACCGGCGCGGAAACGAACGAGCGTTAAGTGTTGTTAAGCGAGAAATCAGGATGCAAGACTTTCCGCATTTTGGCTGACAGAAAGCGCCGTTTCCGGCCATTATGCTTACTGCCACTTTTTCCGGAACGCGCAGAAAACGGGATTCACACGGGCCAGAACGTATAAATACGTTAACAGAACCGGCCTTTTTCATTTCAAATGTATAAGTATGCTAACAAATACCGGTCGGAAAAACCTTTTCCACCGGCTTCTGACCTATTGCCCGCCGGCAAATAACCTGTTGCCCGCCGACGGATGACAGGTTGCCCGGACGGTGGCAACAGTTCGGCCGGAGAGGTTTTGTACAATCTTTTCCTCCCAAAAGGCTTTTTGCGGATTTTTCCCTTCCTTTTTCGCCGTAAATGGGGTGCCGCGAAGTGTTAAAATTTGGCTTATTATACTATGGTACAACTCTTTATGCCAAAAATTCCTGCGTTCTTTTCCATCGCGCCTCCACTTGGCCGGAAAAAACGCGTACATTTGCGTTAAACTTTGTAAACTGTCACTTTGCACACAGACAATATCCGCTGTCTCTTTCCCTACCCTCCCCTTCCTTTCGCAGCGGAAGGCAAAGAGCCTGGCCGCCCCAAGTCCGGCACCCGTAAGATGAGAGCATAAAAAAACGGCATTCTATCGGGGATACGGAACGTTTTGCTTAACTTTGCATGTCCCGACAGAAAGACGGGAAAGAACAACAACCAAAAAGAAACCATATGAGAGTAGTCATACAACGCACGGCACATGCATCGGTCACCATAGGAGGCCAGTGCAAGTCGTCCATAGGAAAAGGCATGCTGGTACTCGTGGGCATAGAAGACGCCGACGGAGAAGACGACATAGCCTACCTGTGCAAGAAGATAACGAACCTGCGCATATTCGACGACGAGAACGGAGTGATGAACAAGTCCGTGACCGACACGGGAGGAGACATCCTGGTGGTAAGCCAGTTCACCCTACACGCATCCACCAGAAAAGGCAACAGGCCCTCGTACATACGCGCGGCAAAGCCCGAAACGGCCATACCCTTGTACGAAGAGTTCTGCCGACAGCTGGGACAGGCACTGGGCAAGGACGTGATGACCGGCGAATTCGGAGCCGACATGAAAGTGGAACTGCTGAATGACGGACCGGTGACCATCTGCATAGACACCAAAAACAAAGAGTAGACATGACACTGAAAGAAGCCCAAGAGACCGTAGACCGGTGGATAAGGCAGTACGGAGTGCGCTACTTCAGCGAGCTGACCAACATGGCCGTACTGACCGAGGAAGTAGGCGAGCTGGCCAGAGTAATGGCCAGAAAATACGGCGACCAATCGTTCAAGCCAGGTGAGAAAGACAATCTGGACGAAGAGCTGGCCGACATCCTGTGGGTGCTGGTGTGCATCGCCAACCAGACGGGAACCGACCTGACCGAAGCCTTCGCAAAAAGCCTGGAGAAGAAGACCTCAAGAGACCGGAACAGACATCTGAACAACCCCAAACTGAAAGAATATGATGGAGACAAATGACACCCAAAGAAGCAAGTACGACGAAGCGCTTGCACAGTATGACACCAGGCTGGACGACAATGCCGTGGCCGCCACAGTGGCACGCCTCATCGGAGAGAAGACGGCGCAGTATGACAATCCGGAGGTGAAGAAATACCTGCTGCACTGCATCGACCTCACCACGCTCAACACCACGGACAATGACAAGAGCGTGATGGAGTTCACCCAGCACGTGAACCGCTTTGACGAAGAGTTCCCCGACATGAAGAACGTGGCAGCCATCTGCGTGTATCCCTGCTTTGCCGAGATAGTGAAAGACACGCTCGAAGTGGAGGACGTGAAGATAGCCTGCGTATCGGGCGGATTTCCCTCGTCGCAGACATTCAGCGAAGTGAAGATAGCCGAGACGGCCATGGCCATTCTCGACGGTGCCGACGAGATTGATGTGGTCATCTCCGTAGGCAAGTTCCTGGCCGGCGACTATGAGGCGATGTGCGACGAGCTGGAAGAGCTGAAGGAGACCTGCAAGGACCGTCATCTGAAAGTCATTCTGGAAACCGGCGCGCTGAAAACGGCCGCGAACATCAAGAAGGCCTCCGTGCTGGCCATGTATTCGGGCGCGGACTTCATCAAGACATCTACCGGAAAGATGCAGCCTGCCGCCACTCCGGAAGCGGCCTACGTCATGTGCCAGGCCATAAAGGAATACTACGCGAAGACCGGCCGCCGTGTAGGCTTCAAGCCTGCGGGAGGGCTGAGCACCGTACACGATGCGCTGGTGTACTATACCATAGTGAAGGAAGTGCTGGGCGACGAATGGCTGGAGGATAACTCGCTGTTCAGACTGGGCACAAGCCGTCTGGCCAACCTGCTGCTTTCTGACATTCTGGGCAAGGAGACCCGTTTCTTCTGAACCGCCCCACCCTGCCTGTCCCGTCCAGAAGGCAGACATCCCCGCGCCACAGTGTGATGAATCCGCATCAGACGGCTCACCTGTCGCCCGCAGAACGCCTTCGGAAAGGCCGCCTGCCGCAGCGGGCAGGTGTCCTTCCGGACCGCACATACCCCAAAAGGAAAGGAGCAAAACCCGCCTCGCAGGCATGGTTTTGCTCCTTTCCGCATATTGGACGCGGCGGCGTACAGTCACTTCACACGGTCAATCACATAATCCACATAGGTCTCAAGCGAACGCCTCACGTCGCTCTGCGGAAAACGTTCCAGCAGCTGCAAGGCACGGTTGCGGAACCCGTCCATCTGGGCACGGGCATAGTCTATGCCCCCGTTTTGCTTGGTGAAACCGATGAGCCACGCTATCTCCTCTGCGGTAGCCTCCCCCTGTTTCACCCTCTGGGCCAGTTCCCGCGCATGAGCGTCGGGCACGGTATGAAGGGCGTATATGGCCGGCAAGGTAAGCTTTCCCTCGTGCATGTCATTGCCCGTGGGCTTGCCTATTTCCTTACTCTCGAAATAGTCGAACACATCGTCTTTTATCTGGAAGCACATCCCCACATATTCTCCGAACAGCCTCATGTCCTCCACCGTCTCGTCGGACGCCTCCACCGACAGTGCGGCCGACTTGGCGCATGCGGCAAACAGCGCGGCCGTCTTCTTGCGTATCACATTGAAATAGGCCTGCTCGTCCAGCCGGAGGTCGCTTATGTTGGACAGTTGCAGCAGTTCGCCGTCGGCCAAGTCACATCCCAACCTTGACACCACATCAATAATGCCGAGGTTGCGGCTCAGCGCCACCTGCACCAGCGCGGTAGCCAGCAGGTAATCGCCCACCAGCACCGCCACCTTGTTATTATAAAGCGCATTGACCGAAAGCTGGCCCCGCCGCTCGCTGCTGTCGTCCACCACATCGTCGTGCACTAGGCTTGCCGTATGAAGCAACTCCAGAGCCACGGCCGCATACTGGGTAGGGCGCCGCACCTCGCCACCCGCAAGCTTGGCCACAAGCATCACCATCATGGGACGCATCATCTTTCCGCTACGGTGCCTTATATGCTCCACCGCACGGTCAAGCAGGGCATTGGAACGGTGTTCCAGCGCACTGTCAAAAAGCTCCCTGAAGGCAGCCAGCTCTGCCACAATAGGCGATTTAATGAGGGAAATACTATCCATATGCATCTATTTGGGCACAAAAATAGTAATAAAACAAGTAATAGCGTATTTTTTTGTACTTTTACCCCTCAAATTAGACGAAAAACTATGGATTCAAACAACAAACTGTTCTTGCTCGATGCCTATGCCCTTATCTACCGGGCCTACTATGCGCTCATCAGGAATCCGCGCATCAATTCCAAAGGATTCAACACATCGGCCATACTGGGATTTGTCAACACGCTGGAGGAAGTGCTGAAGAAAGAAAATCCCACACATATCGGCGTGGCGTTCGACCCCGCCGGCCCCACTTTCCGTCACGAAGCCTACGTACAATACAAAGCCCAGCGCGAGGAGACGCCGGAAGCCATACGCCTGTCCGTGCCCGTCATAAAAGACATCATAAAGGCCTACCGCATCCCTCTGCTCGAGGTGCCGGGATTTGAGGCCGACGATGTCATAGGAACCCTGGCCACCGAAGCCGGAAGACAAGGAATAACCACCTACATGATGACTCCCGACAAGGATTACGGCCAGCTGGTGGGCGGAAACGTCTTCATGTACAGACCCAGACATACGGGAGGCTTTGAGGTGATGGGGACAGAAGAGGTCAAGGCCAAGTTCGGAATACAGGACACACGGCAGGTCATAGACATGCTGGGACTCATGGGCGACGCTTCGGACAACATCCCCGGCTGTCCGGGAGTGGGCGAAAAGACGGCCCAAAAGCTCATCGTACAGTTCGGAAGCATAGAAAACCTGCTGCAGCACACCGACGGACTGAAGGGTGCGCTGAAGGCCAAGATAGAAGCCAACCGGGAGCAGATACTGTTCTCCAAATTCCTTGCCACCATAAAGACCGACGTGCCCATAGCGCTCGACATGGAGAAGCTGGAACGCGAGGAGCCCGACACAGGGCGGCTGCGCGCGCTGTTCGAGGAGCTGGAGTTCCGCACCCTCATAGACCGCGTGCTGGGCAAGCCCTCCGCCACGGTGTCCCCCACCCCGGCGACCCGTCCCGCACAGCCCGACCTCTTCGCCGGCATGGACACAGCACAAGACGTGCCACAGGACGGCATGCTGCCCCTGTTCCCCGACGAAGCGGACAGCAAAGAGCCGCCCGCCACCCTCCGCTGCCTGGACGACCTTGACGTAGACTATCAGCTGATAGACACCGAAGAGAAGCTGGACCGGATGATAGAGCGCATGCTCGCTGCGGAAACGCTGTCTGTCGACACGGAGACCACCAGCACCGAACCCATGGCAGCCGAACTGGTGGGCGTGAGCTTCAGCGATGCCGAGAACCATGCCTGCTACGTCCCCGTACCCCCGGAAAGGGAACAGGCCGTGAAGATAGTGGAAAGGCTGCGCCCGCTGTACGAGAACAAGCACTCGCTGAAGGTGGGACAGAACATCAAGTACGACATGATAGTGCTGCAGAACTACGGAGTCCGCGTGGAGGGACCGCTGTTTGACACCATGCTGGCCCATTACGTGCTGCAGCCCGAACTGAGACACAACATGGACTATCTGGCCGAAATCTACCTGCACTACCGTACCATACACATTGACGAACTGATAGGGCCGAAAGGCAAGAAGCAGAAGAGCATGCGCGACCTCCCTCCCTCAGAAGTCTTCCGCTATGCCTGCGAGGATGCCGACGTGACACTGAAGCTGAAGAACGTGTTGGAGAAGGAACTGGAGAAATACAAGGCCGAAGACCTGTTCCGCAACATAGAGATGCCGCTCGTGCCTGTACTGGCCAACATCGAAAGTAACGGCGTGAGGATTGACACCGACTCGCTCAGGCAGTCGTCAGAACATTTCGGCAAACGGCTGGAAGAGATAGAACAGGAAATATACGCCCTGGCCGGAGAGCAGTTCAACGTCGGCTCGCCCAGGCAAGTAGGCGAGGTGCTGTTCGACAGGCTGAAGATTACCGACAAGGCCAAGAAGACCAAGACCGGACAGTATGTCACCTCCGAGGAAGTGCTCGAAAGCCTGAGAGGGAAACATCCGGTCATAGGAAAGATACTGGAGTACCGGGGACTGAAAAAGCTGCTCGGCACTTACGTGGATGCCCTCCCGCAACTCATCAATCCGCGCACGGAACGCATTCACACCTCATTCAACCAGGCCGTGACGGCCACCGGACGGCTCAGCTCGAGCAATCCCAACCTGCAGAACATCCCCATACGCGACGAGGACGGAAAGGAGATACGCAAGGCCTTCATCCCCGACGACGGATGTGAGTTCTTCTCGGCCGACTACTCGCAGATAGAGCTGCGCATCATGGCACACCTCAGCGGAGACCACAACATGATAGAGGCCTTCTGCAGCGGACACGACATCCACGCCGCCACCGCCGCCAAGATTTACAAGGTGGAGCTGAAGGACGTGACCCCCGACATGCGCCGCAAGGCCAAGACGGCCAACTTCGGCATCATCTACGGCATATCGGCCTTCGGACTGGCCGAGCGCATGAACGTGGACCGCAAGGAGGCGCGCGAGCTTATCGACGGATACTTCGCCACCTACCCGCAAGTGAAGGCTTACATGGACCACAGCATCCAGGTGGCCAGGGAGAAGGGATATGTGGAGACGCTGTTCCACCGCCGCAGGTTCCTGCCCGACATCAACTCGCGCAACGCCGTAGTCAGGGGATATGCCGAACGCAACGCCATTAACGCGCCCATACAGGGAAGTGCGGCCGACATCATCAAGGTGGCCATGGCACGCATCTACAGCCGGTTTGCAAACATGGAACTCAAGTCGAAGATGATACTGCAGGTACACGACGAGCTGAACTTCAGCGTGGTGCCCGAAGAGAAGGAGCAGGTGCGGCAGATTGTGATTGAGGAAATGGAGCACGCCGTAAGCATGAGGGTGCCCCTGAAAGCCGACTTCGGCTGGGGAAGGAACTGGCTGGAGGCACATTGATACGGCTACGGACACCATACTGAAAACCATATTACGTAAAGAGCCGCAACGCCCGAAAGCGTTGCGGCTCTTTGCTTATTACCGTAAGGTATATTATTCTTCGGTTCTGGCCGGAACAATCATGCCTTCCGGATGGAGAGGCTTGGCCAGCGGAGAAGAGATTCTCTTTATCTTCATGCCTTGTGCGCGTGTGGCAACGGCTGTCTCCGGAGTCTGACCCGTAATCTGCTGCAAAGCTACGGCCACGGCAGGTTCGGTAGCGCCGAAAGGCATAAAGCCGTTATCCCAGTCCTCTACTTCGAAATCCGGCTCCAGCCCTTCCGGATTCACACCGTTCATCTTGGCGTTGTAGCCTTCGAAGGTGATGGGCGCGAACTCGTAATAGTACGAACCTTGCTGGAACGAAGTGCTTTCCATACCTACGTTCTTACCGTTGGAGCGAGTACCTATCAGCGTCACGGGAATGTCTATGCCACGCAACGAGTTGATGACAGCCTCACTGGCCGATGCCGTATTCTCGCTTATGATGACGTAGAGACGGTCCAGTTCCAGCGCGAAGTCACCCAGATTGCTGTAATAGTAGTTGCTTCCTCTGGTGCCGTAGAAGTCCTCGGCAAAGCGGTTCACAGACTCGTCATACCAGTTGCCGGTCTCCTGGGCGGTGACGGTAGGTTTGGCCATACGGTCGTCGTTATAGCGGTAGTACTGGTACACCTTGCCGTCGGTGGCCGTTCCGGCTATGCAGGAACACAACATGTTCGAGGTGATGACGTGTCCGCCGCCGTTATAGCGCAGATCCAGAATAAGGTCGGTCACTCCGGCACTTTTCATCTCGCCCAGCACAGACAGCAAATCCTCATCGTAAGCCGCATTGAAGCTGTCGTACACCAGATAGCCTACCCTGGCTCCGCCAAAGTCTATCACCTCATGGTGCTCTATAGGTGTAGGATCAAGTGATACGGGTTCAAGGGTTACAGGCTCTTGTTCACCCATCACATAGACTTCCACGCTGCCGCTCGAAGGATAGAGCAGCTCATAAGCCATCATATAATAGTTGCTTTCCGTAATCTCCTGTCCATTTACCGCCAGAATAAAGTCGCCACGTCCTACTCCAGCTCTGTCCGCGGGCGAACCGGAATAAACTCCCATAGGAGCCAGCCCGACTCCGTCAATGAACAGTACTGGAATCATGTTGACAAATCCGTAGCTCATGACGTTTCCATCCTTCTGTATGCCGTGGTTCACATGTCCGCCGGCCGATATCGCTCTGGTGCCGGTGACCGGGTAACGGTTCAAGTAGGAATAGAGCGAAGTATAAGAAGTACCGTCGGCATTATAGCGTGTCTTCTTGTCCAACGTATTTCCCTTCATATTCATCAGCGTGTTGTGCAGAAAGTTGTCGTCATAATCCACGTAAGGTATGCTCAGGTCACGCTCCATGGTGCGGTATTCCTCGTTCCACAGGTACTTCTCGGCCAGATACTCGTCCACATATTCGTTCACGGGATCTGCGGCCGCGCCTCCGCCCGACTTGGTCTGCTGCGTGATGTTGAAGTGCGCCCCTTGGTGTCCGCTCACTACAACGGTCACGGTGCACGTACGCGCCGAACCGGTGGTGTTGGCCTGCAGGGTAACGGTAAGGACAGACTGGCCTGCCTCGCCCGAGGCGGTGACGGTGCACCAGTCGGATGCGTCGGTGGTGGCTGTCCAGCTGGCAGCGGCTGTAAAGTTGTAGTCCTTCTTCTGGAAGTCGCCAAAGAACATTTCATCAGTTCCCCACTCCTGTGCGGTCACGCCCGGCTGGCGGTCGGTCTGTCCCACCTCATCGTCCGAGCATGAGTAGAAAGATACTGCCATCAGCAGTATCAAACCCAAATAACGTAAATGTTTCATACAATAAATGTGTGTTTAAATAAAAAAACGATTAAATGTTTCCTATAAAAAACAAAGATACGGAAAACTTTCATTTTACAACATCTTTTTTATTAAATATAGAAATATTCCGCCGCCGGAGTCGGAATCCCCACATTGTCATTTTGACACTTTGCATTCTTTTAACACGGAGAATCGCGTATTTCCGGCCGAAGGGCGGCGTGGCGGAAAAGAACGCAGCCATTTCCGCCATTTTTCAAATCATCTTCCTGAATGCCAATAGAATGCACCGAAAATTAACATTTCAAAAACGCCCGAAAAATGCGGGAAAACGGCTTTTCCCGGCGCAAAGGAGGCTATTGCATACATTCCGCCGACCGATGACCCGATGCCCACTTGCTGCGGACAGGTCGGCAGCAGGCTGCGGACGGACTGACACCAAGCTGGCATTGGGTGGCCAGCCGACGGGGAAGAGGTCAGACGGACGGAAAAATTCCTATAAACGGACAAAAATAGCCCGCAAACCGTTTATTTTCGTATAAACATGCAAAAATATCTTTTATGAAAAGCCGTCTGGCTGAAGCGAAGACATGTTTTCCGACCACTTTTTCAAAAGGCTCTGTAAGCGGAACAGCGGTTTTAACATCTTTCTGTCGCCTAAAACAGAAAAACGCTTTCACTCTGTCTGGAAAGGATTCCGGGGATGCGGAGCCTGCCTCCTTGTTTTCCCCCGGAATGAACCGTTATGGACTTGACACACATTTTCACTTTCCCTAACTTTGTGAAAACAAAACCAAAATTCTTTAGTTTATGAGACTTGCCAGTTTTGCACATACGGCGGCGTGTCTGCTGCTGGTGTGCGGCCTGAACAGCTGTTCGGGCGGAGATGATGAACCGGGAACCGTTCCCGAACCCCCTGCACGACGCATTCCCATCAGCCTGAGCTGCACGCTGGAGGGAAGCGCCGCAACCCGTGCCACCGACACCTCCTTCGAGGCGGGAGACAAGATTGGGCTATATGTGGTGAACCGGAAGCCCGACGGCACCGCTGCCCCTCTGCTCACAACGGGCAACCATGTGGACAACATGCGCTTCACCTACAACGGAAGCTGGACGCCGGACAGCCCCATCTACTGGCTGGACGACACCACCAAGGCCGACTTCTACCTTTACTATCCTTATGCTTCTGACATCGACAATGTAGAGGCCTACGCCTTCAGCGTGGCCGCCGACCAGAGCACGGAGAAGGGCTACAAGGCGTCTGACTTCCTGTGGGGCACACGCACCGGTGTGGCGCCCACGGAACAGGCGGTGAGCATCAGCGTGGGACATCTTATGAGCTGCGCACGCATACGGGTGGAGCCGGGCAACGGATTCACCGCCGAGAGTCTGGCCGAGGCCGAAGTGTCCGTCAGGCTGAACGGGGTGAAGACCGCCTCGACCCTGGACCTGGCGCAAGGCACGGCCACCGCCACCGGCGAGGCAGGTTCGCTGACACCCTGCCCGGGTGACGACGGCTACCGTGCCCTGCTGCCCCCGCAGACCGTGGACGAACGTGACAATCTGGTGACCGTGACCGTGGACGGCCGCGACTTCAACCTGAAGGGCGGACTGACCTTCCGCAGCGGGACACGCCACACCATCACCGTCACCGTGAGCAAGACCAGCAACGGCATCAACGTGGACATATCGCCCTGGGAAGACGACGGGGAGGATTACGGAGGAACAGCGGAGTAACGTACTTTTTTGACCAAAAAGAAAGGACACCGGCTCCACCTCCGGGGCTACTCCGGACGCCTTTCAGCCTAAAGGGCAGAAACTCGCTTCGCTCAAACAGGTCTGCCCTTTTTTAACGGCTGAAAGCCGCCCTCCGCTTCACGCCCCTCCGCTGACGCCGGAAAGCCATGCGGCGTGTTAGCTTGCAAGCCGCCGCAGGTTCGCTGCGCTCACCAGACGGTTAAGCATGGTCCAACCTCTTCGAGACCAGTGCTTGCAGACCCGGACTATGCGTTCTTTCTCCACGTCGTCACTGCAAACACAGCGCAGCTCCCGCGCCTAAGCGAGGAGGCGTAAAGCGCAGGCGTTGTTTTTTGCGTCAA
>CASFQC010000001.1 GCA_949296415.1 uncultured Bacteroides sp. | reverse complement strand
GCAGCAATATGCACGCTCCGTCTGGGCTGCCGACTCCATGCGCTACTACCAGCCCCTCGCCCTGCGGCAACAACTGTCCCGGCAAGTGGCCGAAATCAAGGAGAAGTACGACAACGAGCAACTGGCCAACGAGCGTAACCGTATCCGGATGGAGCGCGACCGCAGCGTCATCATCGGCCTCTCCTTGGCTGTCGCCTTGCTGGGGATTATCATCCTGCTCACTGTGGCCTATCGCCGCCGCCTGCGCCGCATTCGCGAGCAACTGAGGCAAGACGCTATCCGCCTGCACGACAACGAAGAGACCCTCCGCCAGAATAGCCAGAGCATCGTCCTGCTACAAGCCCAGTTGGCCGATGAGCACCAGGAATCGCAAGTCCAGCGAGATGAACTGCAAGCCGCCATTGATGCCCTGCAGCAACAGAACAAGACACTTGACGCGGAGAACCAACGCTTGCAAAGTTCGCTGGACCACTACCGGGACAAGTACGACACGGAGGAACAACGCATCCTGCGTCAGCAAGCCGAGCGGCTTCGACAGTTGGAGGCGCACGAGCAGGCTTTGGTGGAAGAACTCATCCGCCGCGACAGCCTGGTGCAGCTGTTGCGCCGCCAGCCCAAGTTCCTGGGCGAAGGCGAGTGGAAGAAACTGGCCCTGCTGACCGACAGCATCTACCAACGCTTCACCACCCGCCTGAAAGAGCGTTTCCCCCAACTGACGGAAGTAGACCTGCAATACAGCATCCTCATCAAGCTGCGCTTCACCGTCTCGCAGATAGCCATCCTGATGGCGGTGTCGCCCTCGTCCGTCTCCCAGCAGAAGTCCCGCCTGAAGAAGCGGCTCCAGCAGGGCGAAGGGTTCGAGTGGCCGCCGGGCGAGATGCTGGACAGCTGGTTGTGGAGGTTCTGACGGAGGAGCGAATATACTGGATTTGCAGTTGGAAGGAGCGAGAGGGAATAGGACGGAATGATAGGGGGCGCATCGGCAAAATAAAGATTGCCTGTCGCTCTGAGCACAACCGACGGGCCTCCCTGTGCGTGATGTGAGACGTTTCGCCTCCACTTCTCCTGACTGCCTAATGATAAATAACGACCATGATGAAACTGAGACATTTGTGGGCCCTCGCCGCCTGCCTGCTGCTGGCCACCCGTGTCGCCCGCGCCGACGAAGGCATGTGGATGCTGGGCAACCTGGACAAGGACACCCGCCGCACGATGAAAGAACTGGGCCTGCAGCTCACGGCCCGGCAGCTCTATGACCCCCACGGCCCCTCGCTGAAGGACGCCGTGGTGAGCTTCGGAGGATTCTGCTCGGGCGTGGTGGTGAGCGACAGCGGCCTGGTGCTGACCAACCATCACTGCGGGCTGGAGAGCGTGCAGGAACACTCCACCGTGGAGCACGACTACCTGCGCAACGGATTTGTGGCCCGCAACCGCTCGGAGGAGTTACCCAATCCCGGACTCTTTGTCCGCTTCCTGATAAAGCAGGAGAACGTGACCAGACGTGTGCTCCGTGCTGTGAAACCCGGCATGGACGAGCACGAACGTGCCCTGGCTGTGGATTCTGTGTGTCGGCTCATTGCCGACGAGACAATGGCCGAAGACACTACCCTGCTGGGTGTGGTAGATTCCTATTACAGCGGAAACGAATACTGGCTGTCTGTCTATCGTGACTATAACGACGTGCGTCTGGTATTCGCACCGCCTTCTTCCGTCGGCAAGTTCGGATGGGAGAAGGACAATTGGGAATGGCCCCGCCATACCGGCGACTTTTGCGTGTTCCGCATCTATGCGGGAAAAGACAACCGTCCGGCAGGCTATTCACCGGACAACGTTCCCTATTGTCCCCGTTACGTGGCGCCTGTGTCGCTTGACGGTTATCGGGAGGGTGACTTCTGCATGACCTTGGGCTATCCGGGCTATACTGGACGATACCTTTCTTCCTTTGGCATAGAGGAGCAGATGCATACTCAGAACCAGGCACAGATAGATGTGCGGAGCGTGAAGCAGGATTTGTGGAAGCAGGCTATGGAACATGACGATACCTTGCGCATAAAATACGCATCGAAATATGACGAAAGCTCTAACTACTGGAAAAACAGCATCGGAGTGAATAGGGCTATAGAGCGGCTGCATGTGTTGGATGGGAAGCGTGCGTTGGAAGAACGGTTGAAACAGTGGATAAGGCAGACGCCTGAAGAGCGGAAGAAACTGCTTCATCTGTTTACTGATTTGGAACTGAGTTATAAGAACCGCAGGAAACCCGCAAGGGCGCAGGCATACTTCATAGAAACCTTTCTCAACGGACCCGAACTGGTACAGCAGGCGTTGTCCATACTGAACTTTGACTTTGAGGGCGAGCGGGAGATGGTGGAGAAAGGACTGCGCGACATAGCCCGGAAGTATGCCGATATGGATGTGGAACTGGACAAGAAAGTGTTCGTGGCCATGCTGCAGACTTACCGTGACAAGGTGGAACCAGACTTCCTGCCCGATTTCTACCGGACCATAGACACCTTGTATGCAGGCAACTTCCAGACCTATGCCGACACGCTCTACGCCCGCACGGAACTGGCCACCCCCAGAGGACTGAAACGCTTTCTGGAACGGGACACTACCTACAACTTTTTCTACGATCCGGCAATAGATGTCTGTCTGGACCTTATCACCACGGCATTGGTCATCAACATGAGGATGAAGGAACCTTCCGCCAACATAGAGCGGGGCGAACGCCGGCTGACCGATGCCTTGAGGCGGTTCAGACGGCAGAAAGGAACTTATCCTGACGCAAACTCTACCATGCGTCTGAGCTTCGGTACGGTATGTGGATACCGGCCTGCCGACGGAGTGGAATACCGCTATTATACTACTACGGAAGGCATATTCGAGAAAGTGAAGGACAATCCCGGCAATCCAGACTTCAGCGTGCAGCCGGAGTTGCTGGACTTGCTTGCCTCACGCGATTTCGGACGGTATGCCGACGAGAAAAAGGACATGAAGGTGTGTTTCCTTTCGAACAACGACATTACGGGAGGCAACAGCGGAAGCGCCATGTTCAACGGAAAGGGAGAACTGCTTGGACTGGCCTTTGACGGGAACTGGGAAGCCATAAGCAGCGATGTGAGGTATGAGCCGCGCCTGCAGCGTTGCATAGGAGTGGATGTGCGTTATATCCTGTTTATCATAGAAAAGTACGGGAAAGCTTCGCACCTTATCCGCGAGTTGCATCTGGAGCAGTAAGCGGGATGACGGGAAGCCGTTTTCATACAGAGTAAAAACAGAACGGCGCGCGGACCGTGCAAGACTTTTCATGGAAGGTGTGTGTGCAACCTCTCCTCTGGTCTTGCGCGGTTCGCGCGCCGGTATGCTGACAGGGTATGTTCAGACGGTCATTTCTTACCTTTCTTCTTCTTGCCCCATGGTCCGTCCTCGTCGGCAAAGTCGTTGTTATTCTGGAAGAACTGTTTCCAGTCGTTCTTGCTTGATGGTTTGGACGGTTTTTCCTGCTGTGCGGCCTTAGGCTTGGCGGCACGTTTGGCGGCGGGTTTCTCTTTCTTGGCGCTCCGCTTGCCGGCCTTTCGTCCGGCAGTGTCCTGCTGCCCGTTCTCTCCGGCTATTTCCACCGTTACGCGGTGTCCGTTCCATTTCTGTCCGTTGAGAGCCTTCAGTACGGTCTGTGCGGATCCTTCCTCGACTTCGAAGAAGGAAAAGTTTTTCATCAGGTCTATGCGTCCCAGTTCCACGTGTCCCCGTGTGCGGCTGTTGAGCAGGGCCATCAGTTCGCCGGGATAGAAGTTGTCGTTCTTGCCCAGGTTGATGAAGAGCCGTTCGTAACCTTCCTCTGCCTGCCTCGGCCCTGAATTCTTCTTGGCTTTTCCTTTGCCGTCGGGCTTGTTCCGCTCTTTCTTTTCCGAGGCTGTGCTTACGGTCTCTATCTCTTCACGGTTACGGTAGTATTCGGAGAACCGGTTGAACTCGTGCGACACCATGCGCTTGATGAGGTCCTCCTTGGATAGCCAGTCCAGCTTGCGGTAGACGTCGGGCATGAAGTCGGCTATCTCTTCCTCGTTCACCTTTACTTTCTCCAGGTCGTCTATCACTTTTATAAGCTGTTTCTCGCATATCTGCTTGGCGGTGGGCATGGTTCCCATTTCGAATTTCTTGGCTATGACACGCTCTATGGCCTTCAGCTTGCCTTTCTCGCGGAGGTTGATGATGGCTATGGACGTGCCTGTCTTTCCGGCTCTTCCGGTGCGTCCGCTCCGGTGTGTGTAGCTTTCTATGTCGTCGGGCAGCCCGTAGTTGATGACGTGTGTCAGGTCATCCACATCCAGTCCGCGTGCGGCCACGTCGGTGGCCACCAGCAGCTGCAGGTTTCTGATGCGGAACTTCTGCATCACCTGGTCGCGCTGGGCCTGGCTCAGCTCTCCGTGCAGGGCGTCGGCGTTGTATCCTTCCTGCATCAGCTTTTCGGCTATTTCCTGGGTTTCCTTGCGTGTGCGGCAGAATATGATGGCGTAGATTTGCGGATAATAGTCCACTATGCGCTTCAGGGTCTCGTACTTGTCTTTGGCGTGCACTATGTAGGCCACGTGTTTCACGTTGGCCGTGCTTTCGTTTTTCCTTCCTATGGTGATTTCCTTGGCGTTGTGCAGGTAGTTTTTGGCTATGCGTGCTATCTCCGGGCTCATGGTGGCCGAGAACAGCAGGGTATTGCGGTCCTGGGGCACGTCGGCCAGTATGGCGTTGATGCTGTCGGTGAATCCCATGTCAAGCATCTCGTCGGCCTCGTCCATCACCACGTTGCGCACGGTGGCCAGCGACACGGTCTTGCGTTCCATCAGGTCAAGTAGACGTCCGGGTGTGGCCACTATGATGTGCACGCCCTTGCGCAAGGCCCTGATTTGGCTTTCTATGGACGATCCTCCGTACACGGGCAGCACCCTGAGACCGTCGGTGTATTTGCCGTAGTCGTTCAGGTCGCCTGCTATTTGCAGGCACAGCTCACGGGTGGGGCAGAGTATGAGCGCCTGAGGCTCATACCGTCTTACATCTGTCTTTTGTATCAGGGGGAGGCCGAATGCGGCTGTCTTTCCTGTGCCCGTTTGTGCCAGGGCCACTACATCGTTGTTGTCTCCCAGCAGATAGGGAATCACTTCTTCTTGCACCGGCATGGGCTGCTCGTAGCCCATCTCTTCGATGGCGCGGCGTATCTCCGCTGACACGCCAAGCTCTTCAAATGTCTTCATCAAAAATGTTTCTGTATCCTTTTATTTTTCAGGGCGCAAAGATACGAGAAAAGTCTGATACTACCGCGCTTCCGTCCTCATTTATCCGTTCTTGCGGTATTTCAGCGGCGACATGCCGGTGTGCTGGCGGAAAAAGCGGGCGAAAAAGGACGAGCTGGGGAAATTGAGGCTTTCGGCTATGGCGCTTACGCTCATGTCGGTGGACTTGAGCAGCAGCTTGGCCTCGCGCAGTACGAAGTCGCAGCACCAGCGGTGTATGGTCTGTCCCGTGCAGTCTTTCACTATGCGCATGAGGTGCTTTTCTGACACGTAGAGCTTTCCGGCGTAGAAGGCCACGTTGCGTTCGCTCTTGAAATGTTCGTGGAGCAGCTTGAAGAACTCACCGGTCAGCTCCTTGGCGCGGCTGGCCTCTATGGGTGCGGGCTTGCTGTCCTGCAGCAGGACGGTTTCTTGCAGGAAGGAGAAGAGCAGCCCTTTCAGCACTTCGGTGTGGAAGGGGTTTTCCTTGTACCGGTAGTTTATGAAACTGAAGTAGGCTTCGGCCATGCCGCCCTGCCGCTCGTCAAGCTGGAGGAGCGTGCCTTTTGCAGTGATGCTTCCCATTCCAGCCTTCAGCAGGAGGGGAAAATCCACCAGGAAGTCTATCTCGTAGGATAGCCAGTTGAAGCGGAAGTCATTGTCTGCGGACAGCATGGACAGCAGATGTCCCGGACCTATACACAACAGACTGCCACGGGAGAGCACATGGTTCTGGCCGTCAATTTCCACCGAGGCCTTGCCTGCGAGTACCAGACAGATGGACATGCGCGACAGCGGACTGCGTGCCAGACGCTGGCTGGGAAACAGATCGGAAAGCTGGGTGTCATCAGTCTTAATCAGAAACGGGACGTTTTCGGAGTTTGTCTGCATAAGGGATGGTTTCCTCTATTTTTTCAAAGGGGCAAATATACGCAAATTTTTCAATCGGGTATCCGTCCTGTCCTCTTCCGTACAGTTTTGGCGACTTATGGGATAGAAAGTCCGGATCGGTGTCCCAGCCGGACTCCAGAGGGAGGCGGCTTGCTTGGAAATGCCGCAAAATCTGTGCCTTTTCCCTGTGCGGAGGCAGACAGGAAGGTGTGCGGGGCCGTAGTGTGACAGATTGTCGTGCTGTCCTGCCTGTTTTGTCTTCCGTCCCCTCCGGAAGGGGGCAGGAAGACTTTCTGTGACGGGCTTCCGGTGAATGGGTCCGCACCGTGCTGCGGACGGACTGACACCATGCTGTGAATGGGTCGGCGCCATGCTGTCGACCCATTCACAGCGGAGTGGCTTTCCGTGCCTGTCCGCCGTCTGTTCTCTCCGCCGTTCTTCGGAAGGTCGCGGGAAGGTATGCGTTGTAAGATACTTTCTTTTGTTCCGGTTTTCTCCATCCTGTATGTACAGGCAGAAACCGGTTGCCGTGAGCCTGCCCGCAGGGTGGAAACGGACATGTATTTCTCTGAAACATAGTTAAAAAATAGGACTGGAACCGCTGTATTCTATTTTAATTAGATACTTTTGCACAGCGAAAACTGAAAGTCCCCGTTCAGTTTTCAGACGGATAAGGCGTGTCCTTCCGCTTTGTAAGAACAATAGAGATAAATTAAGTATAGAAAACAATTTGTAAGTATGAAGAGTAGTTTAGTTTTATTGGCTGGTTGCCTGACACTGCTTAGCAGCTGTGGAGGCGGCAACCAAGGGACGGGCGCTGCGCCCGAATATGCAGTGATTCAGGTGCAAACCACCACTGCTAACCTGACGAACAGTTTCCCTGCGATTATCAAGGGTAAGCAAGACGTCGAAATCCGTCCGATGGTGAGCGGGTTCATCACCCAGCTGCATGTGGACGAAGGCGCTGAGGTGAAGAAAGGGCAAGTGCTCTTCACCATAGACCAGATACAATATCAGGCCGCAGTAGAGACGGCCAAAGCCTCAGTGGAGACGGCCAAAGCCGCATTGGACACACAAGAACTGACCACGAAGAACAACCGCGAACTGAACAAACAGGGCATTGTCAGCAAATATCAGCTGGACATGTCGGAGAACCAGCTGGCACAGGCCAAAGCCAGCCTGGCACAAGCCAAGGCCAATCTGGTGAACGCACAGCGCAATCTGGAATACACCGAGGTGACCAGTCCGAGTGACGGCATCGTGGGCAAGATTCCTTACCGTATAGGCAGTCTGGTAAGCCCCTCCATAACAGACCCGATGACCACGGTGTCCGACATCAGCTCCATGTACGCTTACTTCTACCTGACCGAGCGCAACATGCTTCCCATGGTGAAGGAAGGCGGGACCGAGCGTGAGATAGTAGACCGCCTGCCCAGGGTGTGCCTGCAGCTCATTGACGGAACCATCTATCCCGACAGCGGCAAGGTAGCCACCATCAGCGGCGTGATAGACCGTACTACAGGCTCCATGTCGGTGCGCGCACTCTTCCCCAATCCGAAACATATACTTCGTGCCAACTCTACGGGCAACATCATCTTCCCCAACGTGCTGACCGATGTGATACTTATCCCGCAGTCGGCCACTACCGAGATACAGGACAAGAAGTTCGTGTATGTGCTCCAGGCCGACAATACGGTGAAGAACACCGAAATACAGGTGTACAAGCTGGACGACGGACAGAACTACTACGTGACCGGAGGACTGAAAGCCGGTGACAAGATTGTGATAGAAGGTGTGCAGGCCCTGCACGACGGCGCGGCCATCACCCCCATCACTCCTGCCGAGAAGGAAGCCGCTTACCAGAAAGCACTGGAAGACCAGAAGAGCGGTAACATTAAGACTGCGTTCCAATAAGAACAAGGATACACATATTATAATAAAGTGACGGCCGGAGAATAAGGCACGGGGTGGCTGCAGAAGCCTGCGTCCCGGTCCTGCTCTCCATCCTTCATTCCCAATAACCGATAGAACATATGAATTTAGCCAGATTTATAAACCGTCCGGTACTGTCCACAGTGATTTCTGTCCTGCTGGTCATCCTGGGATTCATCGGACTGGCCACGCTGCCAATCACCCAGTACCCGGACATCGCGCCTCCTACCATCAGCGTGAGCGCGACCTATACGGGCGCCAATGCCCAGACCGTACTGAACTCGGTCATCTCTCCGCTGGAAGACCAGATTAACGGTGTGGAGAACATGATGTACATGACATCTGACGCCACCAACAACGGTTCGGCTTCCATAACCGTATATTTCAAACAAGGTACCGACCCCGACATGGCTCAGGTAAATGTGCAGAACCGTGTGACGGCCGCACAAGGACTGTTGCCTCAGGAAGTGACGCAGATTGGTGTGACCACCCGCAAACGCCAAAGCTCCATGCTGATGATATTCACCATCTACGACATGGAGGACAAGTACAATATCGAGTTCATCGAGAACTACGCCAACATCAACATCATTCCCGAAATCAAGCGTGTGTCCGGTGTGGGCGATGCCTTCGTGATGGGTGCCGACTACTCCATGCGCATATGGCTGAAACCCGATGTGATGGCCGAATACGGACTGATTCCTGCCGACATAAGCCAGGTGCTGGCCGAACAGAACATTGAGGCCGCGCCGGGACAGTTTGGCGAGCGGAGTAACCAGACGTTCCAGTATACCATACGCTATCGCGGACGTCTGCAGACGGCCGAGGAGTTCGGGAACATTGTCATCAAGGCACAGCCCGACGGCGAGGTGCTGCATCTGAAAGACGTGGCCACCATCGAGCTGGGACGTAATACCTACGGATTCGACAATACGGTGGACGGACACAAGGGTGTCAGCTGTATAGTCTATCAGATGGCCGGAACCAACGCCACCTCCACTATTCAGAATCTGGAGAAGGTGCTGGCAGACATGCAGAAGAACATGCCCGCAGGCATCGGCGTGAACATCGCGCAGAGTGCCAACGACTTCCTGTTCGCCTCTATCCACGAGGTGGTGAAGACGCTGATTGAGGCCTTCATCCTGGTGTTCATCGTGGTGTACATCTTCCTGCAGGACATGCGCTCCACGCTGATTCCCGCCATAGCCATCCCTGTGGCTTTGATAGCCACGTTCTTCGTGCTGAAGATCATAGGCTTCAGCCTGAACCTGCTGACCCTCTCGGCCATGGTGCTTGCCATTGCCATAGTGGTGGACGACGCCATAGTCGTCGTCGAGGGCGTCCATGCCAAGCTGGACCAGGGCTACAAGTCGGCCCGTCTGGCTGCCATTGACGCCATGCACGAACTGGGCGGCGCCTTGGTATCCATTACGCTGGTCATGATGTCTGTGTTCATCCCCGTGAGCTTCATGGGCGGTACGGCCGGTACGTTCTACCAACAGTTCGGTCTGACTATGGCCATTGCCATATTCTTCTCTGCCGTCAACGCGTTGACCCTGAGTCCGGCCCTGTGCGCCATCTTCCTGAAACCCCATAACACCGATGGCCACGACACCACGCTGAAAGAGCGCATAGGCACCGCTACCAAGGAAGCCCGTAAGATATGGATACAGCGTTACACCCAGGGACTGGGCAAAATCATGAAGCCCGGACTCACCCTGCTGTTCACCTTTATTGCCATTATCGGCATGATATTCGGACTGTTCAGCTTCAGCGAGCATCCCGTGCTCTGCTCCATACTGATAGTTATCAGCATCCTGGCTCTGGCCGGTATGACCACAGACAAGTTCAAGAATACCTTCAACACCGAGTACGACTCTATCTTGGGCAAGTACAAGAAGCATGTGCTGACCTTCATCCAGCGCAAGTGGTTGAGCGGCGGAATGGTGGCCGCTTCCATCGTGCTGCTGATGGTGTTCATGCAAATTACTCCTACCGGTATGGTGCCCAATGAAGACACGGGTACTATCATGGGTGCCGTGACGCTTCCTCCAGGCACATCCCAGCAACGCGCGCAGAAGATTCTGGCTCGTGTGGACAGCCTTATCGCTGCCGAGCCGGCCGTACAGTCGCGTACCGTGATTTCCGGATTCAGTTTCATCGGCGGCCAGGGACCTGGTTACGGTTCGGTCATCATCAAGCTGAAGCCTTGGGAGGAACGTTCCACCATGCAGAACTCTACCGTGGTGTATGCCACACTGTTCATGCGTGCCCAGAAAATCATCAAGGAAGCGCAGGTGCTGTTCTTCGCTCCGCCTATGATTCCGGGCTACTCTGTATCGACCGACATCGAGCTGAACATGCAGGACAAGACGGGCGGCAGTCTGGACCACTTCTTTGATGTGGTGAAGAGCTATACCGCCGAGCTGGAGAAACGTCCTGAAATCACTTCAGCCCAGACCACTTTCAATCCCAGCTTCCCGCAATACCAGCTGGACATTGATGCGGCGGCTTGTAAGCGTGCAGGGATAAGTCCCAGCGATATATTGAGTGTGATGCAGGGATATTACGGTGGCTTGTATGCGTCGAACTTCAACAGCTTCGGTAAGATGTTCCGTGTGATGGTGCAGGCCGAACGCGATGCCACAAAGAACGTGGAGTCGCTGGAAAGCATCAAGGTGCGCAATGCCAACGGAGAGATGGCGCCCGTGAGCCAGTTTGTGAAGCTGACCAAGGTGTACGGTCCGGATGTGATCAACCGCTTTAACCTGTACACCTCCATGAAAGTGATGGTGGCTCCCGCTACCGGTTACACTTCCGGCCAGGCTTTGCAGGCCATAGCCGAGGTGGCCGACCAGAACCTGCCAGCAGGCTTTGACTACGAGCTGGGCGGTATGGCACGTGAGGAGGCCGAGACAAGCGGCAGCACTACGGGACTGATTTTCGTACTTTGCTTCGTGTTCGTTTACCTGTTGCTGAGCGCGCAGTACGAGAGCTACATCCTGCCGCTGGCTGTATTGCTCTCTGTACCGTTCGGTCTGATGGGAAGCTTTATCTTCGTGAACATTGCCAGCCTTATCGGAGGCATACCGGCACTGCAGATGATTATCGGCACCATGTCCAACAACATCTACATGCAGATTGCCTTGATTATGCTGATGGGTCTGTTGGCCAAGAATGCCATCCTTATAGTAGAGTTTGCTCTTGACCGCCGCAAGATGGGTATGAGTATCACATGGGCTGCCGTGCTTGGCGCCGGTGCCCGTCTGCGTCCTATCCTGATGACGTCGTTGGCCATGGTAATCGGTCTGTTGCCGTTGATGTTTGCCAGCGGTGCGGGTGCCAACGGTTACCGCACGTTGGGTACGTCGGCCATCGGCGGTATGTTGATTGGTATGATACTGCAGATATTCATCGTACCGGCCTTGTTCGTTGCCTTCCAGTACTTGCAGGAGAAAATCAAGCCTATGGAATGGGACGATGTGGACAATTCTGACGCAACCGCTGAAATAGAACAATACAGTAAATAACGATGAAATGAAGAATGAAGAATAGTCCTTCAGGACAAAATGAAGAATCGCCTTCCGGCATCCTTGAGAATTCTTCATTCTTCGTTTTTCGTTCTTCATTGAGAAAGTTCTTTATTCTTAATTTAAAATACGTATATGAAAGGAAAAATATTCATTCTGGTATGCGCAACGTCCCTGCTGAGCAGTTGCCATATCTATAAAGCATACGACAGGCCCGACGACATATCAGCCGAAGGCCTGTACCGCGACACGGCCACGGTGAACGATACGCTGGTGTCGGATACCACCAACTTCGGCAACCTGCCGTGGAGGGAAGTGTTTACCGACCCACAGCTTCAGACGCTCATTGAGCAGGCTCTGGCAAACAATGCCGATTTGCGTACCGCCATGCTGAGTGTGAAGCAGGCAGAAGCTGCCTTGTTGTCGGCACGCATGGCTTATGCCCCACAGCTCGCATTGTCTCCGCAAGGTACCATCAGCAGCTGGGACGGACAGAAAGCCTCCAAGACTTATTCC
Organism: uncultured Bacteroides sp.; assembly: GCA_949296415.1. Lineage (GTDB taxonomy): Bacteria > Bacteroidota > Bacteroidia > Bacteroidales > Bacteroidaceae > Bacteroides. Next base: position 123,209 of record CASFQC010000001.1, on the reverse strand, counting down.
GTGCCCGTGACGGCTAGTTGGCAGATAGACCTGTTCGGACAGATTCTTAACCCGAAGCGCAGCGCACAAGTCTCGCTCAAGCAGGCCAAGTTCCAGCAGCAGGCCGTGCAGACACAGGTCATAGCCAGTGCTGCCAACTTGTACTATACACTGCTGATGCTTGACCGTCAGTTGCAGATATCGGAGGCTACGGCCGAAGTGCTGAAAGAAAACCTCACTACCATGGAGGCCATGTACACATATGGTTCCGTGACCAGTGCGGGAATAGAACAGAGCCGTTCGGCTTATGCTCAGGTTGTGGCCTCATTGTCGGATATCCGTCAGAGCATAAGTGAGACGGAGAACTCGTTCTGCCTCTTGCTGAACCAGCCCGCGCAGTCCATAGCACGCGGTGTGCTGGAGCAGCAGGAACTGCCTGCCAGTTTTTCCGTAGGCATTCCTTTGCAGTTGCTTTCCAACCGTCCCGATGTGCAGGCCGCCGAGATGGCACTGGCTTCCTGCTACTACAATACGAACAGTGCGCGTGCCGCCTTCTATCCTGCCATTACGCTGAGCGGTTCGGCAGGATGGACCAACAGTGCCGGTGCTGCCATTGTGAATCCCGGTAAGCTTCTGGCCAGCGCGGTAGGCTCGATTACACAGCCCCTGTTCTACCGTGGCGCCAACATTGCCCGCCTGCGTCAGGCCAAGGCTCAGGAAGAGCAGGCAAAAATCCAGTTCCAGACGGCGTTGCTGAATGCGGGAAACGAGGTGAGCAATGCTCTGTCGCTTTACCAGAATACGTTGGACAAGGCTCAGGCACGTGCCCAGCAGGTAGAGTCGGCACGCAAGGCGGCCACTGACACCAGAGAGCTGTTCACTAAGTCTACCGGTACATATCTGGAAGTACTTTCCGCCCAGCAGTCTTACCTGAGCGCACAGCTTTCGGAAGTGTCGGATACCTTTGACCTGATGCAGGCCACAGTCACCCTGTATCAGGCTTTGGGAGGCGGCAGAGAATGATGCAAGCGGAGAAAGAACATCGGCCTTGCGCCCGCCGTAAGAAGCGTGCGGGAGGCGGACACGTCTTCCCCGGATTGCCTTAAAGACAACGGAACATATACAGCAACTATCATAGGAAGGATGAAGGACAGGATGCCACAGGGAAAGTCTGTACCAAGGCCCGTCGGAACAAGGCCGGGCAGGGGACTTTCCGCGTCGCGCCGCCTCCATCCTTCCTTTATTGTATAACTACTTAAATTCTAATAATTATGATTAGTCCTTTAGCTTATGTAGACCCTGCTGCCAAACTGGGTAGCAACGTGAATGTAGAACCTTTTGCCTACATCGAAGGCGATGTGGTGGTGGGCGACGGTTGCACCATTATGTCGGGAGCACGCATATTGAACGGTACCCGTCTAGGTAAGAACAACAAGGTGCATCATGGGGCCGTATTGTCCAGCATGCCTCAGGATTTCCATTATGAGGGAGAGAATACGCAACTCGTGATAGGCGACAACAATGATATCCGTGAGAATGTGGTGATTGCCCGTGCCACACATGCCGACGGTACTACCCAGATAGGACATGGCAACTATCTGATGGACGGCGTGCATTTGTGCCACGACGTGAAGGTGGGCGACAACAGCGTGTTAGGCATACGGAGCATGGTGGCCGGAAACAGCATTATAGGCGACTGTACCATATTGAGCAGCAACGTCATCGTGCAGCAAGACTGCCGTATAGGCAACTGGGTGCTCATACAGAGCGGATGCCGCATTTCCAAGGACGTGCCTCCTTACATCATCATGGCAGGCAATCCAGCCTCTTATCATGGCATCAATGCCGTGGTGCTGCAGCACAGCCAGAACCAGAGCCATATCACAGACCGTATCCTGCGGCATATCATGAATGCCTATAGGCTGGTGTATCAGGGTAACTTCAGCGTGCAGGATACCTTGCTGAAGATTGAGGACCAGATCCCGATGAGTGACGAGATACGCAACATCATTGACTTTATCCGTGATTCCAAAGAGATTGTGAGGTAAGGACGGTGTGTATTCTCCGTTCATGCAGAAAAGAAACGGTCCCGGTACAAGGATGCCGCGCATGCAAGCGTTCGGTTCTTGATACCGGGACCGGGTGTATATAGCAGGGCTTTCAGCCCCTTGCTCTCAGATACTCATATCCGAACCTGCATCTCAGGCAGTCCTTGCGGTCGCAGTACATGGTGCGCAGTTGCAGCAGGGCTTGCGAGTCGGCGGCGTTCTTCACTTCCAGTCCTGCCGCTTTCCATTGGCGTATGATGTAGTTGTCTTCCGCCTTTATGGCATCAAGGAACGAGGCGGCGCGCTCGCACAATGCGGAGTTGCCTTTGTGCATGCCGTAGGCGTAGAGAAACGGCACTACGGTGTTGATGAGTATCAGGTTCAGCGCGTTCGCCCCCAGGCGTTTGGGCCGTTTGGCCGATTCCTGTCCGAAGGTGAAGTGCGTCTCCCAGTACTCGGATGCTTTGGCGGTGAAGAGGACACATGCCTCGGCCGGTGTGCGGGCTTCGAGCATGCGCGAGAACAGTGGCTCGTCCTTGCTGTAGAGTGAGGCCAGTTGGGACAGCCTGACGTGCGGGAAATTGCCGGGACGGAGCCGCAACATGCGCCAGCGCACGCTGTCGGGTGGGGCAGGGAGGTCGAATTTGCGTGCGAGGTAAGCGTATTCGCGTTTCAGTCCGGTAAGGTAGCGGTCTTCTTCCGGACCGTTGCTGTCCAGCAGTCCCGCCGTGCCGTAGAACAGGGCCTCTATCTGTTGCACATTGTCGCGGTGCTTCTCCAGTGCCCTGAAAGGCAGGTGCGAGGCCCATATCTCAAATGTGTCGGCGTTCAGGCCGAAGCCGAAGTTGCGTGCCAGTGTGATGAAGAATACGTCGTCCCACCGTCCGTCGTGCTGTTCCAGCCGGGTGCGTATGTCACCGGCCTTGCGTTCGAACCGTTCGGCCTGCAGCGCCGACATCCAGCTGTGTACCGTCAGTGCGGGCAGTGTGCCCAGTATGGAGTAGCAGGATGGTATGAAGGCCGACTGCTGCAACTCTTCGTAGTGCATCCTTACGGTTTCCGGACAGGGCAGTTCCAGCTGTGGGACAGGTTCGCCGCCGGTGCGTTTCACTTCGCAGTCGGCCTGCCACACTACGTGCAGCACCACATTGTCATAGGCCGTGTCCCGGTCGTGTCCGTGGCGCATCCAGTCCGATGACCGTACGTGCACCTCCACATTGCCTACCCACAGTGTGCCGTCTATCTTCAGCTTGGCGTTGAAAAAGTCGGGACCCGCATCGTGTGTGTTGGGCAGTCCCGGATCTATCACTTCCACCGTTTGTCCGGTTGTGGTGTGCAACGGCTGCAGCGGATAGAGCTTGTGTCTCCACACATAATGCAGTAGCTTTTCGTCTGTTCTTTCCTTTGCCATGAGGTTGTGTGGATGCCTTTATAGGTTATCTATGTCTGCCCTGTCCATACCGGTGGCTTGGGCTATCAGTGTGTGGTCCATACCCATGGCTTTCATTTTCCGGGCTATTTCCAACTTGCCTTCCTCCCTGCCTTCTTCCCTGCCTTTCAGCTGGCCTTCTTTTCTTCCTTCTTCTCTTCCTTCTTCCCTTCCGGCCTTTCTTCCTTCTTCTCTTCCTTTCTCCCATCCTTTCTTTTCCGCCGTTTTCATCACGCTGTACCAGTCGCGGTAGTTCTTCAGGCTTTCCTCATATTCCAGCCGTTCCTGCCGGTCGAACTTGGCAATCTCGGCGGCCTCGAACAGGTGGGTGAATATCTTCTCCTGCAGTCTTTGGGGCTTGTCCATCAGCGAAGGCAGGTTTCTTATGGCATACATCCACTTGTCAAACAGGGTTTCCAGCTCTTCTTCCTTCTTGTTGAACTTGGGCATTTCCAGATAGATGAAGCTGAGCTTGTCGTAGAACACTTCCTTTGTCCTCGTATCCATGAGCTTCACCTCGTGACGGTATTCGGATGTGCCGGGATACAGGCGGAAGTTCAGTATGCCTATGGTGTAGATGCCCTTCAGGCCGTAGTCCCATTCTCCCCTTGGCGCCTGTTCGCGTATGGCGAAAGTGGAGTAGTAGAGGCTGCGGTCCTTGAAGAACTGCTGCTCTCCTTTCTGCATCTCCACGATGAAGTATTCTCCTTTCTCGTTGGTGCAGTACACGTCGAACACGGCACGGCGGTCATACTCCTGCGTGCCCAGGTGTTCCGTGCTGAGGTAGGTCACGTCCTTTATCTCTTCCCTTCCGTGGAGCAGGGCGTTGAGGAAGCTGATGAGCAGGTCTTTGTTCATCTCCGTTCCGAACAGCTTCTTGAACGCGAAGTCCGTATAGAAGTTGACATATCTGTCGTATATTCCGTCCGAACACATGGCTTGGTCTGTTTTCTTGTTATGGTTTTCTGTATGCAAAGATAGGTTTTTCGCGGAAATACGGCGGCTTTTTGGAGAAAGATTTTGGCCGCTTGTCAATCTGTCATTTTGATTTCCGTTAACATTGAGAATGTCCTCCGTTCGGGGCAGGTACGGGTATGACCGGAAACGACGCGGAAATTTTCGGTCTTTCTTGTTGTCCCATAGTGGAATAGCCCGTATTTTAACACTTCTGTAAGGTGCAAGAAAGGCGGATATTCCGGTGTTTTTCCCCTGTTTTTTCTCCCTTTGCGGGCCGGTACTGTAGTGGGTGTGCGGTGCGGACGCATCCGCAGCCGGCTGTATGTGCTATGGCAGCCGGCTGCGGATAGGTTGTCCGTCGGCCGATAACCTGTCAGACGGGAAAGGAAAACGGCTTTCGGGTTTCTGTTGTTAACCAATATAAACATTTGGCAGTCTTCACCCTTTGGTGTATTAACATAAATAAACCGTTTGTCCCTTCCTTTTTCTGTTTTGAACTCTTTTTTTAAAAGGGTGGGTAAGGGAAATGTGGCGTTTTAACATCTTTGTGTAAGGGAGATGGAGGGCAGACTGTCCAATTTGTCAGTCCTCTTATGGATAGGTCTCGTCGGGGTCGGCATCGCGGACGCAGCGCACGCGGATGGCGTATTCTCCGTTAGGCTGGGCGGTTATCATTTGGCCGGCGGCATCGTATGCGAATCCGGGACGTTGCTCATAAGAGCTTGTTCCGCCCTGTCCCGAGAAGCTGGTGGAAGTCATGTAGTAATAGTTTCCATTTGCAAAGAGCCCGGGCTGTGTAGACATAATCAGTGTCTCGCGCAGGTTGGGGACACGCCATGCGCCCTGGTGTGCCTGGTCGTTGTTGTCAGTATGCTTCGCACAGGGGTTTTTAGTTCCATCCCAGATGGAGTTCATGGTGGCAAGCCTTCCATCATAAGCGTTGACGTTGACATCTTTGTCTGCCACCACAAAGCCTCCATGATACAGTCGGTTGGCCGTCGAGGGAAGCGTGCTGTTCGGCTCTTCGAAATGCTCTCCGTAAGGGGTGTTGTACCGCACTTCACGGAATACCAGCGGATCCAGTATGTCGCCGAAACTGAACAGCCTGCGGCTGGAGTCGTAGTAATAGGATTTTATTCCCATAGCTCTGTCATCTGTTACAGTCTCGCCGGGGTTTTCCCTGGCTGTCTGTCCGCTTGGCAGGTTGCGCACGCAGCGTATCAGCATCTCATAGTTCCCGTTGTTGTAGTCGCCGAAAGCGGCAATCTCGGCCGCCCATATAAGCCGTTTATTCTTGCCTCGTTGGGTATCATAGTTGGTACTGGTGTAATATAAGGCTCCGTCATCAAAGAAATCGTTGGGGTACCTTTGGTTCGGAATCAGGCTCTTGTCCTCCATGAATAGCTTCGAGGCATCCGACATGGCATCCGAGCCTATGCCCATGCGCAGATACTGGTCGGCTGCCGCCAGATACCATCTTACCTCGTTGTCGTCAATCTTTCCGTTGCCGTTCAGGTCTCTGTTGCGCGACAGGCATGCGTAGTAGGGGTGGAGAGAATACATGTACCCATAATATTGTTGCTGCTTCAGCATGTCATCGTTTTCTATCTTATGGCCTCTGCTGTCTTTGGCTGCATCTGTGCCATAGTATCCGTTCGTTTTCTCGTTTATGTATGTGCTCCATGAAGGAGAGTAGTTCAGGCTGAGCAGTCCGAACATGTTTTTCCTGCCGTTGGATGGGGATGTCCCGAGAGATGTGGAGTAAGCGTCCTTTATGGAGGAGAATGAAAAAGGATAGTTCTCGCAATAGGTTTCCACTCCCATGGCGTTCACGGTATCGTCCGCATCCGCGTTGTAGAAAGTCTGTATGGCTTTCTGTGTGAACGATGTGCGGGCTTTGGAGTAGGTGCTGTTGCTGTCCGTACTGCTCTGTATGTCACTGGCTATAATCATGGTGCGGTCGTTCTGTCGGGTAAAGTCTCCCCATGCCACCGGCTCGCCGCTGATGGGATTCTTGTCATAGTAATATTCGTCGATGAATACGGTAAAGTAGGCGTAGTAGTCTCCGTTCATGTCTTGCTGGATCCAGATGCCTTCCACTTTATTGTCCGTTGGAATGTATTCATGATTAAGTATCTTTTTGACCACTGTACCCAGGCTTTTGCACAGTCGGTAAGGCGTGACCAGTTCGGTGTCCGGATTGTTTTCCGGCAGTCCGGGATAAGGCGACAGCACGTTTGCCTCCTTTTGCGGGAGGAAGGACACCCATTTGCAGTCCATGTCTTTTGTAGCCTCCTCTTCTGTCCTGTCATCTGTATAAGGCAGCAGGATTTCCGGGCTTTTGCTGAAAGGCGTGGACGCCCATAGCATGAACGACTGGGATATGTCATCGTCCGTATTGCCGTTCAAGGAGCGTGCTATGTCCGACAGGTTGTAGGAGACGAACACCTGTTCATAGTGGCAGTCCAGCTCGAATATTTGCGCGGCGCTTTCCGTACCTATGATGTTGCCTTCCGCGCCCGATTCCTTTTCTTCATCGGTTGTCGCTTCTGCGATGATGCTTTCCACTCCCATGACTTTGATGTTGTAGGTGTATCTCACGTTCCGTTTCACGGAGAAGTCCCGCATGCTGCCGGTGTTTGCGCTGAAGTCTCCCAGATGTATGGTGTAGGACACCTTGCCTTGGTAGATCAGCATGCCGTTCTGGTCGGTCTCTATGTAGTCGCCTTCTATCACCATGTACGTGCTGTTCTGTGGCGCGTATGTCCAGTGTTTGCTTCCGTTCTGTAGGTCTTTCCACTTGTCACGCTTGTGGTAATCGTTCCCTATGGCTTCGTTTCCTTGCGGCTGCGGGTTTTCCGGCATGTAGAAGGTGATGTACGATATGCCGTCGTCTTCCGCTTCCCTTGCGTTTTGTGTGCGGATGTTGTAGTATTCCCTTGTGCCGTCTGCGGGTACGGTCCCTTCGTTGTTGAATACCATACATTGTTGGGGCACGTTGTACACCGTGTATGTGGAGGGGGTGAATTCTATGGTATGGTCGCGGTCTTCTCCTCCCTTGTCCGTATGGGTATGGATTCTCACATTGATTTGTGCTACCGGACGCTTCACGTAGATGGTGCCCGCTGCGGTTCCGTCGTCCTGTACCGTGATGTCAGTGCCTTTGCCGGTAAGCAGCACATAGTCTGTCTCAAAGCCGGGCAGGGCTTGGGAGCTTATGAGGTCAGCGTTGATGGTGAACAGCTTTTTCTGGAATTCGTCTTCTGTAAGCTGCAGGTTTTTCAGCTCGTCCAGACAGCTCTGCCAGAAAGGGGCGTCATGGTTGGCTATGGCGTAGATGGTCTTTTTTCCGGTGGTGGCTTCCAGTCCGCCTCCGCCCAGCTTATATATTCTGCAGCCCTCGGCGGTGGTTCCGGTTTCTGTTATCTGGGAATTTTCGTTCAGGTCGCCGTAGTCTTCCATCTTTCCGTTCTCGTCGAATACGAACAGGGTGACGTTGCTCACGGTTGAAAGCGGTCCTGCGGCCTTGGTCAGGGCCATGTCTTTCCGGTCTTCCTTCCCGGTTTCCAGCATGAGCTGTCTTATGGTCACGGTCCTTCCGTCTCCGGCGTTTCCGGTGAACGTATCATCGTTGCAGGCTGTTCCTGCTGTCAGCAGGAATGCGAAAGCCAATATGTGATATATCGCGTTTTTCATCTTATTCGAATGTTATGTCCATCTCTTTGTCTTCCCAGCAGCTTACCACCAGTTGCAGGTCTGTCCAGGTGATGTTCAGAATGTCGGTCACTGTGCCTTCTATGGTCAGGCGGCTGTTGCGGGGGATATAGGTGGAGCCGTTCTGTCCGTTTTTCGTGAGGAACACCTTGTAGTCGTTCTCGTTGTTCAGGGCTATGCTGTACCGGTAGTCGTCTCTGTTGTTGGCCAGCGATACGGGGTATATATACAGTGTGCAGACGGTCTTGGTCTGTTCGGTACCGATGTTGACGGCGGGATTCAGCAGTATGTTCCGGTAGGTGATGCTGGTTTCTTCGGGCAACGTCCTCCGGGTATGCATGTAGCAGTACACCTTGTCTGTGAAGAAGCGTCCGAAGTTCACCGTATTTATTTCCAGAGCTTCCTTGTCGCTTCCGTTTGTGATGTTCACCACAATTTTCACCACACACCTTACCAGCGGTATTTCTATCTGTTCCACTGTCTTTCCGGTCAGGTCTGTAGGGATGCCGTCATCGGCGTACACCTCGTGTGGCTGTACACCTTTGCAACCGGTCATGGGGAGTCCGTATGCGCTTATCTCTGAAGCCTGTTTGGGGAAGTGTGTGCGGCTTTCGTCTGTCCAGGCCTTGGTCACGATGTCTTGCGGAAGTATCTTGCCGTCCTTCAGGATGCCGGCCTGTTCCAGCCCTCCGTTGCTGAAGTCGCTTCCCATGCTTTCCTCGTTGGCAAACGCATAGAAGCGCACTTTGGTCTTGGGCAGTATGAGGTCTACGTTGTGGCGTTCCTTGTCGGCCAGTCCTGTTTCCTTTTCGTTGTACAATATGGTGCCCGCCTCGTCCGTCACGATGACGCGCAGGGTCTTTATGCCTTCGTCGGAGCCTATGTCTCCTTCATTGGCCCGTGTGTTGAACGTCAGGCTTACGGCGGTTGTTCCTTGCGGGCGGTTTTCTTCCTGCACGATGGCATTGTCATCGTTGCATGCCGCCAGGACGAGGCCGATGCAGAGTACGGCGGTAAGCCTGCTTATGATGGTATAAGGTAGTATTCTGTCCATAATCTCTGTTACCATTCTACGGGGTTTGTGGGTATGTCTGTCCAGTCTTCCACATATACGCTGACCAGCACCTGTGTGTCTCCTGTAGGAGTCACGCTGCCTATGCCGTTTATGCTGCGCACGTTCAGCTGGTAGATGTTGTTGCGTACAATGGCATATTCCATGGGGCTGATTTTGGCAGGGTCTCCGTCGTCGGCATGGCGTATCCAATAGGTGTAGTAGCAGGTGCCGCCGAAATAATAGACGATGCCATAGTCTTCGTAGTTGCTGCTGTCTATTCCGTCGACGGGAATGTCGTCAAGGGTGGCATAGGCTTTTCCTTGATACCAATAGAAGGATTTGTCTTGCTTGTCTTCGAAGCCGGCGGGGATGTAATTCGCCTTGAACATTACCCCTGTGCAGTAGTATTCTCTGTTTGTGGGGTCGTCGAGCATCTCGGCCGGGAGGACATTCTCTTCCACATAGTCCAGACGGTGGTAGGTGACGCCGTCCTGCTCGGAAGTAATCTCGCTTTCCAGTGTGTCTATAGAGACCCAGTTTTTCTGCCAGTGACTCATGTCATCTTTGTTGTAGTAGAAGGAATGGTCGTAAGGCTGTAGGTCGTCTCCCCTGTCCTTTATGTCCGGCGGGGTCAGTGTCATGGGGCCTATCACGTAGTTGGCGGCGGGGCCTGTGCCGTCGGCGGGCAGTTCGTCGCCCAGATAGTTTACGGCCATGCCTGCGGCCAGCTCTGTGTCCTTGGACACGCGCTTGAACCAGTAAGAACGTTCGTAGTAGCCTTTTGTCTCCAGGTTCTTGTCGTTCATGGTATATTTGTTTACGGTGACCAGTGCCTGCAGTATCACCTTGTCGCCTTCGGTTCCTTCCACTTCATATTCGCCTCCTTCGTTCACGTGGCAGTCTATGCGGGCCGCCAGCCGTTCCACGTCAATGCTTACCGTGGCAGGATTGTTCTTGCTGTTGTCTCCCGTTATCTCCACGGAGTTTATCCGCTTTGCGGCATCGAAGGTGGGATTGGCGGAGGACATCACGAACCACGCCATGTTTCCTGTGGTGTGTGTTATGGCTTCTGCCGATGCGGCGTCCCTCAGTTCTCCCAACGTGTAGAAGTCCATGGACATTTTCACTCCGTCCAAGTTTGTTATTGCCAGCACGTCATACGTCTTGCCTATCTCCATTCCGTCTATTTCCTGTGGCTCGGTATAGTATCTTGTCCCTGTCCCGTAGAGGTTGTCGCCTAAGCTGAACTCTATAGGGCCTATTATGGGTGTGTTGCCGTCTGCGTTGATGCCTTTCCTTTTCCCGTTCCCGTCTTCTCCTCCGTCAAAGAAATAGAGGAAGAGGTTGTGTACTGCATTCTCGTGGTTCTCTCCCGGCCAGTTCCCGTCTCCTTCCTCCCCCGGTTTCGGAGAACCTGTAGCCCGAGTCTGTGTGCCGCCGTCCGCGTTCACCACCACGCTGACGTACACTCCGCTGCCATCCTCGTCCCCGCCGGATGTGGGGGGCGTGTCCGTGCCGCCAGGCAGGGTGTCTGCCGTGCAGCCTTGCAGCAGAAGGAGGGCAAGGAGCAGGGTGAGGCTGTATGTCAGGAGTCTGTTTGCTGTCATAGGGTGATGCGGGCGGAAACCCGTAGGGTGTATGGTCGGTTTATGGTTGTTTGTCTTGTAGTGATTCAACGTCTTTCTGTAAGCCAGGTGTCAGAGTGCCACGTTCTGCACGCGCTTGCTCCATCCCAGCACGCCGATGGACACGTCCACGTACTGCCATTCGCCGCCCTTCAGGAAGAAGGTGAGGCGGAAGTCGTAGCCCCGGTCCAGGAATTCCTGCAGGGAGTAGCGTCGGGTCTCATCGTAGTTGCGCAGCTGTCCCAGGAGGTTGCAGAGGTCGGCCTCCACCACGGCTTCTCCGTTGTCGCGGCGGCGTATGGTGAGGCGGGCGTTCTCTTCGGGGTTGTCGCTGGCGTAGAGGCGTGCGGTCATGAAGTCGGCGTGTGCCGTGCGTCCTGCCGTCGCGCCGTCGCGTGTCTGTGCCGCCGTGGCGGTTCCGGCACCGTCATCGGAGGTGTCCCAGGTGGCGTAGGGTGTGTATATGGCGGTGCGGCCTTGGACCTGTGTCTCAGGCTCCTCGGCGCTCATCTGGCTGTAGTCCAGGTAGAGGTTGCGGTGGGTTATGGTAAAGGTGTAGTCCTCCACGGTCATGGTCTCCGGCTCGTCTATCTCGCGCATGGCCACGGATATGGACTTGGTGTCGCGCACCAGCGAGAGGGTGTGTGTGGCGTAGCGGTCGGCGGGCACGTAGACTGGCTGCGTGCTTACGGCGTGCCACAGGGTGTCGAGCGGTTCATTCCCGTGTTCCACCATGCTCCATCCGTCGTCCAGGTCGGTGTGGTCCAGTGCTATGCTGAAGTCCTCCATGAGGTCGCCCAGTGCGGGTTCCTGCCAGAGGAAGTTGGCTCCCGGTCCGGCCTGCACGTCGCTGAAGGCGCGCTGCTGGGCTACGGCCAGAAAGTGGTAACTGCCTTCGGGCAGGTCCAGATAGATGGTGTTCAGTGGCTGTGCCCGCCGGAGGTCGGGTTCAATGAATGAGGTTACGAACCGTCCTTGCTCGTTGTAGACAAAGACGCCCACGCTGCCCACATGTTCCATCATGTCGGCGCGTTGCAGGTTGTAGTCGTACTTAAGGCTTAGCCAGACGCCGTGTTCACAGCCGTCACGGTCCTCGTATATCATTCCGGTGCATGCCGTCTGCGTGGCCGTCAGGGTGGCCGCCGCCAGGTATGCGAGGATGGTGCGGGCATGTATGGTCTGCTTTGCTTTAAGAAGAATGTTCGTCATTGCTTTCATTGTTCTTTTTCCTATTCGGTGCACAATTTGCTTTTTTGCGGATAAAGTGTGGGTATGATGACAACCCTTGCCGGGGCGGGCGGCGTGGCCCGCCCCGCAAGTGTCGTCATAAGATGGGGTTAATGCACGGGGCATCAACGTAAAAGGATTAGAGTTCTACGTTCTGCTGGCGTTTAGTCCAAGAAAGCACGTTGATGCGGGCTTGGATATAACCTTCTACTTCATCGTTCGGATTCGGATCCGGATCTTCTATCTCGGGATCTCCAGGGCCGCTTATGCTGCTTATGTTGATTTCATACCAGTTGTTGCGCAGCACGCCGTAACGTCCCAGATGTTTTTGGGTATAGTCGGGAGTTGCAGGATCCCACTTAACATCCGTGTACGTATCGTCAAAGTGACGGACAAGCACGGTGTTATAGTAAGTCGCACCGTCTTTATAGTACTTAATTTCACCCAATTGGCTGATAAGTTCCTTGGCTTGATCATCGGTCAAAGTAGCAGAAGAACCTCCAGTCAAAGTGAACAGAGTCTTAACGTCCTTTTTCCCAGTAGGAGTTCCTTCACCACTTTCTACATAGGTGTACGTACCGCCTTTTGCTTCAGAATTCAAAGAAATAGTCGGTGATGGGTCAAGAGACAATGCCTCCTTTACATTTGTAAGGAAATCATCGGTCAGGTAAGTCTTTTCCTGTGTGCCATACATGAAGAAGTCCTGTGCGTTATCTGGATTACTGGGATCGGCATAGTATGTCGTCTTGATGAACAACGTAGTAGTCTTGTCTTGATTCATCTGATTGTAATCCATGGTGTTCTCCAGACAGTAGACGGGATTGCTTTCATTGTTAGGTGCATCTTTATCGTTGGTATTTACCTCCCAAGTCCACCTATCTTTATTTGTTTCGCTCAGAATATTGAAAGCATCTGCATAAGTATCATCATTATCATAGTTGCAGTCTATTCCCCAATGAATACGATACAATTCCTTGTTGTCTATCTTGGTGGTGCTGAGGAAACGTACTTGGCCGTCTGATGAATAAGTAGTGCCTACCCAATCGGCAAGGCCGCTGATGTCTCGCACGGCTTTGGTTGTCTTGTTGGTTACGCTCAGCGTCCAGCCTTCCAACTGCACTTTATCACCAGTAAAAGGACTGTCTGCATCGCCTTTGGCAACCTCGGCAGTATATTTGCCTCCGGAATAAGTGAAACCTTTCAAGGTTACTTTGGCTACAACACGCTCTACATAGATGTCGGCAACATCACCATTTTGTGCTGCTTCTTCATCATCGTAGACTGTGACGGGAACCAATGTCTGCACCTTGGTCAAGTCTGTAATGCCTGTAGTTGCAGTAGCCAAGGGGGCGTTGAGCATCAGGAAACCATTAGCATCGCTTGTGATGTCGCTGGCAGATACGGTCAATGCTTTTTGCAAAGCGGCTACAGTTTTATTGCTATTATCAAACACATCTGCCCAAATACTATTTTGAGAAACCTGCAAAGCTCCGCCGTTTTCGTCTGCATTTTTATTTACTCGGAACAGATTGCCCTTGTTCAGTATGGCTAAGGCGTATATCTGTTCTTCCTTACCGGCCATCGGTGCTTCGCCTATTACGGTGTGACGTGTGGTCACTTCATTATCGTTTCCGCCTTCTCCTGCAGGATTGAGTGTTACGTCATATGCTTTCACAAATTCGGCTGTTGCTTCGGGTGTTCCTGTAGTAGATGTTGTCTTGAAGAACACCAGAATACCATTTTTTACCGCATATTCATCAGCTGTGCCATCGTCCAAGGAAACAGCTTTGGTCATTGCCCCGCTCGTTGTTGGAGTATTGATGGATACCTTCACATATCCCTCCGTCGTTCCCGACGTGTTTTGGTTCCCGTTCCCCCCTGTCGTCTCCTCCAGCGAGTCGCTGCACGCCGCCATCATCCCAGCTGCGAGCATCATTGCAAAAAACTTAATCTTTTTCATAATCACGTTGTTAAAGTTATAATTTGTTTGTTTTGTTTCTTTGTTTATTCTTCAACTGCTCCGTATATCTTCATGTTGGCTTCCGCCTCCTCCAGTCCGGCCTCTTGTGCCTGCCGCAGCAGTGGCAGGGCTTCGTCGTACCGGCTTTGCAGCAGCAGGGCCACGGCCCGTGCGTTCTGTGCCTGTGGCGAGTCTCCCGCTTTGTCCAGATAGGGTGCGGCCTGGTCTGGGTGTCCGCTCTGCAGCAGGGCGTTGGCGGCGTTGAGGTTGGCCACGGGGTCATCGGGGAACAGCCGCACGGCCACATCGAACACCTGGTTGAATTCCGGGCTTCCCGGCTCGTAGGTCTGTGCCACGGCGAACATTTCCTGCAGGCTGAGTTTCTGAGGCTGGGTGCGTATGATGTCGCGTGCCTCGTCCACGTTGAAGCCCCGTATGTGGTAGCTTATCACGTAGTCCGTGCGGCGCAGCCCGGGATAGCATTCCTTCAGCAGGTGACGGTAGCTCTGCGGATGTTCGCGTTTCAGGCGGGCCTCCTTGGGGTCGGGGGCTTCGTCGCTGTCTATGATGGCCAGTATGGCGTCTTTGTCCGGCAGGCTGCTTTGCAGCACGTAGGCGCGCAGTCCCTGCCAGTTCTCGGGTTGGCTGTCGGTGACGAACAGGGTGTCGCCGTAGCCGTATTCCTCCATGACGTAGTGCTTCAGCGCTTCGGTACGTCCTTCGGCCAGGCGGGTGTTGAGCCGCCAGGTGCCTTCGGGCGAGGCGTATCCCTTGAGGCTGATGCGGGTAATGGTGAGGTCGCGGTCGTGTCTCACGGTGTCTATGGAGGCGCGTATGCGGGCCAGTTCCTGCGGGTTGCGCCGGTAGTCGGGATAGATGGTGGTTTTGTTGACGGGGAAATCCAGGTATGACGAGCCTTTCAGGCTGTCTTCCTTGCTTACCACGGCCTCGGGGCTGACGTAGGCCAGCTGCGGCACGAAGTCCACGTGTGCTTTGCCCAAGGGCTGTCCCGGCCCTTCCTCTACCTGTCCGCATCCGCAGAGGTCCTCGGTCATGAGCAGGTCTGCCCCGTCCATCCAGGGCGCGTAGGGCAGGGAGGTGCGGTAGCGCATGGTCTGCGGTTCGCCGTTCCGTTTTCTTATCACCTTCATGGGGTTGTCGGCATAGGTGGCCTGCGCGTTGCGCTGGTAGTAGATGTGTCTGCGGCGTCCCATCACCTCCAGGGCGGGCAGCCATGCCTTTCCGTTTTCCGACTCCAGCAGGGGCTGCATCACCACGGAGCGGTTGCTGTGCACCTGCATGCTGTCCAGGCAGATGTCCATGCTTATCACCACGCTGTCGCGCACGCGCTCTATGCCTGTGTCGCTTACCTTGGCTCCGCTTTGCAGGGCTTGTGCGCGCAAGGCTCCGGGCATGGCCAGTGCGGCGGCCAGCGCCAATGCCAGGGATATGTTCGTTACGGATTTCTTCATCATTGTTTTAATTGCTTGTTTTGTTTGTTTTGTTTCCGGTGGTGTTCCATGTCAGAACACATATATCAGGCTGACCGCCGCCTTAGTCGGTCCGAAGTAGTTGTGCGGTTTGTTGTCTTCCAGCTTGTCTCCGCATCGCGGGCACTCATATTTGTCTGTCCTGGAATAGATGTAGCCTATGCCTATTTCGGCCTCCATGCTCCAGTGTCGCGACAGCATCCACTGGTATCCGTAGGCCACGCCCGCTCCCAGCATCCATCCTTCGAAACGGTGGTCGGCCAGCTGCCCGAAGTCGGTGCCCAGAAACTTGAAGTCCGCCCCTATGTTGCCTATGTTATATACGCCGCCCAGCAGGTGCGCGGCCAGAAAGCTTCCGTTGAAGCGTTCGCACAGCCAGTAGCGCGCCTCCGGCTGGATGAGCCAGTGCTTCCACTTGGTGTTGTTGCTGAAAGTCCATGGGTTGAGATTGCCCGAAAGGTCTACGGACCATTTCGGTGCCACGCCTATTTCTATACCGAGGTTGAGGGTGGTGGTAGCGTCGTACAACAGATTTGTTTTCACTGCCGCTTTTTGGGCGTAGGTCGGGCCTATGGGCAAGAAAAACAATACACACATTATCCATGTATATCGTCTCATCATTTTATAAAATGGAAGTTAATTTTTTTGTTTGCTTTGTTCCTGCGATGCGATGTGTAACGCAGTTGCAAAGGTAATGATTTTTATTTTATTGCGGTACTGTAGCTATATTATGAATAGCTTATTTCTTGTTATTTTATCTTAAAACAGTAGGAGAAAGAGTACTTATGGAAATGGAATGCTTTCCTGAATGGTCGGAACGGGCTGCTTTTGTGCGATAAGTGTAAGATGCCTGTCCTCCGGTGCGGAAGCTCCTTTTGGGGAATTTTACGCACAGTCCGCTGTGACGGATGTTGCTGAAGTTGTTGTTTTGTAAACTATAAATTCAGGTTTTGCGCTACTCCGCGTTACGTTTTTTTGTCCGGCATATGGCAGACAGACTTTTTACAACCCGTTTCCGGACTGTGGCGTGCCGGTTGCGGCCGTTCTACAGGGGGTATGGTGCCGACCCGTCTGCCGTCCGGTGCCGACCCATTGGCAGCTTCCTGTCGACCTGTCCGCAGGAAGCTGTGTGTCCGTCCGCAGGAAGCGGTGAATCCGTCCGCAGGAAGCGGTGAATCCGTCCGCACCACGGTGCTGTAACGCAACGGTTTACAGACGGTATGGCGCCCCGGTTCTGTATTTCGGGTAGCATTTCCTGTAATCTGCCTTTGTTGCGTATGTTCCATAAGCGTATCTTTGCGGGCGGATTGCTTTACGCACTTCTCTTTTGTTTTGATGCAAAAGAAAAGATTTTTGCATAAATTGCTCGCGTTCGGCCGCATTCAGGCAAGCTTGATGCTGCGCTCACTAAATCGCAATTTTCTTTCTGGTATCTTTTCCTTTCGGACAAGCGAAAGAAAAAGTACATATAAAATTAGTTATACACACATTATATTATTATAATATATATACTGAAAACCATGCTATCTCTTCTTGTCTGCTGTCTGCTGCCTGTGGCGGCTTCGGCAGAGCATGTGCCGGCCGACACGCTGGCACCGGACCGCGTCCGCGAACTGGACGAAGTGGTGGTGACGGGCGCACGCCTGGCCACCGATGTGCGCCATCTGCCCATGACCGTGTCTGTGGTGGACAGACCGGAACTGGAGGACCGTTACCAGCCTTCCCTGTTGCCTGTGCTGTCCGAGCAGGTGCCGGGTCTGTTTGTCACCTCACGCGGAGTGATGGGCTACGGTGTGTCCACCGGTGCGGCGGGCGGGCTGAGCCTGCGCGGACTGTCGGGCAATGCACAGATGCTGGTGCTCATTGACGGACATCCGCAATACATGGGGCTGTTCGGCCATCCCATAGCCGACGCCTGCCAGACCATGATGGCCGAGCGCGTGGAAGTGCTGCGCGGACCGGCCTCGGTGCTCTACGGCTCCAATGCCATGGGCGGAGTGGTGAACATCGTGACCCGACAGATGGGGACGGACGGCGTGGAGGCCGATGCCACCGTGGGTGTAGGCTCCTACGGCACCGTGCAGGCCGAAGCTTCCGGCCGCGTGAGGCAAGGACGGTGGGGAGGCACCGTGTCGGCCTCTTACGGGCGTACAGACGGACACCGTCCCGACATGCCCTTTGAGCAATATGGCGGCTATGCCAAGCTGAGTTACGACCTCACGGAACACTGGCGTCTGTGGGGCGACGTGAACGTGACCCACTTCAACGCCTCCAACCCCGGAGAAACCTACAATCCCTTGCTGGACAATGACTCGCGCGTCACCCGGGGCATGGCATCGGCCATGCTGGAGAATCGCTACCGGCGCACATCGGGCGCGCTGGGCTTCTACTATAACTGGGGACGGCACAAGATAAACGACGGATACCATCCCGGAGAACAGCCGCAGGAGTCGCTGTTCCACAGCAAAGACCTCATGATGGGGCTGTCCTGGTATCAGAGTGCTTCGCTGTTCCGGGGCAACCGCCTCACCGTGGGCGTGGACTACCAGCACTTCGGCGGCGAGTCGTGGAACGTGGCTGTGGCCGACGGGCGGCGCATCCCCGGCACGGACAAGACGCAGGACGAGGTGGCCGGATACGTGGACCTGAGCCAGGACCTGGGCGGCTTCCTGTCGCTTGACCTGGGGCTGCGCGCCGACCACCACTCGCACACCGGCAACGAGCTGGTGCCCCAGGGCGGACTGTCCGTGAGCCTTCCCCGGCAGGCCCGGCTGAAGGCCATGGTGAGCAAGGGTTTCCGCAATCCTACCATAAGGGAGATGTACATGTTCCCGCCCCAGAACCCCGACCTGAAGCCCGAACGGCTGATGAGCTACGAACTGTCCTACAGCCAGCGGCTGTGGGACGGCGCGCTGACCTATGGCGCCAACCTCTACTACATAGAAGGCGACAACCTGATAATGACCTCCCGTGCGGACGGCCGTCCGCTGAACGTGAACAGCGGACGCATAAAGAACTGGGGCGTGGAGGCCGACGCCGCCTGGCGCATCGGCCCGCACTGGAGGGCGGACGCTAACTACAGCTGGACGCATATGGAAAATCCTGTGCTCTCCGCCCCGCAGCACAAACTCTATGTCGGGGCAGGCTTCCGGCAAGGACGCTGGACCGTGTCCACCGGACTGCAGTACGTCAAAGGGCTGTACACCGCCCTGGCTACGGAGACCGCCCCTGCCGCGACCGAAGACTTCGTGCTGTGGAACCTCCGCGCCAGCTTCCGCCTCTGCCCCTACGCCTCGCTGTTTGTGCGCGGAGAGAACCTGCTGGGACAGCATTACGAGATTATGGCGGGCTATCCCATGCCCAAGGCCACCTTCTTGGGTGGTATCCGTATCGGCATTTGAAAGAAACGCCGTATCTTTGCAGGCTGAATAGGACCCCAATATACAAAGACAAGCGATGTTAGGCAAGAAGAAAGCAAACGAACTGCTGCTGCTTATCCGTAACGGACAGCCCATGACCTTGCGCCAGCAGCTCAACCTTACGGTGCAGCTCAGCATACCCTCCATCATGGCACAGCTGTCGTCCATCGTGATGCAGTACATCGACGCCTCCATGGTGGGCAGCCTGGGTGCGGAAGCCTCGGCCTCCATCGGGCTGATGTCCACCACCACCTGGCTGTTCATGGGCATGTGCTCTTCCGCCGCCACGGGCTTTTCGGTCCAGGTGGCCCATCTGCTGGGCGGCAAGGACATAGCCGGCGCACGTGCGGTGCTCCGTCAGGCCCTGCTGGCCACGCTGGCGTTCAGTCTGGCGCTTACGGCGGTCGGCTGTATGGTGAGCGGCCCGCTTCCCCGCTGGCTGGGCGGCGGCGCCGACATTACGGACAACGCTTCGGTATACTTCCTTATCTTCATCCTTTCCCTTCCCGCCTTCCAGCTCAACGTGCTGGCCAGCGGCATGCTGCGCAGCAGCGGCAACATGTACATACCGAGCGCGCTGAACATCATGATGTGTCTGCTTGACGTGGTGTTCAACACCTTACTCATATTCCCCACACGCACGGTGCACGTGGGCGGACTGGAACTTCCCCTTCCCGGCGCGGGGCTGGGCGTGGCCGGTGCGGCCCTGGGCACGGCACTGGCCATCGTGGTGACGGCCGCACTCATGCTGTGGTTCCTGTGCTTCCGCTCGCCCGAGCTCAGGCTGACGCACGACCGGGGACGCTTCCTTCCTACGGCATCCTGTCTGCGCAACGCCTTGCGCATCAGTCTGCCCATGGGTTGCGAGCGCATGGTGATGTGCGGGGCGCAGATTATGACCACCGTCATCGTGGCTCCGCTGGGCACCATAGCCATAGCCGCCAATGCGTTCGGCATCACGGCCGAGAGCCTGTGCTACATGCCCGGATACGGGGTGGCCGACGCTGCCACCACCCTTACGGGACAGAGCCTGGGCGCCGGACGCAAGGAGCTGACCCGACGCTTTGCCCGCATCACGGTGCTCATGGGCATGGGGGTGATGACCTTCATGGGCGTGGTGATGTATGTGGCCGCCCCGCTGATGATAGGCATCATGACTCCCGTGCCCGAAGTGCTGGACCTGGGCGTGTCCGTGCTGCGCATTGAGGCCTTTGCCGAGCCGATGTTCGCCGCTTCCATTGTGGCCTACGGAGTGTTTGTGGGCGCGGGCGACACCTTTGTCCCGGCTGTGATGAACCTGCTCAGCATGTGGGGGGTGCGCCTCACACTGGCTTTCCTGCTCGCGCCGCACATGGGCTTGCAGGGAGTGTGGCTGGCCATGTGCATAGAACTGTGCTTCCGTGGCGTCATATTCCTGTGGCGTCTGAAAGGAGGCCGGTGGATGAGAAGGACACTGTTTGCCGGTTCCTGACTGTAGAAAAAATCCTAATCCCTAATAAAATCCCATGCATTACAATTTCGATGAACTCATTTCCCGCCGTGGCACCAACTCTGTGAAGTGGGACTCGGCACAAGACCCTGAAGTGCTGCCCATGTGGGTGGCTGATATGGATTTCCGTGTGGCGCCTGCCATAACCGAAGCGCTGGAGCGCAGGGTACGCCATGGCGTGTTCGGCTATACCCGTGTGCCCGACGAATATTATCAGGCTGTCATCTCCTGGTTCGGACGCCGTCACGGATGGCAAGGCATACGCAAGGAATGGATGCTCTATACGTCGGGCGTGGTTCCGGCGCTGTCGGTCATTATAAAGGCGTTCACCCGGCCCGGCGACAAGGTGCTTATCCAGACGCCGGTGTACAACTGCTTCTTCTCCTCCATACGCAACAACGGATGCGAGGTGGTGTACAACCATCTGGTTTTCGACGGAAAGACCTACCACATAGATTTCGACGACTTTGAGGCCAAGGTTGCCGACCCTGACGTGAAGCTCTTCATCTTGTGCAATCCTCACAATCCGGCCGGAAGGGTATGGACACGCGGGGAACTGCAACGCATGGGCGACATCTGCCTGCGTCACGGCGTGCTGGTGGTGGCCGACGAAATCCATTGCGAACTGGTGCAGCCGGGACATGTGTACACTCCCTTCGCGTCCCTGTCGGACAGCTTCCTGCACAACAGTGTGACTTGCAATTCGCCCACAAAGGCGTTCAACATGGCCGGACTGCAGATTGCCAACATTATCTGTGCCGACGAAGAGCGGCTGCAGAAGATTGACCGTGCCATAAACATAAACGAGGTGTGCGATGTGAATCCTTTCGGCGTGCTGGCCCTGATGGCTGCCTATAACGAGAGCGAGGACTGGCTGGACCAGCTCAACGCTTACCTTGCCGGGAACTACCGTTACATGGCCGGATATTGCCGCGAGCACCTGTCCGGATTTCCCATAGCCGAACTGGAGGGCACTTACCTGGTGTGGATGGACTGTTCGGCCCTGCATCTCTCCTCCGAAGAACTGGAGCACGAGCTTATGGCAGAGGCGCACCTGTGGCTGAACGCAGGCACCATGTACGGTCCCGACGGTGAGGGCTTCATGCGTTGGAACATAGCCTGTCCGCAATCCCGGCTGGCCGAAGGGCTGGAGCGGTTCCGGAAGTATGTGGAGATGAAAGGCGTGAGGTAAGAAGCTGTTTTTCTTGAAAGGACAAGAGACGGAACAAAGGGGGGATGAAAGGCGGTTTTCCGCTTTTCATCCCCCCCCTTGGACTTATGTGGGGTATGTGGTGGCCGGCGTCACTGGCCGAAAGCTTCGTGGAATACGGCCTTGGCCACGTCTGTCACGTTGCCTTGGGGTGCGGAAGGGTAGGGGTTGTGCGCCTTGGTCCATGGCTCTTCCATGGCATACCAGTCTATGTCCTTCAGCTTGCCCTTGCCGTCGATGACATCCTGCAGCATGTCCCACCAGGCTTCCCAACGCTTGTAGTAGAAGTCCTTGAGCAGGCCGTTCCATTCCTTGTGCGCATAGTCGCGCAGTCCGCCTTTGTCGGCGCAGTAACGGTTTCCCCAGGTGGTGATTTGTGTGCGTGCATTCCATTCGTACAGGTCTTTTTCTTCGGGGGTGACGCCCGCATCGCGTGCCCGGGCTATCCATGTGCCTACGCAGAACTCCTGGCGTGTGGCCAGCAGGCTGTCCTGCAGGAGGAGCAGCCGGAGGAAGCGGCGGGAGTCTTTCCGGAAGCTTTCTTTGTCGAAGCTCTTGAAGTCGGCTATGGCTCGGTTGTAGGTGATGCGTCCCTCGTCGGCCAGCGCCTGCCGCACGATGTCTGTCAGGTCGTATTCAAAGTTGTTGTTCCCCCGGTATCTGTCGGCCACCTCCAGCATCAGTCTGGCTGCGCGGGCGGTGGAGGTGGGGTCATAGTAGTTTTCCATTTTTGACCAGCTGCTTACCTGGAAGTTGTTCATTGACGGCCGTCCGCAGAATATGGATTCGTGGGGACCTTGCTGGTTGTTGCCTGCCGGGCAGTTGTATATGCCGTTGGCCAGGATGAGCCATGCCTCCAGCAGCTTCGGGTCGCGTGTGCCGTAGCGTGCGAAGATGTAGTCTTCCAGCCATTCCTCCTTGGTGAACTTCTCTTCCCTCCAAGGCAGCTCGCACATCAGCTCGAACATTACGGGGTTGTTCTCCGAGCCTTCCATGGTGAGTCCTATGCCTTTGAGATGTGCTGCCAGCGGGTTGTCCTTGGTCTGGTAGAAGTTGTCGAGCAGCTGGTCCATACGTCCGTGCAGTCCTACGTTGGCTCCGAAATTCTCCAGCATGCAGAACAGCCACTGGTGTTTTCCGTAGCCTTCGTCACGCTTCCATATGGAGGGAATGCCCCACATGGGCCGGCATTCGCTGAAGAGGTCCAGTATCAGCAGGTCGCCGCTCTTGAGGTTTTCCATCATCTCCGGGCGCGGGTTCTCTGTCCATCCCTGTACCACCCATACGGCTTTGGGGTTGGCCTTCTTCATGGCGGCCATTATGGCCTGTCCGGCGGCGTCGAAGTCCGTCTTGCCTGCGTCCGCCAGTTCGTGGAAGGGATCCATGGAATAGTAGTCGGCTTTTCCGAACAGCTTCTCCTGTTCTTCATAGTACAGGCCGGCTATCTCGGCATATCGGGGGTCGGTGGGATTGAGGAATGCGGGGCGGGTGAATCCGTTCCAGTCTTTGGGCTTGTCCACGTCCAGTCCCAGTCGTGCGCCGGCGTTGTTGGGCACCATGCCGCTGTATCCCGGCAGCACGGGTTTTATGCCATATTCCTTCATTCGTTTCAGTATCTTCTTCTGCAAGGCTTCCTGCCGGTCGTACCAGGAGTCGGGCAGGGGGCCTCCCCATCCTTCCAGATTGTTCATGGCCCACCAGGCCAGGAATGCGGGTCCGGCGATGAAGCTGTCCACTTCCTCTTTGCTATAGCCCAGCCTGAACAGTACGTTGCGCCACACGCACTCCATGCCTGTGGCGGCCAGCGGCAGGTTGATGCCGTGCAGGGCCATCCAGTCTATTTCCTTCTCCCACCGTTCCCAGTCCCAGAAGGGCATGGAGTAGCTGAACGTGCAGTAGTTGAAGTCATAGCGCAGGCCGAGGTCCGTTTCCTTGCGCAACGGTTCCGTCACGGGCGGCAGCACGTCGGGCAGGGTGGCCGTCATGCCGTTCCAGGTCAGGTGTATCCCGGCATAATACTTCAGATACCAGTTCAGTCCGGCGGCTATGTTCACGTAGGTGTTTCCGCGCACCACTACCTTCTTCCCTTTCTGGTCCAGTTCGAAGAAGTCGCGTCCGCCCTTTTCCAGTTCGATGACGAATTTTCCGGAAGCTCCCGGATCTATGCGTTCCAGCAGTCCTTTTACCGGATTGGCCGGCAGGGCAGCAGTTCCCGCCGTGAGGCAGAAGACGATGAGCATGAGTAGTCTTTTTGCTTTCATATTTCCTGTAAGGTTACGTTTATGGCTGCGTTGTATGGCCGGAAGCCCATAGGAAGCCTGTGTCTTGTGGCTGTACGGGCGTTGCCGCCTGCCTTTCCTCGGACACAGGCTTCCGGAAGCTTCTTCTCCGGAACCCCTGTAGGGGGGATTTTGTGGAGATGTTTATATTGGAATGTTCAGAATGGTTACAAATGTAACGCTTTTTTGTCTCACTATCTGTAAGTTCACACTTATTAACGCTGAGCTGCCCGCCTTTTCTTTGGACCCACTTTTTCTCCATATCTTTTGTCTATACCGAAAGCAAGTCCTAATTTTGCGGCGTCAATTGGTTTCTTGTCCCCGGATGCGCTTACGGGGCGCAGGCTTCGGGACGGGAAAAGAGAATGAACCACATTATAAAATCTTTATGGCAAATCTAACGCAAGGCCCGGCGCGCGACATGAACAAGCTCGGGCTGGCCGGGATGCTCGTCACGTTGGGCATCGTCTTTGGCGACATAGGCACGTCGCCGCTCTATGTGATGAAGGCTATCGTCCATACGGGCGAGGCCATGACGGAGCCTTACGTCATAGGCGCCATTTCCTGTATTATCTGGACACTGACCTTGCAGACCACGGTGAAGTATGTGATGATAGCCCTCCGTGCCGACAACAACGGCGAAGGCGGCATACTGGCACTCTACGCCCTGCTGCGCAGGCACCGGCGGAGGTGGATATACGGCATAGCCATAGTGGGCGCGGCGGCCTTGTTGGCCGACGGAGTGATAACGCCCGCCATGACGGTGGTTTCGGCCATTGAGGGCCTGGAGGAGTTCAGTTCCGCGCCCCCCGTGCTGCCGTTGTCTGTGGCCGTTATCACGATGGTGTTCTTCATCCAGCGTTTCGGTACGGAGAACATAGGACGCGGCTTTGGCACCTTCATGTTGCTGTGGTTCCTCATGCTGGGCATGCTGGGCACGGCGGCTCTGATTCGCTGTCCGGAAGTGCTCAAGGCATTCAACCCCTACTATGCCATCAGGTTGCTGGTCTGCAGTCCGGGTTGGTTCCTGGTGCTGGGCGCCGTGTTCCTCTGCACTACGGGAGCCGAAGCGCTGTATTCTGACTTAGGCCACTGCGGACGCCGCAACATCACCGTGAGCTGGCTGTTCGTCAAACTGATGCTCATATTGAATTATCTGGGACAAGGGGCCTGGGTGCTGACCCACGCCGGTACGGCCGCCGAAGTGTCCAATCCTTTTTACGCCATAGTGCCCCGTCCGTTGCTGGTGCCGGCCATCATCATGGCCACTGGTGCGGCCATCGTGGCCAGCCAGGCGCTCATCAGCGGCTCCTTCTCCATACTGAGCGAGGCCATGAACCTGAAGTTCTGGCCGCGCATGCGCATCAAGCACCCCACCAACGTGAAAGGCCAGCTCTACATTCCCTCCATAAACAGTTGCATGTACGTGGGCGTGGTGGTTACGGTGCTCCTGTTCAGAGACTCCATCCACATGGAGGCCGCTTACGGCCTGGCCATCACCATCACCATGCTGATGACCACTCTGCTGCTGGCCTTCTACCTGCGCATGAAGGGGGCGCCGCGTGCCGTGGTGATGTGTTTTCTGGGCATGTATGTGGTGGTGGAGGGCATATTCCTGGCGGCCAACCTGTCGAAGTTCGCTGCAGGCGGATGGTTTACCTTGCTCATGGCCGGCATGCTGTGTTTCATCATGTTTGTGTGGGTGGGAGCCCAGCGCATACGCCGCCGCCATATGACCTTCAGGAAGCTGAGCGACTACTACGGCATACTGGCCGACATCAAGGCCGACACTTCCATACCCAAGTATGCCTCGAACCTGATATACATCAACCACGCGCATATTGAGGGCGACGTGGACGACAAGCTGCTTTACTCCATCATCAACAAGCAGCCCAAGCGCGCCGACCACTACTGGCTCTTCCATCTGGAATATACCGACGCCCCCGACACGCTGGAGTATGACTGCAAGATGCTGGTGCCCGACACCCTCTACAGCGTGAGGCTGTACATAGGTTTCATGATAGAGCCGCGTGTGAGCATCTACCTTCGTCAGATAGTGGAAGACCTTGTGGCGCAGGGCCGGCTGGAGCTTACCAGCAGCTACCCCTCGCTGCACAAGCATGGCATAGCGGGAGACTTCCGCTTCATCCTGATACATCGCATCTACTACCCCGAAGACTCGCACAACCGCCGGCAGAACCTGCTGATGACCCTCTACGCCATCATAAGGAGGATAGGTGTGGACGAGCCGAAAGCTTTGGGCCTGGACACTTCGGTGACTGTGGTGGAGCGCGTGCCCCTCATCATAAACCGCAGGAAGTCCGCAGAACGGAGAATCACACCCGTAACGCAACACGAAGGGCCGGAGGAAGACGGGCATGCAGGCACGTCCGCATCCGGCAGACAAGACATATAACCTAATTTATGACCATTATGAGATATCAAGTAGCAGTCATTGGCGGAGGCCCGGCAGGATATACGGCCGCAGTCGCAGCCGCCAAAGCCGGAATGAGCGTGGTGCTCTTCGAGAGACAGTCAGTGGGAGGCGTATGCCTGAATGAAGGATGTATTCCCACCAAGACGCTGCTCTATTCGGCCAAGACCCTGGATGCCGCCCGTCAGGCGCAGAAGTACGGCATAGGAGTGGACAACGTGTCGGCCGACCTGGTCCGCATACAGGCACGCAAGCAGAAAGTGGTACGCAAGCTGGTGCTGGGCATCAAGTCCATGCTCTCGGCGGCCGGAGTGCAGCTGGTGACAGGGGAGGCGCACATAGAAGGGCCTAACACCGTAACCTGCGGAGGACAGACCTACGAGGCCGACAATCTCCTGCTCTGCACCGGCTCGCAGACCGTAATGCCTCCCCTGCCCGGACTGGACACCGTGGACTGCTGGACACACCGCGAGGCCTTGCAGTGCACTTCGGCGCCGCAATCGCTCTGCATCGTGGGAGGAGGAGTCATCGGTATGGAGTTTGCCTCATTCTTTTGCAGCCTGGGCACGAAGGTCACCGTCATTGAGATGGCCGAAGAGGTACTGCCCGGATTGGACGCCGAACTTTGCGCCCTGCTCAGGGACGGGTACGCACGCAAAGGCGTGGACTTCCTTACCGGAACCCGGGTGACCGCCCTACGGCCTATGTCGGACGGAGGAGTGGAAGCCGATTATGAACGTCAGGACGGAACCGGAAAACTCCGCGCCGAAAAACTCCTGGTATGCGTGGGACGTCGTCCCGTCACTCAAGGCTGGGGACTGGAGAACCTCCACCTGAGGCTTACCGACCGGGGCAACATCATCGTGGACCGCCAGCTGCGCACCTCGCAGCCCAACGTTTATGCCGTGGGTGACCTCAACGGAGTGTCCATGCTGGCACATACTGCCGTGCGCGAGGCTGAAGTGGCTGTGGCCAGCATGGCGGGGAAGGATGAATACATGAGTTACCGCGCCATTCCTTCCGTGGTCTACACCAATCCGGAAATAGCCGGAGTAGGCCAGACCGAGTCCGCGCTGCAGAAGCGGGGGACAGCCTACCGCGCCCTGAAGCTCCCCATGACTTTCTCCGGAAGATTCGTGGCCGAGAACGAGGGCCAGACCGGACTCTGCAAGCTGCTCATAGGCTCGGACAACCGCCTGCTGGGAGCGCACGTGCTGGGCAATCCGGCATCGGAAATCATCACCCTCGCTGCCATGGCCATGGAGGCCGGGCTTACGGTGGACCAGTGGAAACGTGTGGTGTTCCCCCATCCCACGGTGGGCGAGATATTCAGGGAGGTGCTGTCATGACTGTCCCCGCGCAAGATGTCCGCACAGGCAGGGACCACATCTACTGTCCCGCTTGCGGGTCGCAGCATCTGAGGAAAGTGCCCCGCAAGGGATATCGGATGCGCTCTCTGCTGGCAGCGGGAGCCGCCCTCATAGGACTGGCGCACCCCGCCGAGGGATACTGCTGGGAATATGTGTGCCGGTCTTGCGGCACACGCTTTGTACGTCCGGCACGCAGGAAGGAGGACGACGCATGAGATGCCTGTTCTTCCTGTTCCTCTTCATGACGGCCGTACTGCCCGCACACCCTCAGACGGCCGACAGTCTCCAGGCCAGGCTTGACGAGGTGGTGGAGCGCAACCTGCCCCAAGGCTCGTCCGTGGGCATCATGGTGTACGACCTCACCGACAACCGTCCGCTTTATCTGCGCGACGCCGACAAGCTCTGCCGTCCGGCCTCAACCATGAAACTGATGACCGCCGTCACCGCCCTTGACATGCCCGGAGCGGACAGACCCTTCTCCACCGAACTCTGGTACAAGGGACACATAGAGCGCGACACCCTGCACGGCGACCTCTATGTGGTGGGAGGCTTCGACCCCGAATTCTGTCTGGAAGACATGGACTCGCTGGTGGAGGCTCTCTGCAGGCTGCCCTTCCACACCCTTCAAGGGAAGGTCTATGGCGACCTCTCTGTCAAGGACTCCCTATACTGGGGCGCCGGATGGCTGTGGGACGACAACCCGTCCGCATTCCAGCCATACCTCTCGCCCCTCATGCTGGAGAAAGGCACGGTGAAGGTCACTGCCTATCCAGCCGACATCCGTGGGGTGCCCGCAAGGCTGGTGTGCTTCCCTCCTTCCTCTTACTACAGCGTGGACAACAATACACGCACACGCACCCCCCGTGCGGGAGGGTTTAAGCTGACACGCGACTGGATGGATAACGGCAACCGTCTCCTGGCCACCGGCAACATAGCGGGGGCGCAGGCACTGACCGTGAATCTCTTCCGTAGCGAGCGCATGTTCATGCACGTGTTGGTGGAGCGGATGCGCGGACGCGGCCTGCAGGTGGATTCGGTCTACGCCTTCCGCAAGCTGGAGGCCGACAGCACGGCCGTGCGCGTGGCAGTGCAGCATACTCCCATGCAGGCCGTGCTTGACCAGATGATGAAGGAAAGCGACAACCTGAACGCCGAGGCCGTGCTCTGGAGCATAGGCCGGCAGGTGTCGGACGGCAGGCCGGTAACGGCCAAGGACGGGCTGGGACAGGTGAAGGCGCTGATAGCGAAGCTGGGGCTGGACGCGCGGGACTACCGTCTGGCCGACGGCTGCGGACTGTCGCATTACGACTACCTCTCGCCCCGTCTGCTGGTGGAGACCCTGAAGTACGCCTACGCCCGTACCTCCATCTTCGGCAAGCTCTACAAGTCCCTGCCTGTGAGCGGTATGGACGGCACGCTGAAGTACCGGCTGGGACGGGGCACCCCCTGCTACCGCCGCGTGCACGCCAAGACCGGCAGCTACACGGGCGTGAACTGTCTGGCGGGTTACCTGCAGACCGCCGGAGGCCACTGGCTGGCCTTTGCCATCATGAATCAGAACGTGATGTCGGGACGGGCCTCGCGCATCCTTCAGGACAGCATCTGCCTACAGCTTGTGGGCGTGCATTGAGCACGGTAAGGATGTCTCCCACAACCTCTCCATACCGGCGGCGGGGCGGATGTCTTAGTGGCATCCGCCCTGCCGCCTTTGTGCAGGCTTCTCCTCCGTCTTGGCCATACCTGCGCCACCGCCTTAGCCATGACTGTTTTACCGCCTTGGTCGTGGAATGGGTGTCGTCTTGTGGAAGGCGGATGTACCTTCCTGATGATGGTGCTGATGCCGTACAGACAGAAAGAAAGGTGCGCCGGGACGAGGCGGGCTGTCTTCCCTTTCCTGTCCCGGCGCACCTTGCATATGTGCGTGCGGCCGTCCTGCCGGTGTGGCTCAGCCGGTCACTATCTCGTATATTTCGCCGTCGCCCTCTATCTCGATGACGCTGGTCTCGCTGTCCAAAGCTATGTAGGTGTAGGGACGGCTGATGTTCTGCTGCGCGATGACGCTTCCGTCGGCTCTCATGAGGCATACGGACAGCCGGGCGGCTCCGTGTCCGGTCCTTCCGGCCAGCACGATGCAGGCGCGCTTTTTCTGGGACAGGCCGATGCTGAGCTTTCCCTTGAGGTGGCACAGGGTGGAGAGGCTTCGGTCGAAGGCCTTCAGCGCCTGCTCCTTGTGGTCCGTGTGGAGGCTGATGCCCAGGTCGTCGGTTCGCGGCGTATCGGTGGCTGCGGCTGTCTGCCGGGACAGTCCCAGGTCATCGGCCAGCCTGTCCAGATAGCCTTTGCCCATGTCCTCCATAAGCCTTGCGTAGAAGGGCTGCAGTTTCAGCGAGCCTATGGTATGGGCGGCATAGGCCGTGCTGTCGGCGTGTGTCATGAGGTTCTCCCTGTAGGCTTCCCAGAACTTGGCGTCGTCTTGCCCCGTCCTGTAGTTGCGTCCCAGGTCTATGGCCTTGGCACAGCGTTGTGCCAGTGCCTCCAGCTGGGTGAGCCAGGGGTCTATTTCCCGCAGCAGCTCCCCGTTGCGGCACTTGGTGCGGATTTCCTCCGGGGCGTGTCTCATGCGTTTCAGTTCCTCGTCCAGCGCACTGGCCTTGGCATCGTTCCAGTCGGCGAGGGTGAAGGTCTTGATGTTCCATGACTCGTCCCTTCTGTATCCTTTCCCGGTGTCGCAGGAGTGTATGGCGAAGGTCTTGTAGGCTTCCCTGGCCTGGGGCATGAGGAGGGTCAGGGCGCGTTCCCAGTTGTCC
The DNA here is from genome assembly GCA_949296415.1 of uncultured Bacteroides sp. Lineage (GTDB taxonomy): Bacteria > Bacteroidota > Bacteroidia > Bacteroidales > Bacteroidaceae > Bacteroides. The sequence continues at coordinate 92,718 of CASFQC010000001.1, read as the reverse complement.
ATGGGGTTGTAGGCCTTGATGTTCCATCCGTAGTCTGCCACTCCGTAGAGGGCTATTTTCGATGCCTCTCCGTACTCCATGGGGTTGCTTAGGATGCCGTACAGGTCTTTGTCGGTCAGGGTGTTGTCCAGTCCGTAGGCCGGTCCCTGCATGACGATGTTGCGTGCGTAGTCGGTCACGGGGAAGTTCCACCAGTAGTATGCCGGACGCTTGATGCGCGAGTCCACCCATTGGAGGGTTTCCTTGGTGAGGTTGCTACACACGTAGTCGCCTGTCCAGAAGACGCGGACTTCGGGGTCTAACTTGTTGCCGTATATGCTTAGCGCCCCGTCGGGTCCTCCGTTGGCCCAGAGCTTGGAATAGTCGGTGGGGCAGATGATGAGCGGCGCCACGTCTCCCTTCCGTTTCACGAACTCCTTCTGCAGTCTGTTGAGCAGTGCGGTCTGCCGTGCGGGGTCGGTGCCCTGTCCGCTGATGTCATCAAAGAATATGGCGAAAGCCCTCACTCCCAGACCGTACATGTGTTCGAACTTGGCGGTGAGGTTGTGGTAGTCTTCTTCGTCCCACCGTATGTCCTGTCCCGGATGCACGGCCCATACAAAGTCTGTGCGGCTTGCCCGGCAGGCTTCCACCAGCTGCCTGATGCGTGCGGCCTCTTCTTCGGGATAGGGCTTCCGCCAGTCGGGATTGCGGTGGTAGGGGTCGTCCTTGGGCCCGTAGACATAGGTGTTCATCTTGTTTTCGCCGTAGAATCTGATGAGTGACAGCCTTACCTCGTGCGACCAGGGCGTGCCGTAGAATCCTTCCACCACACCCCGGCTGGGCAGGTCGGGATAGTCGTCTATCTGTGCGTAGGGCAGCACGCATCCTGCGCCTGCGGGGCTTTGGGCCAGCTGCCGCAGGGTCTGTAGGGCATAGTAGGCTCCACGTTCGTCATAGCCCAGGATGTCTATGCCGTCCTTGTCTATGGTGAGTCTGTAGGCTCCGGAGCGCGGCTCCACTCCTTTCCTGACGGCGGTCTTGGGATTGAAGTTGATGTCAAGCCTGGGTCCGTCGGGGTTCTGCTTGAGGAATGCTATGTCATTGGCGAATTTCTTCTTCTTGTCTCTGATCTTCACTCCGGCAGATATGTCAAGCCGTCCGGCCTTGTCAAGTGTCATTTTCTGTGGCGTGGGGCTGACGGCGAATCCTTGATGGTTCACCGCCTGTCCGGGTACGACGGGAATGGTCACGGCCTGTGCCGGTCCGTTGTCTCCGCCCCCGTCCTGCGCCTGCAGCATGGTGGCGGCCATCATGCAGGCGGCTCCGGCGGCCAGCATTCTCCACCGGGCCTTGGTGTGTGTAGCGGGTCTCATGGTCATCGTGCGTATTTGCTCCAGTCGGTGTTGCGCATGTCCCCGCTCTTGGCCAGCTCGGCGTGCATGCCCAGTGCGGCCGCTATGGCGTGGGGCGTCTGTGCCTTTCCGTCGGTCAGTCTCAGATAATCGCGCAGGATGTCCTTGTAGTCGGGATGCGCGCAGTGCTCTATGATGAGTTGTGCGCGTTCCTTGGGGCTTTTTCCTCTGAGGTCGGCCACTCCCTGTTCGGTCACCACGATGTTCACGTCGTGCTCGCTGTGGTCGCTATGCGACACCATGGGTACTATGGCGCTGATTTTGCCTTCCTTGGCCACAGACGGGCAGGTGAATATGGAAATGTAGGCGTTGCGTGTGAAGTCTCCGCTGCCTCCTATGCCGTTCATCATCTTGGTTCCTCCTATATGTGTGGAGTTTACGTTGCCGTAGATGTCGGCCTCTATGGCGGTGTTGATGGATATCACGCCCAGCCTGCGCACTACCTCGGGACTGTTCGATATCTCGGAGGGTCGGAGCACCAGCTTGTCGCGGAAGAAATCCATGCCGCTGTACACGTCGTTCAGGCAGTCGTTGGTCACGGTGAGCGAGCATCCCGAGGCGAAGCGCACCCGTCCGTCGCGGATGAGTCCTATCACGGCGTTCTGTATCACTTCGGTGTAGACGTCGAAGGCGGGTATGGTCTTGTCGTGTCCCAAGGCGTTGAGCACGGCGTTGGCAATGTTCCCCACTCCCGATTGGAGGGGAAGGAAGGTCGGGGGTATGATGCCTCGCTTCATGTCTCTCACGAGGAAGTCGGCCACGTTGCGTCCTATCTGGTCGGTCACGGGATCGGGAGCGGCGAAAGAGCGTGCCTCGTCGGGCCAGTCGGTCTCCACCACGGCCACTATCTTGTGCGGGTCTACCTGGATGTAGGGCTGTCCTATGCGGTCTGACGGTTTGTAGATGGGTATTTCGCGGCGGTAGGGCGGGTCAAGCGGCTCGTACACGTCGTGCAGCCCCATGGCGTTCTTGCTGTGTGCGGCGTTCAGTTCCACAATGATGCGGTCGGCCAGGCGGCATACGGTGGGGGCTATGCCTCCCGCTGCGGTGAGGTATATCTTGCCGTCGTCTGTCAGCTCGCAGGCTTCTATTATGGCGAAATCTACCTTGCCCATGAATCCGTAGCGCAGCTCTTGTGCCATCTGAGAGAGGTGTATGTCATTGTAAGCTATCTCTCCGTTGTTTACGGCCGTGCGGAAGTCTTTGTTCGTGGTGTAGGGGGCGCGGTAGCGTATGGCTTTGGCCCTGGATAATACTCCGTCGCACGAGTCGCCCGTGGAGGCTCCCGTGAATATACCCACCTGGAAGGGATTGCCTTTGGCGTGTTCCGCTTCCGCTATCTTAGCCAGTTCGGCTGTCACTGCTTTGGCTGTTCCGGCCGGTGTGAATCCGCTCAGGCCGAGGTTGTCGCCATGCTTGATGAGGCTGGCAGCTTCTGCTGCCGAGATGTGATTGAATGCCATGTATATAATATTATGATTTTATATGTGATGTTCTTTTTTCTACTGTTCAGTATTTGCGGCGGAGTATCTCCGACCATACTATGGCCTTGCGCACGTCTTCTGTAGAGTGGAAGGCATATTCGGAACTGACTTCCTCCTCATCCTGCCGCTGTTCTGCCGGCGGAGTCTGTACAGGCTGGCGGACGGCGGGCTGCGGCGTGCCTCCCTCTTCCGGTACGGACGGTATGAAGGGGCTGTCCGCAGTGCTGGCGGTGCCGTGCGGTGCTGTGTCTGCGGGACGTGGGGTGCCTTGTCGTGCGGGCGCGGTGTGTGTGGCGTGCCTGCGTCCGGTGGCGGGGGCGGCTTTCTTCTGTCCGTCGTTTTCCTTTTTGTCCGTTCGGGCTTTCAGGAATGCGATGAGGACCATGACGGCGGCCGTTATCACGTATGAAAGGATATTGTCCATAGGTAAGATGTGCTTTTTTGATGCGCCAAAGTTAATTATTTAATCTGAGAGCCAGTCCAAATTTTCCTTTTTAAGATTTTTATTCAGTCTGTTTTGGGCCTTTTTCCAGCCTTTCGCCCCATTCTTCTTCGTCACAGAGTCCGTTCTTCATGATAACGGGAAAGTGTCTCCGGAAAAAACGAGCCAAGACAGTAGCGGCAAAAATTTGAGCAGGCTTTGAGAATTTGTTCTATATAAGGTCTTATAGGGCTTTTCATATAGCCTGAATGAAAAAAAGGGCAGCTTCACAGCTCCCCTTGTCATTTTTTTAACCTAAACCTTAACTATGAAAAAATCTAATGTTTCTTTCACAGGACAAAAGTGTGGAATATTTTTCTTAATGGCAAGTCTTTCGTCAAATAAGTTTGTGCGGTTAACACAAATTAAATTTGCCGCATGCCCTTTGTGTGCCAGTATGTTGCTTTTCTGTTATCATGGCGGGCGTGTCAGCCGAAGTCCAGTGTCAGCTGCCGGTCTCCCCACAGGTTGAAACTCATGCGGTGGTAGGGTGTGGGACCGTGTTCGGCTATGGCCTGGCGGTGGCGGCGTGTGGGATAGCCTTTGTTGTGGTCCCATCCGTATTGGGGGTATTCTTGGTGCAGACGTTCCATGTAGTCATCGCGGTAGGTTTTGGCCAGTATGGATGCTGCGGCTATGGACAGATAGGTGGCGTCGCCCTTCACCACGGTGGTGTGGGTTATGTTGGGGTAAGGCTTGAAGCGGTTGCCGTCGACAAGCAGGTGTTGCGGGCGTACGGCCAGTCCGTCTATGGCGCGGTGCATGGCCAGTATGGATGCGTTCAGTATGTTCATGCGGTCTATCTCTTGCGGCGATACGGTGCCTATGGCCCATGCCAGGGCATCGTGCTCTATGACCGGTCTCAGGGCGTAGCGTTGGTGCTCGGTCAGCTGTTTGGAGTCGTTCAGCAGCTCGTTACGGTAGTCGGGCGGCAGGACGACGGCTGCGGCATATACGGCTCCGGCCAGGCATCCCCGCCCGGCTTCGTCGCATCCGGCCTCTGTCAGTCCGGCTGTCATGAAGGGTTTCAACATGTCGGTGTGTGGTGATGGTTCATACTATACGTCCCTCAGGAAGCAGTCTGCGGGTTGTTATCGCAAAGGTCGTGCTTCCGTGCGACACGGAAAAGTCCTGTATGTAGCAAATGGTGTTCAAAACGTCGCATGTTGGCTGCCTTGTCCATATCCTGCAGACGGAAAGTTAACCGCTGTTAAACGGGAATCCGTTTGGTCGGCCTTCCGCTGTTTTGGCTGACAGAATGGAAGCTTTTTATTCGTTATGCTTACAACCGCTTTTTCCAAAATGTGCGAAAAACAGGCGTTTTGATAGTCGGAATGTGTAAAAGTGTTAATGAATTGAGGCGTATCTTCTATAAATGTATAAAATTCTTAATAAATCCACTCTGAAAGACCTTTTTCATCTGGCGGCTGACCTGTTGTCCGTCGGTGGATTATAGGTCACCGGCTGGCGGATGACCTGTTGCCCGGTTGGTGGCGACGGGTTGTCCGTCTCCATTTTGTACTGACTTTTCTTTCGGACAGGCTTATTGTGGATTTTTTCCTTCTTTTTGCCCGGATTCCGGAAGGCTGTGAAGTGTTAAAATTTGGCTTATTTCTCTTATAGACAGAGTATTACTCTGAAAATTCCCGCGTTTTGTCCCACCGCGTTCTCCTTTGGACGGAAATGAGCCACGCATTCGCGTTAAACTTTGTAAAGTGTCAGTCTGCACACGGACGGATGCCGGGCGCATGGCCCTTCGGCACGGCCGCCCTTTTGTCCCGTTACGGTGGAGGTGAGAGAGCTGGGGTTTTCATTTTATAAAATAGGTAAACTTAGTTACAGGAACTGTAATCTGTATCATTGGTTTTTAGCAGGAATGCATTAATTTTGCGCTGTGGAAAACATAGAGCCACATGTAATTCTGACGATTCTTAAAAAACTCATTGACCTTATGTTACGTAAAATCAGACTGACGTTGGCCGTCCTGTTCTTTGCGGCCGTCACACTGCTGTTTTTTGACTTTACCGGCACCCTGCATGCCTGGTTGGGATGGACGGCCAGCATTCAGTTCCTTCCCGCCCTGCTTGCGCTCCATGTAGGCATAGTGGTGTTTCTTGTGGTGCTGACTCTTGTGTTGGGCAGGGTCTATTGCTCTGTCATCTGCCCGTTGGGCGTGATGCAGGATGTGGTGTCGTGGATAAGTGGCCGGAGGAAGAAGAAAAGATTCCGTTTCAGTTATTCTCCCGCCAAGCGGTGGCTGCGCTATGGCGTGCTGGCCGTTTTTGTAGTGGCCCTACTGGCCGGCGCAGGCTCGCTGGTGGCTCTGCTGGCTCCGTATAGTGCCTACGGTCGCATCGCGTCGAACCTCTTCGCTCCCGTCTACCAGTGGGGAAACAATCTGCTGGCCCTTCTGGCAGAGCGTGCAGACAGCTATGCCTTTTATGAGACTACGGTATGGCTCAAGAGTATGCCCACCTTCCTGCTGGCTCTGGCCACGTTTCTTGTGCTGGCCTTCCTGGCCTGGCGGCATGGCCGCACCTACTGCAACACCATCTGCCCTGTGGGCACCGTACTGGGTTTCCTGTCGCGCTTCTCGTTGCTGGGCATACGTATAGACAAGGACAAGTGCAACGCCTGCGGACTCTGTTCGCGCAAGTGCAAGGCGGCATGTATTGACGGCGGCGCGCATAAGGTGGATTACAGCCGTTGTGTGGCCTGCATGGACTGCATAGACACCTGTACCCATCATGCCATAAGTTACGGACTGCGGCGCAAGTCCGTGCCCGTGAAACCTGTAGCAGGCCGGCCTTCCGACGGGAAGGCCGCCAGTGAGACCCGGCGCGGATTCCTGTCGGCCTCTGTCATGGTGGCTGTGGCTTCGGCACTGAAGGCTCAGGAAAAGAAGGTTGACGGCGGACTGGCCGTGATAGAGGACAAGAAAATACCCGAACGCGCCGCGCGCATAGTGCCTCCCGGAGCGATAGGCATACGCAACTTCGCGCAGCACTGCACAGGTTGCCAGCTGTGTGTGTCGGTATGTCCCAACGAGGTGTTGCGCCCTTCGGGAGAGCTGATGACGCTGATGCAGCCCGAAATGTCCTACGAGCGCGGATACTGCCGTCCGGAATGCACCAAATGTGCGGACGTGTGTCCCACAGACGCCATACATCCCATCAGTGTGTCCGACAAGTCGGCTACGCAGATAGGCCATGCCGTATGGATAAGGAAAAATTGCGTGCCGCTGACCGACGGCGTGGAGTGTGGCAACTGTGCCCGTCACTGTCCTACAGCTGCCATAGAGATGATACCGTCTGACCCGGCGGACAAGAAGTCGCTGAAGATACCCGCCATCAACACCGAAAGATGTATAGGATGCGGCGCGTGCGAGAACCTTTGTCCGGCACGTCCTTTCAGCGCCATCTATGTGGAAGGACACGAACTGCACCGCATCGTCTGACTGCTGCCATGAATAATCCTCATGCGACTTTTTCCGATGCGGAGCTGGGACTGTTTCTGGTGTATGCCCACCACAGGGCACGCCGCATGACCTTCCGGATATGCGAGGAGGGCATACGGGTCACCGTACCTCCGGATTGCGATGTGGACAGAATAAGGCGTGCGGTCGACGAGCTTCGCCCGCGCCTGAGGCAGGCCGACCGGCAAAGGATGCGGCGGAAGGTTATAGACCTTGACTACAGGCTTGATGCGGACTTGTTCCATTTGCGTGTCGTGGAGGGTGCCTGTACGCGCTTCCAGCTTCGTACTGTAGGGGAGGGTGAGGTGGAGATAGTGTGTCCGCCGCACACCGACTTTGCCGACGACCAGCTGCAGCAGTGGCTGAGACGTGTGGTGGAAGAGTCGCTCCGCAGCCAGGCCAAGCGGATTTTGCCGCAGCGGTTGCTCGGACTGTCACGCCGTCATGCCCTGCCTTTCAAAAGTGTGAAGGTGAATTCCAGTACCGGACGTTGGGGAAGCTGTTCGTCCTGCGGAAACATCAACCTGTCGTGCTATACTTTGCTGTTGCCTGTGCGGCTTATGGACTATGTGATGCTCCACGAGCTGGCCCATACCCGTGAGATGAACCATGGTGCGGAATTCAAGCATCTGCTTGACCGGCTTACCGGCGGGCATTCTGCAGCGTTGGAATCTGAGATGAAGGGATACCATACGGGGATAGGGTAACAAGAAAGGGACGTTGCCTCACGCAACATCCCTTCTATGTCAGTTAGTTTCATAAAGATTTTAGAGAGAATTGAAACTTCACAGCCTCAATGTTTTAATAAAGCACACTAACTATATTCAATCTTTAAAGCAAATGAAAATGTCTTATTTGTACTACGCTATTTCTTGTTGGTCAAAGGTTCCATCGTCTCCACTTTTTCCTCTTTTATCTCCAAAGAGTCTTTGGCTTGCTGTTCTTTAGACAAAGGATGCGTCTCTTTGGAAAGGGCCACAGACGGAGCCGATACCTGATTGCCTATGGTGTCGGTAGTTATCAGCCCCATTTCCTCGTTGAAGAAAGAATGCTGTACTACGTTTCCCAGCACGAATATCACCGCCACTACGGCAGCAGCCCTCAGCATCGGCATGAGACGCGCTGTCAGTGTAAGTTTGCGGGCCTTCACCACCGGCTCTATCTTGGACAACACCTTTTGGTCGAAGCTGTCGTCCAGACGGCAGTCTTGCAGCAGGCGCTCACCGGCAAACCAGCTTTTGTAGCGTAGCAGGTGCGGGGGCAGTTGCTGCTCTTTGGCAAAGAAGTCGCGCAACAGCTCTTCCTCTTCCAGTGAGGTCTCGCATTGCCAGTAGCGTTGTATCAGTCGCTCTATATGTTCAAAGTCCATAGTTCTCTATTTCAGTAAAACGTTGCTTCAGTTTTTGCCTTGCTCTGAAGAGGTATACCTTCACTTGCTCCTCGGTCAGGTCAAGTATTCCGGCTATCTCCTTATAGCTTTTGGCTTCCAACTCGCGCAGGCAGATGACATTGCGTTGCTTTTCTGGCAGTTCGTTCATCAGCTTGCGCAACAGAGCCAACCGGTCTTTATCTACCAGGCGGTCATACGGACTTGCCGCTTCGGTAGTTTGCTCCATGTCGGCACTAAGTGTCACCATCTGAGCGTCTTTTTTTTCGGCCCAGTCCAAGGCAAGGTTCTTGGCCACCGTCAGACAGTAGGCTTCCACCGATTCAAGCTGCGTCCACTCTCCGCGCTTGTTCCATATGCGCAACAGGGTTTCCTGTACTACATCTTCGGCTTCGGTCCTGTTGAACGTGATGCGCAGCGCTGTCCTGAAGAGCTTGTCCTTCAGGGGCAGGATGTCTCTGCGGAAATCGGGTTTTTGCATCTCTTTCTAAACTGACTGACGGTTGGGCGCCGGAAAAGTTACAGCGGCGCTTCTTGTTTTGACATTATTTCACTATATGTGTGCCTTTCAGGCCGTCTATGGCTGTGGCTTTGGTAATGATTACCTCGTGCACTCCGGTTTCCAGAGCGGCAAATGCGTTTTCCAGTTTGGGTATCATGCCTCCTTGTATGGTGCCGTCGGCCACCAGCGTTTTGAACTCATCGCGACGTATGCGTGGGATGAGGCTGTCATCGTTGTGCTCGTCGCGCAGTACGCCGCTCTTTTCGAAGCAGAAAGTCAGTGTCACTTCGAAGTGTGGAGCCAGCGCTTTGGCTGTCTCGGCAGCTATGGTGTCGGCGTTGGTGTTCAGCAGATGGCCTTTCCCGTCGTGGGTGAGGGGTGCCATGACGGGTACTATGCCTTTCTGTATGAGTCCGGCCAGCAGGATGCCGTCGGTGTGTCTTACGTCGCCCACAAACCCGTAGTCTATGTCTTTCACCGGGCGTTTTACCGAGCGCATGACATCCATGTCGGCTCCCGTCAGTCCCAGGGCGTTGACGCCTCGGGCCTGCAGTCCGGCCACGATGTTCTTGTTCACCAGTCCGGCATAGACCATGGTCACTACTTTCAGCATTTCCAAGTCGGTGATGCGTCTTCCTTCCACCATGCGGCTTTCCACGCCCAGACGTGCGGCGAGGGTTGTGGCCGAGCGTCCTCCTCCGTGTACCAGCACTTTGTGTCCGGGCAGTGCGGCGAAGTCGTCAAGCAGCCGGTTCAGCGAGTCTTCTTCTTCTACTATTTTTCCGCCTACTTTTATAAGGGTAAGTCTTTCCATTGTTACGTTTGTTTTAGTGGTGATTGTCCGACAGAATGTGTCGGCACAGACCTTGTAGCGGAAAGTGCGCTTCCCGTCAGGTATGTGCCTGTTTATTCAAGGTATGTGTAGCCGTAGAGTCCCGACCGGTAGTTGGACAGGAACTCCTTGCCTTCCTCCAGCGAGATGCGTCCTTCCTTTACGGACTGTGTGACCCACGTCTCCAGCGTGCGCACCAGCTTTTTGGGGCTGTATTGCACGTAGTCCAGCACTTCGGCCACGGTTTCTCCGTCTATCTGCTGGTCTATGGTGTAGCCTTTGCTGTTGACCGACACGTGTACGGCGTTGGTGTCGCCGAAGAGATTGTGCATGTCTCCCAGAATCTCCTGATAGGCACCCACCAGGAACACAGCCAGATAGTACGGCTCCTTGTCGCGCAGGGTGTGCAGCGGCAGGGTGGTGGCGTCGGCGCGTGCGCTGACGAAGTTGGCTATCTTTCCATCCGAGTCGCATGTCATGTCCTGTATGGTGGCTTCGCGGTCGGGCTTTTCGTCAAGACGTTGTATGGGCATGATGGGGAACATCTGGTCTATGGCCCATGAGTCAGGCAGCGACTGGAATAGGGAGAAATTGCAGAAATATTTGTCGGCCAGCAGCTTGTTAAGCTTGCGGAACTCTTCGGGACAGTGTTTCATGCCGGAGGCTATGGCGTTTATCTCGCGGCAGATGCTCCAGTACAGCTTTTCTATCTGTGCGCGGGTCTCCAGGTCCACTATGCCGTGGCTGAAGAGGTCCAGCGCTTCCTCGCGTATTTGCTGCGCGTCGTGCCAGGGTTCCAGCATGCTGCGCTGGTTCAGGTTGTCCCATATCTGATACAGTTCCTTTACCAGTTCGTGGGCGTTCTCGTCGGGTTCCCAGTCGTCGTCCATCTGGGGTAAGGAGGCTGTCTCCAGCACTTCCATGATGAGTACGGAGTGGTGGGCGGTGAGGCTCCGTCCGGTCTCGGTGATGATGTTGGGGTGTGTGAATCCGTGTTTGTCGGCGGCATCCACAAAGGTGGACACCACATCGTTCACGTATTCTTGTATGGAGTAGTTTACGGAGCTTTCGCTGTTGCTTGAGCGGGTGCCGTCGTAATCCACTCCCATGCCTCCGCCGGTGTCCACGAATTCCAGTTCGAAGCCCATCTTCTTGAGCTGTACGTAGAATTGCGACGCCTCGCGTAGGGCGTTCTTTATGCGGCGTATTTTGGTTATCTGGCTGCCTATGTGGAAGTGTATCAGCTTCAGACAGTCTTTCATGTCTTTTTTGCTCAGGAAGTCCAGCGCTTCAAGCAGTTCGCTGGAAGTCAGTCCGAACTTGCTTCCGTCGCCTCCGCTTTCCTCCCACTTGCCGCTGCCGCTGCTGGCCAGCTTGATGCGTATGCCTATGTTGGGCCTTACCTTGAGCTGGCGTGCCATTTTGGCGATGAGGTTCAGTTCGTTCAGTTTCTCCACCACGAGGAAGATGCGTTTGCCCATCTTCTGTGCCAGCAGTGCCAGTTCGATGAAGCTTTCGTCCTTGTAGCCGTTGCACACCACTAATGAGTCGGGGTCGGTGTCTATGCCTATTACGGCGTGCAGTTCGGGTTTGGAGCCTGCCTCCAGTCCCAGATTGAACTTCTTGCCGTGCGATATCATTTCCTCCACCACGGGTCTCATCTGGTTGACTTTGATAGGGTAGATGATGAAGTTCTCGCCTTTGTAGCCATATTCTTCGGCTGCCTTCTCGAAGCAGCACGCCACTTTTTCGATGCGGTTGTCAAGGATGTCGGGGAATCGTAGCAACATAGGTGCCGTCACGTCCCTGAGTTGCAGCTCGTCTACCAGTTCCTTCAGGTCAACGGCTACTCCGTCCTTGCGGGGGGTTACCACTACGTGCCCTTTTTCGTTGATGCTAAAATACGAAGTGCCCCAACCCGTGATGTTGTAAAGCTCTTCCGAATCTTCAATACGCCATTTTCTCATTTCTTATTATTTCACTGCATTAGTTAATATTGGTAACAACAAAAAAATTCGGGCAGAGTATTCCTCCACCGTCATTGTTATTTCCGCATCAAAGATACGGTAAATCGTATAAATCCATATGGAATTTTGAAAGATTTTAAGGCCAAGCCTTTCTTATCAGTTCTTATCCTGCCTCATGGGGAGGATTTTATTGTCCTGACAGCCTTCACAGTACGCAATTCCATCAGCACTACTTCCGCTCCCACAGATAGTGTAAAGGTGTCGGAATGGTCGTAATGTGCTACGGGCATGTCTGATTTATTGGGAATATAAGTGCGTGCCGCAAGTTTATGTCCTGTCCGCACACAGACATTGACGGGGCTTACCTGTATGTCTTTCTTTTGTTTTACATCATAGGCTTCGGTCTCGCGCAATAACGCCACCCACCATGAACCGTCGCTTTTCTGTAGCAAGGTTGTGCGGACGGTCACTCCTGCGGGGGCTTCCACCTCTAATGCGAGGGGAGTGCATTTGCGGACCGTGTCGTTATCTGCAAGAATCCTTAGCAAGTTGCGTATGGCTACAAACGACGGTTTCACCGAACCGTCAGAGCGTACCAGTCCGAAATGACATTCCATGTCGGCTATCCTGTCATCCGGTTTCAAATCCAGCAGCTCATACTTGTAGCATCGCTTGATGCCATTGCTGAAGTAGATGAAAAACATATGCAGGTGGTATATAGCCGCCGCCTGTTCGCTTACGCCCGGATGGTTCGGGTTGTTTTGTTTGTTGTGGTAGCCGCATTCGGTGGCTATCAACGGCTTGTCCGCGCTTACCTTCCGTGTCTCTGCCAATGCTGCCTCCATCGTCAGACCCCATCCCCAGTGCTTTGACGGATATTGCCCTGCCGCATAAGGATGCATGCCGCCATAGTCCATCCATTGTGACATGTCGCCCAGTTGCGAAGGACTGTTCCTTATGTTGGCCAGTGATACGCCTACTACCTGAAGATGCCGTGTCGCGTCGTCGCTTTTTGCCGTCTCATACAGCATCCGTTGCTCATCGCGGGCATATTTCACCCAATCCGTCTTACGGCTCCGGTCAGGCTCGTTCACGGCTTCTACGCCCCACAGCATGGAGCCGATGGCTTCCGCTTCCCGAGGCAATCGCTTGCCCGATGTAATCAATAGCAAACGGACTCCAGTCTTGCCCACATCACGATATTTGCGTGCCACGTCTTCGTTGAAAGTTCCGTCGCGGATATGTTTCACGCCCAGTTCAAGCAGTCTGTGGCGTAGCAGGCTGTCGTAAAGTCCATATTGGGTATCATAGTAGCCAAAGTGCGTATTCACGCCGATGGAGTTAGTAAAATCCACGGCTCTGTGCGGCATGACCTTTTGCAGGCCGTCTCCATAAGCTACGGGTACGGCAAGGAACAATAGCAACATACATGGCCAGCACAGATGACACCACACTGCATGACTCCGGCACCCTTTGCCGTGCAGGCAAGGCTTTTCTTGCCCGGTTCCTCCGGATGGCCACCCGTCCAAATCCTGTGAATGGAAGGTGCTATATCCGTTTATCTTCATTCAGGATAATATCGGACAACTGTTCTACTGTATCTCTTATCTCCTTGTGGCTTTCCAGTCGGTTGCCATCCAGAATGAGTTGTGCTTGTGTGTAGAAGGGACGGCGTTTTTCCATGGAAGCGGCAATGAAGTCCCGCAGTTCCTCGTCGGTCTTCCCGCAGAGTATGGGACGCTGGTGTGTGGCTGCGCGCAGGCGGCGGAACAGGGTGTCATTGTCGGCGTCCACCCACACAGTCAGACCTTGGCGGTTCATGTAGTCCATGTTGTCGAAGAAGCACGGGGTGCCTCCTCCGCAGGCTATGACCACATCTTCGAACTCGCCTGCCTCATGGAGCATTCGTTGTTCCAGTTGCCGGAAACCGTCTTCGCCCAGTTCGGCGAACAGCTGGCTGATGGTCTTGTGCCGGCGTTCCTCTATATACCAGTCCAAGTCGATGAACGACAGGCCGGCCTTGCGGGCAAAGGCTTTGCCCAGTGTGGTCTTGCCGGCTCCCATGTAGCCTGTCAGGAATATGCGTGTCATATGAGTTTTTCTTTCGTACAGTTCGCTGGCAAAGATAGGGAGAAAAAATGAGAAACAAGGAAAAAAGCTCTACCTTTGCCTGCCGATACCGGTTCCGGGCCGGCCTTGGGAAGAGCGTCCGGTGGGAATCCGTTCATGCCGGGTTGCGGATGGTTCCGCACAAGCTGTGATTGCTCCCGCACTGGAGTCTGTCCCCACAGAACGTACGCGGCGGTGCGGTCAGCTTTGTGCAAATGTACGGGAGATGAGAAATGACGATTTGATTATCAGTGTGTAATCTATGAATAAGAAGAAGTATTATGTGGTGTGGAACGGGGTTACTCCCGGTATCTACACTTCTTGGACCGAGTGTCAGTTGCAGATTAAAGGTTATAAGGGTGCTTGTTTCAAGTCCTACGATACGGAGGCTGAGGCACGGGCTGCCTTTGCCTCTCCTCCGCCGGCTTATGGAAGGTGCGGCACGGGCAGTGTTCCGCGCCGCCCTTCCCTGTCCGACGGACAGTTGCCGCCGGAGGTGGTGGAAAACAGTCTGGCGGTGGACGCTGCCTGCAGCGGCAATCCGGGTGCCATGGAGTATCGGGGCGTGCATGTGGCCAGCCGGCAGCAGGTGTTCCATTTCGGCCCCATGTATGGCACCAACAATGTGGGCGAGTTTCTGGCCATTGTCCACGGTCTGGCTCTGCTGAAGCAGAAGGGGCTTGACATGCCTGTCTACAGCGACAGCCGCAACGCCATAGGCTGGGTGAGGCAGAAGAAGTGTAAGACCAGCCTGCCCCGCAACGAAAAGACGGAGCCACTGTTCCGTCTCATAGAGAGGGCGGAACGGTGGCTCCGTGAGAATACCTACTCCACACCCGTGCTGAAGTGGGAGACGGAGAAGTGGGGCGAGGTGCCTGCCGACTTCGGGCGCAAGGGCTGACCTTATGCCAGCGATTGCATGTCGTTCAGCCGCTTGTAGTATCCGTTCTTGGCCAGCAGTTCCTCGTGCTTTCCACGCTCCACAATCTTGCCCTCGTAGAGCACGCATATTTCGTCGGCGTTGCGTATGGTGCTCAGACGGTGGGCGATGGCTATGGTGGTACGGGTCTTCATCAGCCTTTCCAGCGCTTCCTGCACCAGGCGTTCGCTCTCGGTGTCAAGAGCCGATGTGGCCTCGTCAAGTATCAGTATGGGAGGGTTCTTCAGTATGGCCCGGGCTATGCTGACGCGCTGCCTTTGTCCTCCCGACAGTTTTCCGCCCCGGTCGCCTATGGTGGTGTCGTAGCCGTGTTCGGTCTCCATGATGAAGTCGTGTGCGTTGGCTATCTTGGCGGCGGCTATGACCTGCTCCATGGTGGCGTTCTCTACGCCGAAAGCTATGTTGTTGTAGAAAGAGTCGTTGAACAGTATGGCCTCCTGATTCACGTTTCCGATGAGTGAGCGCAGGTCGTGTATGCGTACGTCTTTCACGTTCACCCCGTCTATGTAGATGCCGCCAGCCGTCACGTCATGATAGCGCGGCAGCAGGTCCACCAGGGTCGATTTGCCCGAACCCGACTGTCCCACCAGGGCTATGGTCTTGCCTTTCGGTACGGTCAGGTTTATGTGGTGCAGCACTTCGCGTGTGCCGTCGTAGCTGAAGGACACGTCACGGAACTCTATCTCGTTCTTCAGTGCGGTCAGTTCTTTGGGGTGTGCCGGTTCCTTTATGGGGTTGTCTGCTTTCAGGATTTTGTCCACGCGTTCCATGGACGCCAGTCCTTTCGGTATGTTGTATCCCGCTTTGGCAAAGTCTTTCAACGGATTGATGATGCTGTAGAGTATCACCATATAGAAGATGAACGTGGGTGCTTCGATGGTGGAGCCGTCGCGCAGAATGAGCATTCCGCCAAACCACAGCACGAATACAATGAGCAGCGTGCCCAGGAACTCGCTCATGGGATGGGCCAGCGACTGGCGCATGGCCACGCGGTTGGTGGCGTCGCGCACCTCGTTGCTGCTCTTCACGAAGCGGTTTATCATCTTGTCCTCGGCTATGAACGCCTTGATGATGCGCAGTCCGCCCAGAGTCTCCTCCAGCTGCGACATGGTGTCGCTCCACTTGGACTGCGCTTCGAGCGACTGTCTCTTGAGCTTCTTGCCCACCTTGCCCATGAGCCAGCCCATGCCGGGAAGCACCAGTACGGTGAACAGCGTGAGCTGCCAGCTGGTGACGATGAGTGTGGTGAAGTATAGGATGATGAGGATGGGATTCTTCAGCAGCATGTCCAGCGAGCTGGTAATAGAGTTCTCTATCTCGCCCACATCGCCGCTCATGCGGGCTATGATGTCTCCCTTACGCTCTTCCGAGAAGAAGGCCAGCGGCAGGCGCATCACCTTGGAGTAGACCATGATGCGGATGTCGCGCACTACGCCGGTGCGCAGCGGAATCATCACGGCCGACGAGGCGAAGTAACACGAGGTCTTGAGCAGGGTCATGGCAGCCAGGAACACTCCCATGAACACCAGTGTGATGGTTGCTCCGTGTGAGGCGATGAGCTGCGTGACGTAATAATAGAAATTGTTGATTGCCACATCCTTCAGACTGCCGCTGCCCCATTCCATGAACTGGTAGACCTTGTCGTTGGTTCCTGTCTTGAAGAGGATGTTCAGGATGGGGATAAGCAGCGTGAATGAGAATACGTTGAACACGGCGGACAGAATGTTGAGCAGAATGGCCCAACCCACATACTTCCTGTAGGGCGAAACGAAGCGCCGCATCAGCTGGAGGAATTCTTTCATTGGTGTTATCAGCAAAAGTTATGAGTGTGCAAACATAAGCAAAAATCCGTGATATTGCAGAGCTTTTGGCGAAAATGTATCATTTTGTCACCTTCAGTTCCATCCTGTGTCGTCCTGAGTCCAGCCTGACGGTACGTGTGCCTTCCACATTATCGGGCACGTGGAAGGTGGCGGTGCATCCGGGAGGTACGGTCACTTCGTACACAACGGTGCGCTTGCCTTTCCGTTCCCATGCCGAGCGTATTTCCCCGTAGGGCGAGCGGTGCCGGGCTTCGAATCGGTCCAGTCCGGCGGGGAAGTTGGGACGCAGCACGATGTGTCTGAATCCGGGCCATTCCTCGTCGGGGAAGATGCCGCCCAGTCCTTTGAAGAACCATCCGCCTATCTCGCCGAACATCATGTGGTTGTCCGATATGTCGCGGGTGGCTTTCAGGTCCCAGTTTTCCAGCAGGGTGGTGGCTCCGTTGGCCACCCAGTGTCCCCAGGACGGGTACGTGTCCTGCACGGCCAGACGGTAGGCTGTCTCGGCTTCGCCGTTTTCGCTCAGCGCGTTGAGTATGGCTTTGGCTCCCAGCACGCCCACGTCGAGATGATAGTCCGCTTCTTCCACTTTGGCGGCCAGGTTACGGGCCACCTTGCGTTTCAGTCCGTCGGGCACCACGCCCCACATCAGCGGCACGCTCAGTTCGGTCTGTGTGCCACTGGCGTATGTGCCGGTCTCGCGGTTCAGGTATTTGGCGTTTATGGCATCCTTTATCTTTCCGGCCAGGGCGGAGTAATGCTGGTAGTCGTCCTCGCGTCCGAAGAGACGGGCTGCCTTGGCCAGTATGGTGGCGTCTACGTAGAAGTAGACCGATGAGGTCAGTTCCTTGTTGGAGCGCGACTTCACCGGCACCCAGTCGCCGCGTCCCCAGGAGGTCAGTCCGTCGGGGCTGTTTCGGTCCACATAGTCCACGTATCGCTTGATGTTGTCATAGCAGTCGGCCAGCGGCTTGGCGTCGCCGTAGAACAGGTAGAGGTTCCATGGGATGATGGCTATGGTGCTGGTCCAGTCCAGTCCGTTGTCTGTGCCGTATCCCCAGCCTCCGGTAGGGATGATGTCGGGCAGCACGCCGTTGGGCTGCTGTTCGTCGCGGTGGTCGGCCAGCCATTTCTCGTAGACGGTGATGCCGTCGTAGTTGTACAGTGCCGTCTCTACGGCAAAGTGTCCGTCGCCTGTCCATCCGTTCTTCTCGCGCTGCGGGCAGTCGGTGGGGTAGCCCATGAGGTTCGACAGGTAGGCATGGTTGGTGGCCTGCCACAGCTTCTCTATGATGGGGTTCGAAGAAGAGATGTATCCTGCTTGTGGCACGTCACTGTGCACGAAGTAAGCTTCTATGCTGTTTCCGTCCAAGGTTATGGGACGGTCGCTGGTCACTTCCACGTAGCGGAAGCCCTTGTAGTTGAAGCGTGCGGCGAATTCGTTTTCCTTCTTTCCGTCCAATATGAGAATGTCTGTCTGGAAGGGATCCGACCGGTCTACAGGCCGGTGATATACGTCTATGTTGGAGAGGTTCACCCGGCCGTTGTCATACAGGCGTTCGCCGTGTTTCAGCCTCACTACGGTGCCTTCCTCGCCTTTTACGCGGATGCGGGTCACTCCGGACATGTTTTGTCCGAAGTCGAACACGTAGGTGGTGTCGTCCAGCTGTTTCCAGTCCTTCACTGCGAGTGTGTCTACGGCCCGGATGGGGCGTGCCTGCTGTGCCGTGACGTTCTGCGAGGGCACGGGGCGGTAGCTTGCGCCCTGCCATTTGGAATCGTCGAATCCGGGCATGGCCCAGTCTTCCTGTTCCAGCCGTGCGTCGTAGTGTTCGGCGGTATATATGCTGTTGAATACCAACGGCCCTGAAGCGGTCTTCCAGTCGCGGTCGGTGCGGATGACTTCCGTGGTGCCGTCGGTATAGGTTATGTGCAGGTCCATGCAGAAGGTCGGGCGGTTGCGCCAGGGCGCGCGGTGGAAGTCCCACACGGCCATGGACTGGTGGTTGTACCAGCCGTTGCCCAGCACCACGCCTATGGCGTTCTGTCCTTGGCGGAGCAGTGCGGTGACGTCGTGGGTCAGGTAGAGGTTGCGGCGGTCAAAGCGCGTGTAGAGCGGATCCAGACGGTGGTCGCCTGTCCTTTGTCCGTTGATGTATAGCTCATAGAGTCCGGCCACGGCTATGTAGGCTCTGGCCTGGCGGATGTCCTTTCCCGCGTTGAAGGTCTTGCGGAAGTAAGGGGCGGGCTTGTAGTCGGTGGGCCGTCCGTCGCTTATCCACGCGCCCTGCCAGTTGGCCATGTCCATCATGCCGGTCTCGAAGCTGGCCACGTCCGATGCGCACGGCACGCGGTCCTTGTCCCAGGCACATACTTTCCAGTAATATTTGGTGAAGGGGCGGAGCGGTTGTCCGGCGTAGGCCACGGGCATGCGTCCGGTCTCCTGCCGTCCTGTGTCCCAGGCGTTGCCCTTGTCGCCGGCCACTTCCAGCGAGTCGGTTCCCACCACGATGCGCCAGGCTGTTTGACGGGCGCCTTGCCTTTCGTCGCCCAGTTGCCACGACAGGCGGGGGGTGGGATTGTCTATGCCCAGCGGGCTTTCCAGATAGTCGCAAAGCAGGCCTACGGGCTTGCACACCGCTTTTTCTTGTGCGGAGACGGATAGGGATGCGGCCAGCAGGGATGCGGCCAGTAGAAAATGTGGTTTCATCTTATACAGTTAATATTGATTCATAAAAAAGAGAGGCGTTCGGACTCTACAAATAGGGCCGTCTTTACAGGCGGAACGCTTTTTGGATGACAAAAATACAAAAAACAACCACATGGTAGTCCGAAGAATGCAAAAAGAGGCGCGGCATATGGGTTTCTGCTTGTCGGATGACCAATTATCGGAAATCATTATGTCTGGTTATTCGCTGTTTTTTCTTCCGATATGATAGCTAAATGCGGTATTTCGCTTACGCTCCATTCTTCCGAATATCGTCAGGAACAGGAAAAAGGAAGGAGAGAAATGTATAAATAAGTAAAAAACGAAGCGTTGAAAGGATTGGTGTGTATATAAATGTTAAAGAATAGAGTATGGAAAACTTGAAAACAGCCGTCGGCTAACGTATAAAAGGCAGGCTGGCAATATAATGTCCGGTGGCGGACATTATATCATTCGTCACCGGATGATATATTGCCCGTGTTTCGCGCAGCCAAAATGCGGGATTTTTCCGTCTTTTCCACGATTACCGACATTCTTTGAAATGTTAAATTCCGGCCTAATCCGCTGTGATGTAATGCCGTATGTGAAAAAATCCTGCGTTGTTGCGCGCCGCAGACATTTCGGACGGAAACGAAGGGCTTCTCCGTGTTAAAGGAAGTCAAAGTGTCAGAATGAAAAAAACGGATGCCGTCAGGCCTGCCGTTGGAAATGACGTATGACCGGCCATGTCACATAATCCCACCAAGCCTGTGCCTTGAGTCTCCATATCCGCTTGAAGCGTCTGAAGGAACTTGTCTTGCATTTTCTTACCTTGACATAGAACTGGTGCTTGTCCTTTGTGACCCATGCCTTGACGGCCAAATCCTCATAAAGATTCTTTTTTGTCGCAGCCATTTCGAGCAAAGCGTCTACGGTCAGTTTTTCCTGGATGGGCACAGGGTCGTTTTGATGCCTGACCAGTCCCAGTTCATGGCAGATTTCCACCGCCATTCCCCTGCGTGCCTGTCTTATCCAGAACAGCCAGTTGTCGCAAAGGCACATGGAACGGTATGCCTTGTCTGTCTTTTCCCAGAAACCTTCACGGCGGAAAAGGGTCATGGAAGGCTCACACATCCGGTTGCCGTCAGCCAGCCGCTCCTTCAGAAGGTCCGCAGGCGCATGCACGCGGATATCCTGGTCTTCCGCAGGTCTTCCGGACGGTTTGTGACAGGCGTACGGAGACTCCCCTTTTCCGCCGTCCGCACGCGAATGCGCAAAACACAGGGCCGCCTCGGGATGCAGTCTCATCTGTTCCACTGCCTTTTCCAGGAAATGGGAGTCGGCGCTGTCGTGGCTTTCCAGTATCCAGACGTACCGGCCTTTGGCCAGCCTTATTCCTTTTTCCCGTTGCCTGAAAGGATTTTCGTCATGCCTTGTGTCCAGCACCACGTAGCTCACCCGTGGATGGGTGCTGTAGGATAGAAGCAAACGTTGGCTGTTGTCATCGGAACAGTTGTCCAGCAAGATAAGCTCGTAGTCGGTAAAGGTCTGTCCCAACACGGATTCCACGCATTCTTTCAGATAAAGACGGTTGTTATAGTTAGGGACAATAATGCTGACACAGGGAGAAGGCACTTCCTTATGGATATGGAAGTATTTGCGTTCCACGTCCCGTTTCGCCTTGCTCCGTCTGTTCAGCTGATAGAATAGTTCCAGCTTATAAGGATTGTGTGTCTGGTCGGCAGCTCCTCTCAGCAATTTGTGCGTAATGAACTCTTCTATGGTCTTGGTCCCATAATGACGTATATATAATTGTTTGTACGACGGAGACTTGAAAGGCGAACTTTCCGGAACTTCCGCCTGACAGTCGTCGCAGATGCGGCAGTCGCCGTCCATGCAGTGCGGGTTGCGCAAGAAAAAGAGGGATTGCCGTGTGCGTGCCAACACCTTGACATGCTTGTTTTGGGAGGTGTCTTCCGCAGGCTTCGGGAAACGCCGCATCACTCCTTCTTTCCGATAGACGACTTCCTCATTGTCGCCATAATACATCCAGTTGATGGCAAGCACGTTGAACCGGCAGGGTACCCCGGCCAGGAAATCATTGATGCAAGCGTGCCGGTTTTCCGTCCCGAACGTTATAAATTCGTCAATGTCTATGAAAGCCATCCAGTCGAAGTCTTTCCCGTGTCTGAAGTAACAGTCATTATAAGCCGTAAGCTGTGCCGCCATCGCGCCCCGGTAGTCTGTCAGCGTTACCCGTCCGGCGGCGGGCATGGACTGCAGCAGCATTCGCACACTGTCATCGCCCGCATCGTTGTTGTCATACAGAAAAATGTGTGTGAAGCCCAGGTCCAAGTGGTAGGTTATCCATTCTTCCAGATATTCGCATTCGTTGCGTGCGATGGCACAAATAGCCGATTTCATAATTGTTCCTCCGTGATTAAAATGCAAATCTACCTGTTTTTTCTGACATGGCGCGGCTTGGAACCTGCAAAAATTAATAGACTGGCCAATGTAAGCCGACTGTTCTTATATTCCTTGAAAAATAAGTACTATCTTTGCAAGTCGTTTTTGATAACCATAAACCGCCTGAAAAATGAAACAGCCGAAAGTGACCGTCAGTGTCATCATACCCAACTACAACCACAAGCGTTACTTGCCCCTGCGGATAAACTCCGTACTGGAGCAGACATTCCAAGACTTCGAACTGATATTGCTGGACGACTGCTCCACCGACGGAAGCCGTGAACTGCTGGAGTCATATGCCGGCAACCCGCACGTAAGCCATCTTGTGCTGAACGACCGGAACACCGGTTATCCGTTTATGCAATGGGAAAAAGGCATCAGGCTGGCCCAGGGCAAGTACGTGTGGATAGCCGAAAGCGATGACTATGCCAAGCCGGAATTTCTGGAGCATACCGTGCGCCAACTGGAGGAGCATCCGGAAGCGCAGCTGTGCATCACCGGCTCCTGCGGAGTGGACGGGGAAGGCAATCCCATAAAAATAGAAGGCACAGACTGTTGGGAAGAAGACGGAAAAGCCTACGAGTTTCCCTCACACGAATACCTGACGTCGCACATGCTTGCCTTCAATTCGGTGTACAACGCAAGCATGGTGCTGTTCCGGCGGGAAGGCTGTCTGGAGAACATTGACCCTCGTTTCCGCCAGATGCGCTACTGTGGCGACTGGCTGTTCTGGATAGAACAGATCAGGAAGGGAAACATCATTGAGATACACCGGAAGCTGAATTGCTTCAGAAAACATGGCAACAACACTACGGTAAAAGGCAGCGAGGAGGGAAATTCGCTGGGAGAGATAGCTTATATCAAGCGAAGCCTGTACACCAAAGAGAGAATGAGGAAGAAAGACATTCTTCAAGATAAGTATAATTACTACAAGGTTGTGAAATACTATCGGGTATCTTCGCCTTCACGCAGGAAAGAGCTGTTCCGGCTCATTGCAAGAGAAGGAAACATCTCCTACCGGCATTACAGGCTTTGGAAATTATGGCTCTCCTATAAGAAGCATATAGCCCCATTGTTCCGGCATACCAATTGATGAACATCTAATGTGAAACGTGCATTGTCCGCACAAACTTTAGCGTACAACTGAAGCAGTGTGACAGATGTGCCCAACTAAACGGTAACCGCCAGAATTCCCCCAACAATTGTCTCTTGACAGACAGAGGCACGTCGGTGCGCAAAGCCTTGAATAAAAAACGGTAGAACATCCCTTCCGTATTGCGGCACATTTCTTTGGGAGTGAGCCTGATGCCCGGAACGTGCACTGGCAGCATGGCTTTCCACTTTGAACGGTAAAGCCGGACGGTATAGGCAACCCAATGCTCGCTGAACTGCCCAGGCGACAGATGCTCTATCCATATATGCAGTCCGCAGACGTAATTCTTATATTTGCGGCCTACCTGCAATGAGAAATCCACGTCATAGCAATGAAAGCCGGTGAGCAAATCCTCATCAAAAGGAAATTCCGCCCATACGTCACGACGCACAAAAAAAGCGAAGCCATCCAAAGTAACCACCTGCTCATAAGGAGTATGCAGCTTCACATTATATGATTCCAGCCACGTAGGGCGTCCGGATATGTTGGCGAAATAAAAGGCACACAACCACTGGTTGTCATACTGTGCCCACCCGCCATATGTATTCATCATGGCTTTGCAACCGGCAAAGCCCACTACGCCGCAGTCTGGTTCGGCCAGCTTGCGCTCTATGATGGCTCCCCAATCCTTGGAATGGAACAGTACGTCCTCGTGCACAAAAAACAGATAGGGATAGCGGGCCTTGCGTGCCCCTTCATTATAGACCTGGGCTATGGGACGGTTGTCCTGACGGTTGTCTATGGCGATAAGCTCATATTCCACACCGATGGTTTCTTCGATGCTTTGGGCCAGCTTGGACAAAAGTTCAGGGGAAATGGAGCAGACGATAATGGATAGCATACAATTTTTTTATATGAGAATTGAGACGCAAAGATAGTGAACTCATTTAAACTTTTTCTGAAAAGTTTGTTTTTACTTCATTTCGGGTTCCTGTTCGGTCTGTTTCTCCGGACTGAAATCGCAAAAAGTTTAAATGAGTTCAACGTTTCCCGAAGAAATACGCTACATTTGTCCTTACAATGAACCTAACACGATATTTTTGTTATGTCACCCAAAGTCTCCGTCGTAGTGCCCAACTACAACCATGCCCCTTATCTGAAGACCCGCATCGGCTCCATACTGGAGCAGACATTCCAGAACTTCGAACTCATTCTGCTGGACGACTGCTCTACCGACGGTAGCGCCGACATTCTCCGTTCCTATGCGGACAACCCGCATGTGGCTTGCACGGACATCAACACCCGTAACACGGGAAGCCCGTTTGCCCAGTGGCTGAAGGGCATAGGCCGTGCCAAGGGCGAGTATGTGTGGCTGGCCGAGAGCGACGACGTGGCCAGTCCGCATTTCCTTTCCGTAATGAACGCCGTGATGGATGCCTGTCCGAAGGCTTCCGTGGCCTTTTGCGGTTCCGTGCTGATAGACCGCGACGGCAATACACTGCCGGACGACATAGACCGGTGGACCACCCGCTACGGCACGCCGATTCCCCCATACCACATATTCAACGGCAAGAGGTATGTGGAACGCAACCTGTATTGGCGTAACTACATAGCCAATGCCAGCTCGACCCTGTTCCGAAGGGACTGCTTCCTGCGTTCCGGGGCAGAAGTCTGCGGCGGCATGCGTTATAGCGGCGACTGGCTGTTCTGGGTGCTGATGGCCGCGCAGGGCGATGTGGTGGAGGTGTACGACAAGCTGAACCTTTTCCGTCAGCACGGGCAGAAGGTGACCGTGAAGGCCGACACCACCGGAGAGGGGAGGGTGGAGGATGCGGAGATACTGGCCTGCATGGACCGCATGCTGCCCCGCATGGGTGTCTGGAAGCGGAGGGTGAGGCATGGCATACTATATAATAAGGTGCGCAAGCTGCCTGTGCCTGGTGCCGACCGGCAGCGGCTCTTCCGTCGGCTGGAAGAACGGTTGGGTACCGGACGGAACGACGGCCGCCTGGCCCACCTGAACCACTGGCTGCGTCTGGTATGGCCATGGGCGCCCACCATGAAACGCGACCGGCTGCTGCCCTGAAAAGCCCGCTTCGGGCAGAAACAGGCAGACGGACTTGTGCAGGTCCGCGCTTTCCGCTAATTTTGTATCCGTATAACCCCACCGGCCATGACACCCAAACATGCCTATCTCATCATAGCCCACCACGAGCCGCAGGTGCTGGACACCCTGCTGGCCGCGCTGGACGACGTGCGCAACGACATCTTCCTGCATGTGGACCGCCGCTCGGCCGCCCTGCGTGCCCGCATGGAGGAGTACCGTCCTGTCCGTGCCGGTTTCTGCCTGCTGCCCGCTCCGCTGGAACTTTACTGGGGAGACCTCAGTCTGGTGGAGGCTGAGTTCCTGTTGCTGGAGGCTGCCGTGGCAAAGGGCACATATGCCTACTACCATCTGTTGTCGGGTGTGGATCTGCCGCTGAAAAGCCAGGACTACATACACGACTTCTTCCGCCGCCATGCCGGATGTGAGTTTGTGGGCTTCTGGCAGTCGGCCGCCCACCGGCGGGAACTGGACAAGCGAGTGTCGCGTTACTTCTTCTTCACCAAGGCGCTCCGTCCCAAGGGCACGCTGAGACATGCGCTGGCTACACCGCTGTGCAACCTGCTCCTCATAGGGCAGAAGCTGCTGGGCATACGGAGAAGGAAAGAGATGGAGTTCAGGAAGGGGCCGCAATGGTTCAGCGTCACCCATGCCTTCTGCCTCTATCTGCTGTCGCGGAAAGCCTTTGTGCTGAAGCGCTTCGCCCATACACTCTGCCCCGACGAGCTGTTCGTGCAGAGCGTGCTGTGGAACTCGCCCTTCCGCGCGAAACTGTATGACGAGGCCGATGCCGACCGGGGGTGCATGCGCCTCATTGACTGGGAACGGGGAACGCCCTATGTGTGGCAGGCGGCGGACTTCGGCGAACTGGCCCTGTCCGACAAACTTTTTGCCCGCAAGTTCTCTTCCGCAGAACCTGGGCTACTGGAAAGGGTGGCCTACGGGCTGTGCGGATGTTCCGGAGAAAAGGGGTAGAGCCTGCCCGGATTCTCCCGGCAGACAGGCCGGTACTGTCCGGCAGCGGAACGAATCGGACGGAAGAAGCAACTTTTTTACTCCATTAAATGAAAAATTCACCTGTTTTTCATAACTTTGTAAAATTATAGACCTAAACGTAGAAAAATCAGAAACTAATGTATCTTCTGAAGAAAGTCATGTCATCCTTGTTGGAGATGCACAAGGCATACCGCCTTACACCCCAACCTACACTCATCATGACCTTGCTGGTCAAGGATGAGGAGGATGTTCTTGAAGAAAATCTGAAGTTCCACAAAGCCATGGGGGTGGACGGATTTATTATCACCGACAACAATTCTACCGACCACACAGCCGACATTATCCGTAAATATGAAGCCTTGGGGTGGGTGAAGAAAAATATTCGTGAAAGCGGTACCAACTATAATCAGAAACATTGGGTGGACCGTATGATATGGATTGCCAAGGAGGAATTGGGGGCGGACTGGATTGTCAACGCCGATGCCGACGAGTTGTGGTATGCGTCCACAGGCAACCTGAAGGACGAACTTTCCGCTACCGGCGCCAACGTGTTGCAGTGTCGCTCCAAGGTGATGTATCCCGAAGAGGGCAAGCCTTTTTGGACATGGGACCATGCTGTCTGCCCGTTTGCCGACGCGACCGCAGCCGGACGGTACGGGCTTTCGGACTACTCTTTGTTTGTCCCCCAGCGCAACAAGGTGATGCACCGTACCACTTCCTACCTCCAAATATCCACGGGCAACCACAAGGTGGTGATGTTGCCGTGCAAGGCAAGGGAAAGCTCCGTCTGCATCTACCACTATCCCATCAAAGGCAAGGAGCACTTCCTCCGCAAGATGGTTAACGGGGGCAGACAGCTCGAACAGAACCCTCACAAACACATCGGACAGCACTGGAGGCACTTTTACCGGATGTACAAGGCCGGCAAGCTGGAGAATGAATATGAAGGGGTTATCGGAAGCAGGCAATACAGTCAGTTGTGTAAGGACGGATACATTTGTGCCGACACCACCATTCCGGATTTCTTCAGGCGGCGGCTTGGCTATCCGGACAGCTGATAAGGGAATGCCTTCCTTGTCCTTGATTCTTACGCACGGCTCTAATGGTGGTATTTCTCTATCAGTTCCAGGCACCTCTGGCTGTCGAATCCACGGCGTCTGGCGTATTCGTCGGCCAAGACCTTGAACATTTCATGCGTTCCCGGAAGACGCTCAAAGTTCTTGCATCCGGCTTCTATGCCTACCTTGCCGAAACTCATGCGGTTCAGGTCGATAATCTCCACATCAATGCCTCCCTCCGCATTCTCGCCGAAAAGAATGTTGCCGGCCGAGTAGTCCTTGTGCAGAATGCCGTTCTCGTGGAGCAGGGCCGTCGTGGCGGCAATGGCACGCAGTATGTCTTCCTGACGCTTGAACGTACGTCTTCCAAAGTCGCGGTAGGTGTAGGGGCATTTTGACTTCAGGCTGATGAAATAACTGTGTCCGAACAGCAGCCACGAGCCTGTGGAACAGTAGGCTATCGGAATGGGGGTCCCCACGCCGATGCTGAGCAGCTTTTGCGCGTAACGGAACGAACGCTTGGCCTTGGACTCACGGAAGAAACGGTAGACGATGCGGTTGAGCAGATGAGGAATCTGATAAGACTTCACCACCATTTTCAGCCCGTTCAGGTCAAATTCGCGCAACTCATTTCTCCCTTTATAGATTACCGTGCCTCTGCCCTTGAATACTGAAGGGAGAACGCTTGCAAAGTCTTTGACCCACGCATACTGGGGGGCCACGGTCATGCAGTAAGGATGAAAAAAGCGGTCCAACCGGTTCAGGAATCTGGACCATGAGCGGACTGGCCGTAGGGGACCGCCCAGCTCACGCCTGAAGAACTCGGCGTGGCGTATGTTGAGCACTTTAGTGACATGCGGTTTAAGAGAGCGGTCCAATATCCGTTTGGAGCCTTTCCTCACACGATAGTAAAGCTCCACTTGAGGCAGACGCACGACTTTACCCCCATCTTTCAACATGGATATCCAGAATTCCCAGTCCTCGCGGGCAATGATTTCCTCGCAATAGCCGCCTATCCGCTCCCAGTCGGCTTTCCGGTATAGCGCACAGGTATCGATCATGTTCCTTCGTGCCAGCAAATGCAGCGAGAACGGAGGAAGCTTCCATTCCCCGCTACGGTCGCCTATGTATTCCGCGCGCGGACAGACGACTTTCACTTCGGGGTCTTTCTCTATCTCTTCCACCGCATGGCTGATAAAGGTCGGGGTAATCCGGTTGTCGGCATCCACCGGCAGGATATATGTGCCATGCGCCTGCGCGATGGCATGGTTGCGTGCGGCACACGGTCCCGCGTTGGGCTGGACGTAAACTTTCATCCGTCTGTCTTTTGAAGCATACTCTTGTGCGATGGCCGGAGAGGAGTCCGACGAACCGTCATCCATCAGTATCACTTCAAAATTGGGATAGTCGGAAGCAAGTACGGAATCCAGCGTCTCACGCAGGTATTGCTCCATATTATAGACAGGTATGATGACAGAAACCAAAGTTTTTTCCATATGTTCCATTAGATTTTGTCCAGTCCTTTAGTCAGTTTCAGCCAGTAATATTTCATCGGGTTGGTGTATTTCAGCTGCTTCCACGGACGGCTGCCGTGGGGGCTGTGGAGTACGGGCAGGGTGGCGAAGAGATAATTCTTGAATCCCGCTTTGAGCGAACGGTGCGATATGGTGACGTCGAACCAGTTCTTCTTGGAGTCCAGAAGGTCGAAATCTACAGCCCGGAGCAGTGCCGGAGTGAGCAGCGAGCAGCAGAAACTGCAGTGCTTTCGGGTGCTGAACGCCTGGTTTTCCATGCCTTGCGCATAGAGGTAAGGATAGTTTATGTGTCCGTATTGGTCTACGGTCACAGCGGCGGCTATGCCACAGTCGGGATGTTCCTTGGCACCGTCCGCCAGTCCCTGGATGGTGTCAGGACGCACGGTCACGTCCGATTCTACGATGAGCAGTCCCGCACCTTCGGCCAGGGCGCGGCGGCGGGAAGTCTGCAATGTCAGCAGGTAGTTGGGTGAGGGATGGTCGGTCAGTCCGGCCAGGTCAATGACCTCAAAACCTTCTTTCTGGGCCGCTTCATGGAGGATGCGCGTGTTTTCGGGGGTGCTGAAATCATTGTATACGGTGTAGGTGAACGGAGTGGCATGGATGGAATTCATGACCGAGTGTACGGTGCGCAGCGTGGTGTCGATGGAGTCTTTCACCGGCGTGATGACGTGGATGCTGTTCATGCTGATAATCTTTTTTTTAATCTTGGCTGCCAAAGCTATGGAATATTTCGCATACAGCCAAACACTTTGTAGGTTTTATCCCTACCTTTGCGCGCAAAATGTCCGTAAATAAGGGAGGCAGAAGCATGAAAATCGTTGTAGACAGTAATATACCTTATATAAAAGGTGCTGTGGAGCAGATAGCGGATGAAGTGGACTATGTTCCGGGTTGCGGGTTCAGTCCGCAGACGGTGGCCGACGCCGACGCGCTGATTGTGCGCACCCGTACCCGGTGCGACCGCAGTCTGCTGGAAGGCAGCAAGGTGAGGTTCATTGCCACCGCTACCATAGGATTCGACCATATAGATGTGGATTATTGCCGGAGAGCCGGCATAGCATGGGCCAATGCTCCCGGCTGTAACGCCTCGTCGGTGGGGCAGTATGTGCAGTCGGCCCTGCTGCTGTGGGAGCGTCGCGCGGGGAGGCTTTTGCGCGGGCAGACCCTGGGCATAGTGGGAGCCGGGCACGTAGGACGGTGCGTGGAAAGTGTGGGACGGAGGCTCGGTATGCGGATTCTCCTGAACGACCCTCCCCGCCAGGAACGTGAGGGAGACAGCCGCTTCGTCTCCTTGGAGCAGATAGCCAGGGAAAGCGATGTGGTGAGTTTCCACGTGCCGCTTGACAGAGGCGGACGCCACAACACTTTCCATCTGGCGGACAAGGACTTTTTCGGCAACCTGAGACGCAGGCCGCTCTTCATGAACACCTCCAGAGGAGAAGTGGCCGACACCGCCGCCCTGCTTGACGCTTTAGCCAGCGGGCAGGTCGGAGATGCCGTGGTGGATACGTGGGAAGACGAGCCTTGCATAAGCCGCGCGCTGTTGGAACGGGCTTTCATCACTACTCCCCACATAGCCGGGTATTCTGCCGACGGAAAGGCTAACGCCACCCGCATGGCACTGGAGTCTGTATGCCGTTTCTTCCATATTTCCGCCACCTGCCACATAGAACCTCCCCAGCCTCCATGCCGGGTGATAGAAGCTGCAGACTGGACCGAAGCCAGTCTCCGGATATACAACCCTCAGACAGACAGCCGCGCATTGAAGTCGCATCCGGAATGGTTTGAACGACTGCGCAACAACTATCCGTTGCGAAGAGAGTGGGGCGCTTACGAGGTGAG
Organism: uncultured Bacteroides sp.; assembly: GCA_949296415.1. Classification (GTDB taxonomy): domain Bacteria; phylum Bacteroidota; class Bacteroidia; order Bacteroidales; family Bacteroidaceae; genus Bacteroides. Next base: position 62,541 of record CASFQC010000001.1, on the reverse strand, counting down.
GTGCGAAAGGCAGGCTTACTCCTGAAGTGCGCCGACCAAGCGGGCCACTACCTGCGGGTAGTGCTCATATTCCAGTGCGTGCACGCGCCGGGCCACATCGTCGGGTGTGTCGGCAGGATATACCGGACACCGGAACTGGGCTATTATGGTGCCTTCGTCGTAATGCTCATTAATATAATGTATGGTGATGCCGCTCTCCGTCTCCCCGGCTTCCACTACGGCACGGTGCACGTGATCTCCGTACATGCCCTTTCCTCCGAATTTGGGCAGTAGGGCGGGGTGAATGTTGACTATACGTTGCGGGTAGGCTTCTATCAGTATGTCCGGAATGCGCACCAAGAATCCGGCCAGCACAATGAAGTCGATGCCTCGTTCCCAGAGACAACGGCGGATTTCTGTGCCTTCTTTCCACATCTCTTTGGGTATGTACAGGCAGGACACGCCAAGGTCTGCGGCCCGTTCTCTCACTCCGGCCGTCAGGCGGTTGGTCACTACCAGTGTCACCCTCATGAGGCTTTCTTCCTTGTTGAAAAAGCGTATCAGGTTCTCGGCGTTAGTGCCGTTACCTGAAGCAAAGACAGCAATGTTTTTCATCATTTCTAATCAAAACCTGCACATAACAGTAAAAAATGTGCAAAATATTACATTTAATTCCTCAAATATTTGCGCGGAAAAATAAATCTTCATTCCTTTGCATCGCAAAATTAAAGAAATAAAACTAATTATTAATTAAAATCTTAAAGTTATGTCAGAAATTGCATCAAGAGTAAAAGCTATCATCGTAGATAAGCTGGGCGTAGACGAAGCCGAAGTAAAACCCGAAGCAAGCTTCACCAACGATTTGGGTGCAGACTCCCTTGACACAGTGGAACTGATTATGGAGTTTGAGAAAGAGTTCGGTGTATCTATACCTGATGACCAAGCAGAAAAGATTGCAACTGTAGGCGACGCTATCTCTTATATCGAAGAGCACGCCAAATAACTTTAATCCATTACTAATACTTACGTATGGAATTAAAAAGAGTTGTAGTGACAGGACTCGGCGCCGTTACCCCCATTGGCAATACTGTCCGGGAATTCTGGGACAATCTTGTCAGCGGGGTTAGCGGGGCGGATTCCATTACACATTTCGACGCATCTCTTTTCAAGACCCAGTTTGCGTGCGAAGTAAAGAACTTCAATCCTACCGATTATATTGACCGTAAGGACGCCCGCAAGATGGATTTGTACACGCAGTACGCCATAGCTGTGGCTAAACAGGCTGTGACAGATTCGGGTCTTGATGTTGAACATGAAGATCTGGACCGCATCGGTGTCATCTTTGGCGCAGGTATAGGCGGTATCCGCACTTTCGAGGAAGAAGCAGGCAGTTATGCTCTCCATAAAGACCTTGGCCCCAAGTTCAACCCTTTCTTTATTCCAAAGATGATATCGGATATTGCGGCCGGTCAGATTTCTATCCTCTACGGTTTTCATGGGCCTAACTATGCCACATGTTCCGCATGTGCTACTTCCACTAATGCCATAGCTGATGCATTCAACCTTATCCGTCTGGGTAAGGCTAATGCCATTGTGACAGGAGGTTCCGAAGCTGCCATTGCCGCTTGTGGCGTAGGTGGTTTCAATGCCATGCATGCTTTGTCCACCCGTAATGATTCGCCTCAGACGGCATCACGTCCGTTCAGCGCAAGTCGTGACGGATTTGTCATGGGCGAGGGAGGTGGCTGTCTTGTTCTTGAAGAACTGGAACATGCCAAGGCTCGTGGCGCGAGAATCTACGCCGAAGTGGCCGGAGTGGGCATGTCGGCCGACGCTTATCATCTCACAGCTTCCCATCCCGAAGGACTGGGCGCAAAACTGGTAATGACCAATGCGCTGGAAGATGCGGGTATGTCTCCCGAAGAAGTGGACTACATTAATGTGCACGGTACGTCCACACCCGTAGGCGACATATCGGAAGTGAAGGCCATAAAGGAAGTGTTTGGCAAGCATGCTTACGAACTGAACATCAGCTCCACCAAATCAATGACCGGACATCTGCTGGGTGCTGCCGGAGCTGTGGAAGCCATTGCCAGCATATTGGCTATAGTGAACGACATCATACCTCCTACCATCAACCATGAGGACGGAGACAATGATGAGAATATTGACTATAATTTAAACTTCACCTTCAACAAAGCCCAGAAGCGTGAGGTGAAGGTGGCTTTGTCCAATACGTTTGGCTTTGGTGGCCACAACGCTTGTGTCATCTTCAAAAAATATGTTGGTTGACGTTGGACACGTTGCATAATCAAATAGGAAAGATAAGGCTCCTGTTCCGTAGGGATAGAGAGTCTTATCTTTGTTTTTATAGAATTCTGGGCTTTTTCCCGAAAGATATCAAACTATACAGACAGGCGTTGCTCCACAAATCGACATCTGTCCGCTCGGAAGAGGGTAAGCTGTTGAATAATGAGCGGCTGGAGTTCTTGGGCGACGCTATTTTGGATGCTGTGGTGGGCGATGTGGTGTACAGGCACTTTGAAGGCCGCCGTGAGGGATTCCTCACCAATACGCGGTCAAAGATTGTGCAGCGCGAGACCTTGAACAAACTGGCCGTATCCATAGGATTGGACAAACTGGTAAAGTATAGTACACGCTCTTCCTCGCACAACAGTTATATGTATGGCAATGCCTTTGAAGCGCTGATTGGTGCCATTTATCTTGACCGTGGCTATAACTACTGCCAGTGGTTTATGGAGGAGAAAATTTTCAAAAATTACATAGACCTGGACAAAATGTCGCGTACGGAAGTCAACTTCAAGTCCAAGCTGATAGAGTGGAGTCAGAAGAACAAACTGGAAGTATCTTTTGAACTGATAGAACAGTCTTTGGACAAGGAATTCAATCCGATGTTCCATACGGAAGTGCGCATAGAAGGCCTCTCTGCCGGGAAAGGTACCGGATATACCAAGAAAGAATCCCAGCAAAACGCTTCGCATACGGCCCTGAACAAGATAAAGGGTGACGCCGCTTTCCGGAAAGAGGTGGAAGCAGCCAAAGAAAGTCACGCCGAAAAAAAATTGGCGGGCGATGCCTGTCAGGCGGTACCCGCCGCAGAAACCATGGAACCGCTTCCCGGAACTGGAGAGGGACCTGAGTCCGGTGAGAATGCCGGTGAAACGGTGGAGTGTAGGGTGTGATGAACCTCTCCTTTCTTATATCTTCCTCTTTTATTTGTTTTCCATCTTACTTTCGCTGAGTCAGCCGAAGCAAACTCCCATGCGTTTGCCTTGCACCACGAGGTCGTGTTGCGGAGTGACGAGTCTGAGTTTGCCTGCCACTTCGGCCACAGGCACGGACACTATGTCGTCTCCACGTAGGGCTACCATGCGTCCGAACTGTCCGTTGGCTATGAGCTCGGTGACATGTCCTCCCATGCGGGTGGCCAGATTCCGGTCTGATGGAGTGGGCGAGCCTCCTCGTTGGATGTATCCCAGTACGGTCTCGCGTGTTTCTATGCCAGTCTCATATTCTATCTCCTGAGCCACGTATTCTCCGGCTCGCTTGCGGCCGTCGGTGGGTATGCCTTCAGCCACCACTACAATGGCATAGGGTTTTCCGTGCTTCAGCCTTTCTATGATGACATCGCCCACGTTGTGTATGCTGTAGGGTATTTCGGGCAGCAGTATGATGTCACTTCCTCCGGCCATGCCGGCGTAGAGCGCAATCCATCCGGCTTTGTGTCCCATCACTTCAATGACCATTACCCTGCGGTGCGAACTGGCGGTACAGTGCAGTCGGTCTATGGCGTCGGTGGCTATGCTCACGGCTGTATCAAAACCGAAGGATTTGTCTGTCCCATATACGTCATTGTCTATGGTCTTTGGCACAAATACGATGTTCATCCCCATCTCGGCAAAGCGTGCCGCTGTCTGCAGTGTACCGTTCCCTCCTATGCATACCACGCAGTCCAGTCCCAGCTCCTTTACGTTCTGCATAATCAGCGACGGCTTGTCCACACCGTCCATCAGCCCGCCGCGTCTGAAGGGCTTCTCGCGCGAGGTACCCAGTACCGTACCTCCCAGTGTGAGGAGGCCGGATATGGATTTTTCGTCAAACTGTTCCACTTCCTTGGTCAGCAGTCCTTGGAATCCGTTGCGTATTCCTGTCACTTCCATGCCGTAGTGATGGATGGCCGTCTTGCATACGCCACGTATGGTGGCGTTTATTCCCGGGCAGTCGCCGCCTGAGGTCAGTATCCCGATTCTCATAAAAGTCAGTCTTTTTACATTAAAAAAATGGACAGCCACATCTTTCCGCCATGGGCCGTGGGGCAAGCGCTTTTCTGTTATAAGGCGGAAACGTGATTTGTCTTTTTGTCACACTTACAGTCCTGTATTTCCTTTATCGGCCGAAAAGCGCCCGTAAAGTTAGAAAAAAAAGAGAAAAAAGATAGAGAAGATGATAAATAAGAGTACTTTTGCATAGGAAAAAACAGAATTTGACACGCAATGATGAACCTCACGAGCTTTCTGAACAAGGTGTATTTCGCCCCCCGATACAGGGAACTGGAACAGTATGCCACCCGTGCGGACCAGCTACAGGATAGGGTGATGCAGCGTCTTGTGCACTCCGCCTCCCGGACGGAGTGGGGGAAAAGATATGATTACGCTTCCATACATACTTACAGTGATTTCAAGAATCGTGTGCCCATACAGACTTACGAGGAAATAAAGCCTTATGTGGAACGTCTCCGCAAAGGCGAGCAGAACCTGCTGTGGCCTTCGGAAATCCGATGGTTTGCCAAGTCGTCCGGAACTACCAACGACAAGAGCAAGTTCCTGCCTGTAAGCCGCGAGTCGTTGCACGACACCCATTACCGGGGCGGGCAGGATGCGGTGGCCGTATACCTGCATCAGAACCCGGAAAGCCGGTTCTTCACCGGAAAGGGACTGATTCTGGGAGGAAGCCACGCACCTAACCTGAACACCAACCACAGTCTGGTAGGCGACCTTTCGGCCATCCTGATAGAGAACATCAACCCGCTGGTCAACCTCATCCGCGTGCCCGGAAAGGCCACGGCGCTAATGGAACATTTCGAGCCTAAGATGGAAGCCATAGCCAATGAGACCATACACGCCAACGTGACCAACCTCTCCGGGGTGCCTTCGTGGATGCTGGTGCTTATCCATCATATCCTGAAGAAGACCGGAAGGCAGACGCTGGAAGAGGTATGGCCCAATCTGGAGGTGTTCTTCCACGGAGGGGTGGCCTTCACTCCGTACAGGGAGCAGTACAGGCAGCTCATACGCTCGCCGCGCATGCATTATGTGGAGACTTACAATGCCAGCGAGGGATATTTTGGTACGCAGGACGACCCGGCTGATTCCTCCATGCTGCTTATGATAGACTACGGGGTGTTCTATGAGTTCATCCCGCTGGAGGACGTGGGCTCGGACAATCCGCGCATCGTTCCCCTGACGGAGGTGGAAATGGGCAAGAATTACGCTATGGTCATATCCACTTCCGCCGGATTGTGGCGTTATATGATAGGTGATACTGTGAAGTTTACGCGCAAGAATCCCTACAAGTTCGTCATTACCGGACGTACCAAGCACTTCATCAACGCTTTCGGCGAGGAGCTGATTGTGGACAATGCCGAGAAGGGGCTGGCCAAGGCCTGTGCCGAGACTGGGGCGCAGATTTCCGACTATTCCGCCGCACCGGTCTTTATGGACGAGCGGGGAAAGTGCCGCCACCAGTGGCTGATAGAGTTCGCCCGTATGCCCGACAATCTGGACAAGTTCGCCCGTGTGCTTGATGACACCCTGAAGGAAGTCAATTCCGACTATGAGGCCAAGCGGCAGAACAATCTGGCCCTGCAGCCGCTGGAAGTCATTGTGGCACGGCCCGGACTTTTCCACGACTGGTTGGACAGCAAGGGTAAGCTGGGCGGACAGCACAAGGTGCCCCGGCTGAGCAACACGCGCGAGCATATGGAGGAGATGCTCCGGCTGAATAAATGACCTGTCCTCGCTTCCCTGCATTCTGTCTTAAAAAGACTGTTTCTCAATAAGTGCCGGCGGTGTCGGTGATGTCAGTCTCTCCACTTCCAGGAGGACGTGCGTCATAGACACCGCCGGATATTTTTGTCCTCGTCTTTCCCTTCTTGTTCTGTAAATATTTCCCTTCTTCCCCTTTTTATGCCCTTGTATGTCAATCTGATATTTCACATTTGTTAACTCGGAGAAGCGCGTATTCTTGCACAGCACATGTCGGAGGGAAAACGGTTATGTAAGAATCTGTTGATTGTGTTATGCGACAGCTGTTTGCGTAGAAAAGGAGGCTTGAATCCGGAAAAAGCACAGGCTGGTATTTTCTGTTTTCCTGCCTCCATGGAGGCGAAAGGAGGGGTTTTTCTTCTTGGAACGGGTCTTGTGGCGGAGCGGGACGACCGCTCTTTACCTGTCCGGCGCATGCTGCGGACGGATTCACCGCACGGTGCGGAAGGGAGGACAGTAGGAGGCGGACGGGTCGGCAGCCCGGTGTGAATGGGTCCGCACCCCGGTTTGCCGGAGCGGACAGAGCGGCAGGCAAGTGTAAGCGGTGCGCAGCCCGGCCTTTGGCGGTGCGGTAGGATAGGATTTTCACCTCGTTTTTTAGTATATTTATACAGTAATGGACAGAAAGCATGGTTCCTGTTCAGGTACATTAACTTTTGAAGCGTTTCTCCAACGGATAGGAGGAAGGCTTTCGCCGTGCATTAGTCATCTTATGGGGAGATAGTGCGGCATAATGTCAGTACATGCCGGGAAAAACGTGCACGGCGACAGCGGATAAAGTGGGACGGATGGCTGTTGTTGTAAATTTATATGGTTGTTTAGGCATGACAGACTTTAGGTAGGAAAGTCGATTTTTATGTGTCGTAATACCTACATGTGGGTATTTCCCGGCAAGGAAAGTACTTGTACCTTTGTCATCGGATTCAGGAAACATTACCGGTCTGCTTGTTGGAATTTGTATATGCGTAAATATCAGCTTGTTATCATGCTTTTGTCGCTTGCCTGCCGTGTTGTGGCTCAGGACGGATACACCATTTCCGGACGTGTCACCGACGCGCAGGACCGTCGGCCGTTGGAGTTTGTCTCCATCTACCTCGCCGAGACCCGGCAATGGGCCGTGACCGACGAGGACGGACGTTTCCGCATCGTGCATGTGCCGGCGGGAAAGACTGAACTGAACGTCAGTTGTCTGGGCTATGTGAAGCAGATACGGGTTCTGGAAGTGAAGGCGGACATGGACGGCATTGCCGTCAGCCTGGAACCCGACAACCTGACTCTGAACGAGGTGGTGGTGACCGCGCAGCAGAAGACCGGCGGGCAGACCACGTCTTATCTGATTGACCGCAACACGCTGGACCATGCACAGATTGTGAATGCCTCGGCACTCACTTCGCTGCTGCCCGGCGGAAAGACACCCACAGACCAGAACCTGGCCACGCAGGATACGCGCATCGGGCTGCACAGCGGCACTACGGAGATGGGAAACGCCACCTTCGGCACCGCTGTGACCGTGGACGGGGTGAGGCTGCAGAATAATGCCGCCATGGACGAGACCAAAGGGGTGGACTTGAGGAACGTGGGCACGTCGGACATAGAGACCGTGGAGGTCATTACCGGCATTCCTTCGGTGGAATATGGCGACCTGTCGAACGGACTGGTGAAGATAAACACCCGCAAGGGTAAGACACCGCTTACCATAAACCTGTCCATGCAACCCAAAACCAAGCTGGTGGCTCTGAGCAAGGGCTTCGCCTTGGGAAGCAGGGCCGGGACGCTGAACGCCAGCTTTGAGCGCACCCGTTCCACATCCAACCTGGCCTCTCCCTTCACCGCCTATACGCGCAACGTCCTGACCCTGACATACAACACGTTGCTGAATCGCGACCACGAACGGCCCTTGTCCTTCCGGGCGGGCTTTACGGGCAATGTGGGAGGCTATGATTCAGAGGCCGACCCCGATGCCTTCAGCGACACCTACACCAAGCGGCGTGACAATGCCTTCAGGGGCAATATCCGCCTGAACTGGCTGCTGAACAGGCCGTGGATAACTAATCTGGAACTGGCCGCTTCGGCCAGCTACGCCGACCGGCTGTCAAGAGTGAACACCAACAAAAGCAGTGCTTCCACCCAGGCGCAGATCCACACGATGGAACAGGGCTATTTCATCGCGTCCGAGTACGACAGCAATCCGCAAGCCGACATCTTGCTCAGCCCTACGGGATACTGGTACGAGTTGGCCGTCACCGACAGCAAGCCGCTGGACTTCAGCGTCAAGCTGAAGGCCGACTGGACCCGGCTGTGGGGACGTCTGTCGAACACCGTCATGGCCGGTGCCGAGCTGACGGGTAGCGGCAACCGGGGGCGGGGGCTGTACTACGATGACATGCGTTATGCCCCTACCTGGCGCGAGTACCGATACGACTGCCTGCCCATGATGCATAACGCTGCCCTCTACGTGGAAGAAAAAGCCTCACTGCATTTGGGCGGCACTTCGCTGTTACAGCTCACGGCCGGCCTGCGCGATGACCTTACTTTCATAAGAAATTCCGAATACGGCACGGTTTCCAGCCTCTCGCCACGCCTCAACGCCCGTCTCACCTTGTGGGAAGGAGAAGACGGACGCGGCATACAGGCGCTGCGGCTGTATGGCGGTGTGGGCAAATCGGTCAAGCTTCCTTCCTTCGAGGTGCTCTATCCCGCGCCTTCCTATGCTGACAAGCTGGCCTTCGCTCCTGGCACCATGGCCGGAGGCACCACCTTCTATGCCTACTATACCATTCCCTCGAAAGCCCTCTACAATCCCGACCTGAAGTGGCAGTACACCCGTCAGTCCGAGATTGGTGTGGAGGCTGAGATGAAATGGGCGCGCGTCTCTGTGTCGGCCTACCGCAACAAGACCTTCCATCCCTACCTGCGCACCAATGTCTATACCCCATATTCTTATAACCAGACCACGCAGGCGGCTTTGGAAAACTGTCTCATTCCGTCGTCCGACCGTGTCTACACCATTGACCGGGTGACGGGAGTGGTCACCGTGACCGACCGTACTGGCACCTTGCCCGCGCAGCACCTGGCCTACACCACCCGCAACACTTTCCACAGCAATACCCGCTACACCAACGGGTCGCCCGTGAGGCGCATGGGGCTGGACTGGATTGTGGACTTTGCCCAGATACCCGCCTTGCGCACTCAGGTGCGGCTGGACGGCAGTTTCTACAGCTACAAAGGGCTGGATCATACGCTGGTGGCCTGGATGCCAAGCTCGGCTTCCACTATGGCCGACGGCAATCCCTACAAGTATGTAGGCTATTATGCCGGCAGCTCGGCCACGTCCACCTCATCGGCGGCCCAGGCTTCGGTGAGCAACGGCAGCCTGTCGCGCCAGCTCAATCTGAACCTGACAGTGACTACCCATGTGCCTAAGATACGCATGATATTCTCCGTCCGTCTGGAGAGCGCCCTGTACAGCTACCGCCAGTACCTCAGCGAGCTGGCCGACGGCAGCAGCCGGGGATTCGCCTTGGACGATGTGAGCAGCTATTCGGGCACCGATACCGACATTTACGGGAGCGGACGTTATGTGGCGGTGTATCCGCTTTACTACTCCACTTGGGAGAAGCCGGACGTGCGCATTCCCTTTGCCGAGACTTTCGCGTGGGCGGCGGAAAACGACCGTACGCTCTACAACGAGCTGGCCAAGCTGGTGGTGAAGTCCAGCACGGATTACTATTTCAACGCCAACCGCCTGTCGCCTTACTTCTCGGCCAACATCAACCTGACCAAGGAAATAGGCAGGCATGTGTCTCTGTCGTTCTATGCCACCAACTTTTTCAACAACATGAAGCGGGTGCGCAGTTCGCAGACGGGGTTGGAGCAGACCCTCTATAACAGCGGTTACATACCTCGGTTTTACTATGGCATGTCCGTCAGGCTGAAACTGTAGACAGTGAAAAAAAAGACCATAACTAATATGATTCATTAACCTCAAAAAAAAGAAAGAAAAGTATGATTAAAAAATTCCCTCTTTACATGCTCTTGTGCATGATGGTCGGCCTGGCCGCTTGCAGTGACGACGAGGACGATAAAGTAGACAACGGTTATACCACCTATAACGTAAGCGTACAGCTGCTCTATCCCGAAGACAGCGAAGTGCAGGCTTCCGCAGGTGTGTCTGTCAGCCTTTCTTCCACCAGCGGAACCGCTTATGACGCCACAACCGATGCAGACGGAAAGGCCGTTTTCCAAGTGCCTGCGGGCATCTATGCGGCTTCGGCCAGCGAGGTCCGTGCCATGGACGGCTATTCCCATGTGCTGAACGGAACCGCTAGCGGAATCACCGTAAATGAAAGCTGGAACCCGGACAACACGGTCAGCATTGAGATGGTGGAGTCGGTATCCGGACAGGTCGTCATCAAGGAACTCTATGTGGGCGGATGCCAGAAGGACGACGGGTCGGGGCTTTACCAGTTCGACAAGTATGTGATACTTTACAACAACTCGGCACAGACCGCTACGCTGGAGAACCTTTGCTTCGGCATGGTCAATCCCTACAACGCCAACACCAGCACGAATGACTATGTGAACGGAGAGCTGGTTTACGCGGCCGACGGCTACATACCTGCAGGCTGTGGCATATGGTATGCGCAGCAAGATATCACCATCGAACCGGGAAAACAGATTGTGGTGGCCATGAACGGAGCCATCAACCATACGCCCACTTATTCTAATTCGGTGGACCTGAGCAATGCGGACTACTGCATGTACGACATGGAGGATTTCTCGTCAACCTCTTATTATCCCGCCCCTTCCGAGAACATACCTACCGGGCATTACCTGCTGGCTTACAAATACGGACAAGGTACGGGGTGGCCGCTGAGCAATAGCTCTCCCGCGTTCTTCATCTTCACCACACACGATGAGACACCGGTAGAGTTTGCCAGCAATCCGGACTATCATTATGTGGCAGGCAACAATAAGCCTACCTGGTGCTGCGCCAAGGTGCCCAACGAATGGATTCTGGATGCCGTGGAGGTGTTCAACGCCGAAAAAGAGGCGGATTGCAGCAAGCGTCTCACATCGGGCATTGACTCAGGTTACACGCTCCTTACCAACAAGCAAGGACATACCTCTTACCGTAACGTAGACCAAGCGGCTACCGAGGCTCTGCCTGAGAACGATGGAAAGCTGGTGTATGGTTATGCCTATGGCAATGACCCCAGCGGCATAGATGCCGAAGCCTCTTTGGCCAACGGAGCACGCATCATCTACCAGGACACCAACAATTCGACGAACGACTTCCATGAAAGAAGCCAGGCGTCGCTGAGAGACTGACCTCCTGACAACCATCTACCGGCCTATGTTTGCAGACGGACGACATATCGCATCCTTGACCGTGGCGCTCGCCCTGGCGGCGGGAGCCATGGCCAACTCCTGGCAGGCAGACTCCCTGACGTGGCTTGACATGAGCCAGCTGCGGCAGGAAGAGGCGTGGCTTTACAGCGAGAACGCGGCCGGACTGCCGGCCCTGCCCGTGTCTTCCTTGTCTGAGATGACGCTTTCCCTGGACAAGCGGAACGGCAAATTCGTGAATTACGGCGGGTCAGACAATTCCTTTGAGGTAGGAGCGCAGGCCGAATCATACAGCCGCATCAACCGCCGTGTAGTGGCCTACGGAAAGGTGGATTACCGACGTTTCACCGGACGCCACATGGCCGGTTCTTACTTCATTGACCCGGAACATGCCCCCTTCGACCTGGTGGAGTCTTCCGACACCAACCGGGGCACCAAGAAGCTGGAGACTTACCATCTGGCTGGTGCCATGGGGATAGACCTGGGCCGCCGGTGGAGCGTGGGAACCAGGCTGGACTACACCGCAGCCAATTACGCCAAGCAGAAAGACCTGCGGCACGTGAACAACCTGATGGACATGTATCTTACCGTCGGAGTCGTCTGGCAGCCGGTTGCGTGGCTGGAAGTCGGAGCGGACTACTACTACCGCCGCCGCACGGAAGGACTGACGTTCGATGTGTATGGCACTACAGACCAAGTGTACAACTCGCTGGTGAGCTACGGAGCCTTCTTCGGAAAGACGGAACAGTTCGGCGAGAACGGCTACACTAAGGAAAATGAGGAAAAGCCTCTGTTTGACCGTTACCACGGCGGCACAATCCAGCTGAAATGGCATGTCCGTCCCCATGTGCTCAGTCTGTTTGTGGAAGGCGGATACAAGTCGAGAAGCGGCTATTATGGCAAGAAGTCGCCCGGCACCGTGGTCTACAGCGGTCATGGTTCCGACATCTGGCAGCTTTACGCCGTCCTGTTGTGGAGGCAGGGGGACAACCGCCATACGCTGCACGCCTCGTGGCGGCAGGAGAAGTTGGACAACCATGAGAATATTTACCGTGAGGACAACGAGGGCGGAGGCATGAGCAACGTGAACTACTATGGCACGTTGGACACCACCGTGAAGACTCTCCACAGCATGGGAGTGGCCTATACGGGTAGTTTCATGTTGGAAGACGGCTGTCCGCTATGGATGCTTCGTGCGGGGGTGTCGGCCTACGGACGTGAGCTTACCGCGTCGGTCTATCCCTTCTATCGCAGGCAGAAGCTGGACTGTACGGAAGTAGACGTGGCAGGACAATATAACCTTATGAAGAAGAGGAATGTATTCAGCTTCCGCATAGACGGAGGATACGTCGGAGGAAGCGGAGCACCCTTTGCTGACGGGACCTATGTGCCGGTCTCTGCAGACCAGGCTGTTCCCGATGGGATGGAGACTTACCTTTACCGCGAGTATGAGTTTGTCACCTGTCAGCGTCTGAAGGCGGCTGTTACATTGGGCTATAATCGGGCGTTGGGTCCGAAAGGACTGAAAGGTTATGCCTCGTTGCGTTACGGGCTGGTGAAGGCTTTCGGGACGGAATATGTGGAAGGTGACATGCGCCACAGACTGACGTGTACGGTGGGATGCAGGTTCTGACGGGTCATTTCCATGTCCACATGGCATGTTCTTCTTCCAAAAAACGGGAAATGACAGACAGCCATATCGGGACAAGTCGCCAGACCTACGTCAAAATAAGTATAAGACAAAAAGACATTTGAACAATATGGCCCTATTGGTAGGGCTTATAAAAACATAATAAAGAAGAAAATGAAAGCGAACAGATTGATGATGATGGCCGCATTGGCCGCTATTCTGCTGTGCGGAACATCGTGCGGCAACAAACAACAACAGCACGCAGACAGTGACAACGTGGCCGTGCAGGCAGACAGCAATGCCGCCATGGAAATAGACAGCCTGCTGGCCAAGGCCGAGACACTGGCCGGACAGACCGTAACTGTGGAAGGGGTGTGTACGCATACCTGCAAGCATGGTGCCACCAAAATCTTTCTGATGGGAAGCGATGACACGCAGACCATCCGTGTGGAGGCCGGTGAGCTGGGCTCTTTTGACACCAAGTGTGTGAACAACATGGTGCGCGTCACCGGCAAGCTGATGGAACAGCGCATTGACGAGGCCTATCTGCAGCAATGGGAAGCCAGACTGAAAAACTCGGCCGTGCAGCAGCATGGTGAGACTGCCGCCGGATGCGACAGCGAAAAGAAGGCGCGAGGCGAGACGGCCGATACGTCCGAAGGTCGCATAGCCGATTTCCGTGCCCGTATAGCACAGCGTCAGAAAGCTGAGGGCAAGGCGTATCTGTCGTTCTATTATCTGCAGGCCGAGAATTATGAGATTCGGTAAACTTGCTTCCTCGCTACGCCGGTGGAGCAGGGCGGTACACCGCGAGGTGTCCTTCTTCTTTGCCGGACTGGTTGTGGCTTATGCCGTGTCGGGCATAGCCATGAACCATCGTGATACTATCAATCCTCACTACAGCGTGAAGAGGACGGAATACAGCCTGCCGCATTCCTGGCCTGCCGGTGCCAAGCCGGACAAGGACGAGGTGATGCGGCTGTTGGAGCCGCTTGGCGAAGAAGGAAACTACACCAAACATTATTTCCCCAAGCCGGGACAGATGAAAGTGTTTCTGAAGAGTGGTTCCAACCTGTGGGTGAATATGACAGAAGGCACCGCCGTCTACGAAAAACTCACCCGCAAACCGTTGCTCGGCGCCTTTGCCACGTTGCACTATAATCCCGGACGCTGGTGGACTTGGTTTGCCGACGTTTTTGCTGTAGGACTGCTGCTGATTACCCTTACGGGGGTGGTCATGCTGAAAGGCACCAAAGGTTTGTGGGGCCGGGGAGGTATAGAGTTGCTGGTTGGCATAGCCGTGCCGGTGATTTGGTTTCTGCTGGCGTAGGTGAAGCGTGACTGCGACAATAATTTCTTATGTTACAATCACATATTGACAATGGAAAAAATCATAGAATGCGTCGGTCTGACGCACTACTACGGTAAGAGACGCATATACGAAAACCTCAGTTTCAGTGTGCCCAAGGGACGCATACTGGGATTGCTTGGTAAGAACGGCACAGGGAAGACCACTACCATCAATATCCTGAGCGGATATCTGAAGCCCCGTGCCGGGGAATGTCGCATCTTCGGACATGACATACAGCAAATGTCTCCTTCCGTGCGCCGTAACATAGGTCTGCTGCTTGAGGGACATGTGCAGTACCAGTTCATGACCATCAGCCAGATAGAGAGATTCTATGCTGCGTTTTATCCTGGGATGTGGCGTCGTGATGCCTACTATGAGCTTATGGACAAGTTGCAGGTGGCACCCGGACAGCGCATTTCGCGCATGTCAAACGGGCAACGGTCGCAAGTGGCATTGGGGCTTATTCTGGCGCAGAATCCGGAACTGCTGGTGCTGGACGACTTCTCGTTGGGACTGGATCCGGGCTATCGCCGGTTGTTTGTTGACTATCTGCGCGATTACGCCCGTTCGGAGAACAAGACTGTGTTCCTCACATCGCACATCATTCAAGACATGGAGCGTCTTATAGATGACTGCATCATCATGGATTATGGCCGCATACTGACACAGCAGCCCGTGAGGCAGCTGCTCGACACGTTGTACCGTTATACGTTCACCGTGCCTGACGCTTACAGGCAGATGCCGGAAGGACACGGTTTCCATCATCCTACTTTCATAAGGAACACAGTGGAGGTCTTTTCCTTTCTGCAACCTCAGGAGGCCGAATCCGAACTGAGGAAGATGGAAGTGCCTTATACCGGCCTACAGGGAGAGCATGTCAGTCTGGAAGATGCCTTCATCGGCCTTACAGGTAAGTATTGAGCGTATTTTCCGAATAAGAAACGAAGTATTTTGAAAAACGATGACTAAAGCCATATTTTATAAAGAATGGATAAAGACGCGCTGGTACTTGTTGCTGGCGTTGTTGGTGACTACCGGCTTTGCCGGCTATGCCATGTTGCGCATCTTCCGTGTGGCCAGGCTCAAGGGAGTGGAACACGTGTGGGAGGTGATGCTCTCGCGCGATGTGGTGTTTGTGGATTTGTTGCAATACATTCCTTTGTTGGCCGGACTGTTGCTGGCATTGGTGCAGTTTGTGCCAGAGATGTACCGCAAGTGTCTGAAGCTGACCCTTCATCTGCCTTATCCGCAATTGCGCATGGTCAATGTGATGCTGTTGTATGGTCTTCTGGCTCTGTTGGCTTGTTTTGCCGTGAATTACCTGCTTATGTGGGGCTGCCTGTACAGCATATTGCCTTATGAGTTATGGAGCCGTGTGCTGCTTACGGCCATGCCTTGGTATGTGGCAGGCGTGGCCGCTTATCAGTTGCTGTCATGGGTCTGCCTGGAGCCTACGTGGAAAAGGCGTGTGCTGAACGCGGCGGTAAGCATCCTGGTGCTCCGTGTGTTTTTTCTGGCTCCGGCTCCTGAGGCTTACAATGCTTTCCTGCCTTGGCTGGTTGTCTATGTCCTGCTGGCTTCTTCGCTGGCGTGGCTTTCGGTGACACGATTTAAGGAAGGCAGGCAGGACTGAGTATGCCGACACTGATTGATCAACGATTCAAACAACAACTGCGAATAGATTTATGATACGTTTTAGCAAGATATTCTTAGGAGTGACCATAGTGCTGGTGCTGCTGTGGCAGTTGCCGTGGTGTTACAATTTCCTCACCGTCCGTCCGGCTTCCGTGCCGTTCACGCTTTACAGCGGACTGGCCGGTGACTTCATATCTGTGGCGCGTCAGCGCAGCGGGACGGTGGAGCGTACTGACCGTGCGGGGAACGTGTATACGCAGGAACAGGCTGACAGTCTGTTGCCCTTCTTTTATGTCAGGCAGCTGATGAGCGACGAACGTTTTCCCGACACGCTGATGGGAGTGCCTGTAACTCCCCGTGAGGTGCAGCTTACCAACTTCACTTTCCGGGCTTCGGCGCAGGACATCAATGCCTGTCTGCCCGGCCTTTATCCTTTGCTGGAGAGCATGTCGGGACGTGTGGATCTGGAGATGCCCGACGACGTGTTCCGTTTTACGTCCGAAGGCATTGAGTTCATAGACATGAAGGCCAACAGCAGGAAGGACGGCAAGAGTCGGCTTTTCACGCAGACGCTGGCCAACAAGGGATTCTGCTTTCCGGCCACTTGTGTGGCGGGGAATCCTACCACAAGGAAAGAGTATGACGAGGGCTATCTGCTGCTTGACGCCG
This sequence comes from uncultured Bacteroides sp., assembly GCA_949296415.1. GTDB lineage: Bacteria > Bacteroidota > Bacteroidia > Bacteroidales > Bacteroidaceae > Bacteroides. The sequence continues at coordinate 45,863 of CASFQC010000001.1, read as the reverse complement.
AAGGCAAGCTGTTTCACATGAAACAGATGCGTGGAAGACCCTATGTGAAGGTGGTGGAGCTACCCGACGGGGTGCGGCCGTGCCATCTGTTTGTCACCGAGTTCCGCAGCAGACAGACAAGGGGACTGTTTACCGACAAGAATCACAGGCTGTATGTGGTGGCGGCAGATTACCGTATTGTTCCTACCGGCGTGGATGCCTATAATCCGGAGACCGACGACCTGCTTATCATAGGCAACATGATGGATTGGACGGTGAATGTGCGCACTTCGCAGTCGTCTGATTATTATGCCTTGCGTGCCGATGACTACTCGCTTATCGGACGCATGTCTTATCCGGTCGGACAGGGAGGCCTTCCGGGGCTGCACTTTACTTCGTCTGCGGACAAGTTCGTTTTCCCCAGACTGTGACTTCCTGGCAGACGGGAGGATATGGTAATCCCCCGTCCGGACACGCCTCTGAAACGAAAAGGCATTCCGGACGGGGGATTTTTATAGGTTCAGACTTCTTCTCCCAGCAGTGTGGCCGAGGTGGAACCGGTGATTTTCAGTGTCACCAGGTCGCCTGTGCGATGCTGTCCACGGTCGAACACCACCACACGGTTCTGTTCCGTGCGTCCGAACAGCTGGTCGCGGCTGCGCTTGCTCACGCCTTCCGCCAGCACCTGGAAGGTACGCCCTACGCAGCGGGCGTTGGCTTCGGCAGACAGGCGGTTCTGCAGGGCTATTATCTCGTTCAGCCGACGTATCTTCACTTCTTCGGGTATGTCGTCGGGCAGATGCTTCGAGGCGTAGGTACCGGGCCGTTCGGAGTACTTGAACATGAAGGCCGAGTCATAAGCACATTCTTCCATCAGACTGAGGGTGAGCCGGTGGTCTTCTTCCGTCTCGCTGTGGAATCCGCAGAATACGTCGGTGCTCAGGCCGCAGTCGGGAATGATACGGCGTATGGCAGCCACCCGTTCCAGATACCATTCGCGGTCGTATTTACGGTTCATCAGTTTCAGTATGCGGCTGCTTCCGCTTTGCACGGGCAGGTGGATGTGTCGGCATATGTTTGGCTCTTCGGCTATGGTGCGCAGGGTGTCGTCGCTCATGTCCTTGGGATGTGAGGTGGTGAAGCGCACGCGCATCTGCGGAGCCTGTCGGGCCACGGTGCGCAGCAGGGTGGGGAAGTCTGTCACGGTGCCGTCGGGGCGTACGAACCGGTAGGAGTTGACGTTCTGTCCCAGCAGGGTCACTTCCTTATAGCCTTTCTGCTGCAGGTCGTCCACTTCGCGCAGTATGCTTTCCACATCGCGGCTGCGTTCTCTTCCGCGCGTGTAGGGCACTATGCAGTAGGTGCAGAAATTGTTGCATCCGCGCATGATGGACACGAATCCCGATATGCGGTTGGCGCCCAGCCGTGTGGGGATGATGTTGCGGTAGGTTTCGGTGGCGGACAGTTCCACATTGATGGCCTTCTCTCCGGCTTCTGCCTCCGCCATGAGCTGGGGCAGGCTGAGGTAGGCGTCGGGACCGGCCACCAAATCTACGCCGTGGCGGGTGATGAGGTCGTCCTTCACACGTTCGGCCATGCAGCCCACCACGCCCACCACCAAGTGGGGGCGTTTCTTGCGCAGCGACTGGAAGTAGTCCAGCCTGTTCAGAATCTTTTGCTCGGCGTTGTCGCGTATGGAGCAGGTATTCAGGAATACGGCATCGGCCTCTTCGGGTGTCTGGGCCGGGTCGTAGCCCGCCATTTTCATTACCGAGGCTATCACCTCGCTGTCGGCCACGTTCATCTGGCAGCCGTAGGTTTCGATGAACAGCTTCTTGCTGTCACCGGCAGTCGCAGATTTAAAGTCTGCTTCCGGGGAATGTTCTTTCATACGGATATTTTCTGATAAAAGATACGGGGAAGGTGCGTCGGTCTGACGTTTCCTCCGTACGGTTTGCAGCTGCAAAGATAGCGTATCGGCATGAAACATAAGGACTGGGGAGAAGGAAAATTGCTTTCGTCCCCTGCCGCGCGGCACCGGTATTCCACAATTTGTTTTCTGCTGCCGTACCGGAGGCAGGTGTGTGGAAGGCCCGTATACAGAAGAAGCGGAGTGAAAGCTTCTCGTGGGATGCGCTTCACTCCGCTTCTTCTATATATGGACGGCGGCAGATGCCGTTCTCTTGTCTTATCGGGCCGGCTGGTATCTCATGGTGTGTCCCGGCCTGGAGAGCGAGGGCGGCACGGCCTCGTCGCTTACGGCACGGCGGCGGTTGGGCTTGTCGCTCATTACGAAGTGCAGTTTCACGCCGTTGCGCACGTCATCGTAGGTAAGATACGACTTGTCGTATTTCTTCCCGTTGACGTACAGCGTCTTGACGTAGACGTTGCGTTCCGACCAGTTGTCGGTGGTCACTTCTATGCACTTTCCGTTGCTCATGGTCACGCTGATGCCCTGCACACATGGCGAGCCTATATTGTAGATGTTGCTTGACGGTGCGGTGGGATAGAATCCCATACAGTTGAACATGTACCATGCCGACATCTGTCCGCAGTCATCGTTTCCGCTCAGTGCGTCAGGGGTGTTACCATAGAATCGGTCGGCTATGGTGCGCACCCATTTCTGGCATTTCCACGGTTCCTTCAGGTAGTTGTAGAGGTAGGCTATGTGGTGGCATGGCTCGTTTCCGTGCCAGTAGGCGCCTATCCGTCCCTGAATGTCGTGCGCTCCAGGAATGCTGTCGGGCAGTTCGGTGGTGAATAGGTCGTCCAGCCGCTTGCGGAACAGGGGCTTTCCTATCTCGTTCATATATCCCTGTACGTCCTGAGGCACATACCATGTGTATTGCAGGGTGAATCCTTCGGTTATGTCGCCCCATCCGTTCACCGAGCCAGGTCCTTGGTAGGCGACGGGTGTGAACGGTGTGCGCCATTCTCCTTTGCTGTCCTTTCCTCTCATGAATCCGCTTTCGGGATCAATGAGGTTCTGGTACGACAGCGCACGGTTCAGGAAGTATTGGTAGTCATCCTCTTTGCCCAGAGCCTTGGCGGCCTGTGCCATGCAGTAGTCGTCGTAGGCATATTCCAGTGTCTTCGACACCGACTCGGCTTCCTTGTCAAAGGGTACGTATCCCAGTTGGCTGTATTCGGGCAGGCAGTCAAAGTGGGGGTTTGTGGCGGTGGTCCGCATGGCCTCGTAGGCCCTTTCATAGTCGAAGCCCTTCACGCCTTTCACTATCATGTCGGCCAGTACGGACACGGCGTGGTAGCCTATCATGCACCACGTCTCGTTGCCGTAGAAGGACCATATGGGCAGCATCTTCTCCACACTTTTGTCGTAGTGCGCCAGCATGGAGTTGGCAATGTCGGCATTGATGTCCCTGTGTACCAGATTGAACCACGGATGTAGGGCGCGGTAAGTGTCCCACAGCGAGAATACGGTGTAGTTGGTGAAGCCTTCGGCGCGTTCTATGTTCTTGTCCAGTCCCCGGAACTGTCCGTCGGCATCCTGGAACACGAACGGGTGCAGGGCGGCGTGATAGGCCGAGGTGTAGAACGTTTCCTTAGTCTTCCTGTCGGCCGTGAGTCGGTATTTGCCCAGCTCCTTCTCCCACAGGTCTTCGCCTTTGGCCTTGAGCTGTTCGAATGTCAGTCCGTCCAGTTCCCGCAGGTTCAGCATGGCTCCGTCCGTGCTTACCGCTGACACGGCGGTCTTCACCAGCACTTCCTCGTTCTCCCCAGTCTCGAAGGCTATGCAGGCCATGAGGTTCTTTCCCCAAGCCTCCAGACTGCTGCGGAACCTTGAGGTGTTGTATATCACGGGTTTCTTGTCTTGCATGATGCGGAAGTCCTTCAGCTTTTTCGAGAAAGTGGCCACAAAGTACACGTGGCGTTCCGGTCCCCATCCTTTCACCAGCTTGTATCCTGTCAGGGTGGAGTCGTTTATCATGCGCAGGTTGGCCCATTCGCAGTTCCACCACAGGGTATGGTTCAGGTCTATCATGATGAATGCGCTGTCGGTCTTCGGGTAAGTGAAGCGTAGCATGCCGGCCCGCAGTCCTGCGGTCATCTCCGCTTTCACCCCGTAGTCTGTCAGTTCCACGGCGTAGTAGTTCGGCGACGCCCATTCGCGTTCGTGGCTGTACCTGGACCGGTAGCCCTGTTCGGGGTGTTCATGAGTGCCGGGGTCAAGTCTCATCTGTCCTGTACCCGGGATGAAAAGGAAATCGCCCAAGTCGGGTATTCCCGTGCCGCTGAGGTGTGTCAGGCTGAATCCCAATAGGGTATGGTGGGAATATTTGTAGCCTGCCGCAGCATCGTAGAATTTGCTGTCGGTGTCGGGGCTTATCTGTATTCCCCCGAACGGGATTTGTGCTCCCGGATAGACGTTGCCATATCCGTCGGTTCCTACGAAAGGGTTCACATAACCGGTGAGGCGTCCGGTCTGTGCCGTGCCTGTATGCAGTCCCGCAATCAGGCAGAGGCACGACAGCATCAGTTTGGCTCTTGTCTTCATAAGCTACGGGCCAGACTGTTACTCTTTGATGTCGCCTACGGCCACCTGATATTCGTGCCACAGCCCGTCTATGCTGTATTCTTCTCCCAGCACATGCTTGATGGCTCCGTCAAAGGACCAGGGAATCACTTCAAGCGTGCTGCGGTTGAACTTGCGCAGGAATTCGGGATCCTTGTTGTCGCGCAGCCACACCAGGAAGTAGCCTGTAGTACGGTATCCGTCCATGTAGTTCCCGCCTTTCGGCCGGTCTTCCGGACGGTTGAATCCTCCGTTGGCCACGCGTACGGCATCGGCCATGCCTTCAATGAAGGCCCACACCACGCGGCTGTTTCCATAATGCCCTATGCCTTGCGGCTCCAGCTGGTAGGCGTGGGTCAGCTCGTGCAGCAGCACGCCCCGCGTTTCGAAGAACAGTTTGGTCGTGTCGTTCTGTGCGAAGGAATTCTCTATGTGTCTGGTGCTGTAGAATATGCTCACGTTGCCGTTGCCTCCGCCTTTGGCCGATATGCCTTCAATGTCTTCCAGCGTATAGTGTATGGTGTGTACGGGCGGTATGCTGTCTTTGGGCGAGCTGTATAGGGTGGACAGCACCACTTTGGCCTGTTCCCTGATGTAGGATGCAGGGTCGGGGATTATGCGGCGGTATATATCCGAGCCTTTTGTCTGTGGGGCTTTGTCTTCGAACATGATGTTTCCCACGTTGTAGTCGTTCCACTGGGCCAGTTCGTACTCTTTGTTATTCTCTTCGTTCTGCACTTTTTTTGACGATGTGCAGGCGGTCAGGCTTCCTATGAGCAGCAGACCGCAAAGCAAGCGGTTGGTTTTCATTGTTGTTCTGATATGTTCTGTGATATGTTATGGATGTTTTTTGGGATTTGTCAGTACGGGGTGGGGGAATAGCGGTATGTGTGGCCGTTCCTTCCGTTTCATAGCCCTTCTGTCATGGAGTACGGTTTCTCCGTACGGTTCAGGCCGCGTTCCTTGTTGGGCTTGGAGCCCATGTCAAATTCCCATTTGCCTCCCTTCATCAGGTCCTCATGGGTGATGTAGAGCTTGTCGTACTTGTTGCCGTCAATCTTCAGCGACCGCACGTAACGGTTCTTGTCGCTCACTTTGGGGGCGGATATCTCCAGTGTCTTGCCGTTGGGCAGGGCCACTTTCACGTAAGGTAGGTAGGGGGCGCCCAGCACATACTGGTCGGTGCCTGGACATACGGGATAGAATCCCATGACGGAGAAGATGTACCATGCCGACATCTGTCCGCAGTCGTCGTTCCCTCCCAGTCCGTTTATGTCGTTGCGGTACATGCGGTTAAGTATCTCGCGCAGCCAGTACTGGGTTTTCCATGGCTGCGAGGTCCAGGCATAGAGATAGGGCACATGGTGGCTTGGCTCGTTGCCATGTACGTATCCGCCTACCAGACAGTCGGCAGTGATGTCTTCGTTCTTCTCATAATACTTTTTGGGAAGGTCCATGGAGAAGAGCCGGTCCAGCTTGTCCGTAAAGGCCTTTTCGCCTCCCATCAGTTCCATGACTCCGAACACGTCATGGGGCACGTGGAAGGAGAAATTCCACGAATTGCCTTCGATGAAGCCCTCACCATGAGTCTGCAGCACGTCAAAGTCTTTTTTGAACGAACCGTCGCTGTACCGAGGCCGTGCGAATCCTATGGACGGGTCGTATATGTTGCGGTAGTTCAGCGCGCGCTTGCGGTAAGTCTCGGCTATGTCTTGCTTTCCTTCCTTCAGTGCGGTGTGGTATATGCTCCAGTCGTCGTAGGCATATTCTAAGGTGGTGGAGGCAGCCGTACCACTCTTGTCCAGAGGCACGTATCCCAATTTCAGATAGCTTTCCACGCCTTCGTAGTAGGGCACTTGCGAGGTCTCTGTCATGGCTTGCAGGGCTTCTTCCTTTCGGTCGTCATATACGCCCTTGGTTATGGCGTCGGCCAGTACGGGTACGGCGTGGTATCCGCTCATGCACCAGTTCTCGTTGCCCATGAGGCTCCATACGGGCAACATGCCGTGCACACTCTGCTGCTGGTGTCTTATCATGGACTCCACCATGTCTGCCGCCCGCTCGGGCTTGAAGAGGTTCAGGAAGGGATGTTCGGCGCGGTAGGTGTCCCACAGGGAGAAGACGGTGTAGTTGGTGAAACCTCCGGCCTGATGTATGTTGTGGTCCAGTCCCCTATACTGTCCGTCCACGTCCATGTAGACCGACGGATTGATCATGGTGTGGTATAGCGAGGTGTAGAACATGGCTTTCTGGTCTTCCGTACCTTCTGCCTGGAAGTGTGCCAGCTCTTCGTTCCAGGCTTGTCTGGCCTCGGCGGCCAGTTGCTCAAAGCTCTTTCCGGCGGCTTCGGCCTGCAGGTTTTTCAGCGCTCCTTCGGTGCTTACGGCCGACAGGGCCACTTTCACCGTCAGTTCCGGACGGTTGGCGGTGTTGAAGTCGAAGTAGGCCACCACTTCCCTTCCGCCTATTTCGGGAAAGTTATGCTCCATGTCGAACCTGCGCCAGAACCCGTTGTAGAGCACACGCTCCTTGTCCTTGTATCCGTAGTTTCGTATGGGTTGCGACAGGGATATGGCAAAGTAGGTGTAGTTGGTCCTGGCCCATCCGTTGGTTATGCGGTATCCGGTGAGCAGGGTGTCGTTTTCCACTCTGAGGTATGCCCACAGCACTTTGCCGTCGTAGTTGTAGATGCCGTGCGTCATGTCCAGCAGCAGGTGTCCGTCTTTTCCTTTGGGGAAGGTGTATTTGTGCACTCCCACCCTTGGCGTGGCGGTGAGTTGTGCGCGTATGCCGTAGTCGTCCAGCATCACTTCGTAATATCCGGGTGATGCCTTCTCGGTACTGTGGCTGTATCGTGAGCGATATCCTTCGCCCGGATGTCCGGCCCGTCCGGGATTGGTCTTCAGTTCGCCGGTGGCGGGCATGATGAGGAAATCGCCCAGGTCTGAGTGTCCCGTGCCGCTGAGATGCGTATGGCTGAACCCCACGATGGTGCTGTCGCTGTACTGGTATCCGGCGCAGTATTTGTATACGTCTTTCTGGTAGTTTCCGTCCACGTTCTGCGGGATGGTGTCGGTGTCCGGACTGAGCTGCACCAGTCCGAACGGCGTGCATGCTCCGGGGAAGGTGTGCCCCATTCCGTTGGTGCCGATGATGGGGTTCACGTAGTCGGCAGGCTCTTGGGCCTGTGCGGAGAGAGTGATGGCGGTGGCCGCCAACAAGGATAAGAATAGGTGTTTCATTTGCACATATTAAAGGTGATGAATTATTTTGTGCGCAGCGTCCTGTGTGTAGGATTGGGCGACAATCGTTTGCAAAAATAGGCATATCGTTTTGATAAAGAGGAAGAACTTTCGCCTTTTTTACCCGGAATATGGCCTTTTTACACGTGTGGTTGTGTATGTTATTGTATTCCAGTGATTTGGTGAGGACGGAATCCTCGTACCCTGTGGATGGGACCACAACAAGCTGTGGATTCACGGCCGGTTGTGTATGGGCTGTACCGGAAGTGTAACCAGGAACCTTTCTTTTTTCTTTTCTTTCGGGGCACTGAAAGGAAAAGTTTCGTTTGCGTACTGCTTGCGTACCGTATGCGTACTATTTGCGTACTGTATGCGTACTGCTTGCGTACCATTTGCGTACTGTATGCGTACCGTTTGCGTACTGTATGCGTACTGCTTGCGTACCGTTTGCGTACTGTATGCGTACCGTTTGCGTACTGTATGCGTACTATTTGCGTACTGTATGCGTACCGTTTGCGTACTGCTTGCGTACTGTATGCGTACCATTTGCGTACTGTATGCGTACCATTTGCGTACCATTTGCGTACTGTATGCGTACCATTTGCGTACTGTATGCGTACCGTTTGCGTACTATTTGCGTACCAATTCCTTTGCCAGTACGCAAGCCTCCCATATCTGTATATCAGATTTTCTGGCAACAGACTGGAACTTACTGTTGCTGCATGGTATATGGTGTTACCATCATGACTGTTTATGTCAGATAAACGTATGTTATATAAGAATAGGCTGTAACATTTCATAAGATGGGAAATAAGGACTTTTATTTTATAATATACTGGTTATAAAGGTTATTATGAAGTATTATAGATTTTGTAATATGTTACAATTCCATGTTATTTATAATAAATATCAGTTGTATAAGGCAGAAAAGCGTATAAAATATGCCCTTATGTTGTAACATTGCAGTCCTGTCTTTCTTTGAAGGCGTATGGTCCGGCCGGTAAGCCGGTGTGGGCATTCCTTATGTCCGTAGGAAAACGGCTGTCGGACTGTGCCAGTGGGAAAATCATGGTGCTGCCTTATCCGCGTTTTGGCTGACATAATGGTCGGCTTTCTGTCGTTATGCTTACTCTCGCTTTTTTTCAAAATGTGCGGAATCTGGAAATCATAGGTTTTTTAAATGTTTAAATAGGTTAATAACCGAGGGCGTTTTCTTCGTTAGTGTATAAGTATGTTAATGAAATAGGAGCAAAACCCCTTTTTCTACCAGCCGATGACCTGTTGTTTGCCGACGGATGACCTGTTGTCGGGAGGCTGATGACAGGTCGTCTGTCCGGTGGCAACAGTTCATCTGTCCGGTCTTTGTCCTGTTTTTTCTTCCGCTCAGGATTTTTACGGGATTTTTCCTTGCTTTTATGCGAAAAATGGGAGGCTGTGAAGTGTTAAATTCTGGCTTATTACGCTGTATTATATTGAGTTATACGAAAAAATCCTGCGTTCTTTTCCTTCACGTCTTCCGTTGGTCGGAAATAAGCCACGCATTTGCGTTAAAGTTTGTAAAGTGTCATTTTGTGAGTTGGGCAAAAGTCCGTCTGTCATCCTTCCCGCTGCAGGCTCATGGACAGGTGGAGGTATGTGCCGATGACGGTACAGAGTTGCCGGTGTGTCCTGTCGGTGATTGTCCTTTTGCCGTAGGTTGACTTAAAGATAAATAAATCCCGGTTTACTGTTGCAAAAGTCTGAACTTTTGCGTATCTTGCGCCGAAACTTCCAATCCTGACTGACATTTTGTAATATTAACCTTATATACATGCCTATGAATTTTACCCTATCCAACGAATTGCCCGCCTATCCCGGTTTTGTGGAAGGTATCCGGCGGGCACCCGACCGTGGCTATACGCTGAATGCCGGACAGACCGCCACGGCGCTGAAGAACGCGTTACGCTACATTCCCAACGAGCTGCATAGCCGGCTGGCGCCCGAATTTCTGGAGGAACTCCGCACGCGGGGCCGCATCTATGGCTACCGTTTCCGTCCGCAGGGCGACCTCAAGGCCAAGCCCATAGACCAGTATCGCGGACGCTGCATAGAAGGCAAGGCTTTCCAGGTGATGATAGACAACAACCTGTCGTTTGACGTAGCCCTCTATCCTTATGAACTGGTGACCTATGGCGAGACAGGGCAGGTGTGTCAGAACTGGATGCAATACCGCCTTATAAAAATGTATCTGGAAGAGTTGACCCAAGACACTACCCTGGTGGTGGAGAGCGGACATCCGCTGGGACTGTTCCGCTCGCGTCCCGACGCGCCCAGGGTCATCATTACCAACGCCATGATGGTGGGGATTTACGATAATCAGGACGACTGGCACACCGCCATGCAACTGGGGGTGGCCAACTACGGGCAGATGACCGCCGGAGGATGGATGTACATAGGCCCGCAAGGCATTGTGCACGGCACGTTCAACACCCTGCTCAACGCCGGAAGGCTGAAGCTGGGCATTCCGCAGGACGGTAACCTTGGCGGACGGCTCTTTGTGTCTTCCGGACTGGGAGGCATGAGCGGAGCACAGCCCAAGGCCGCCGAAATGGCGGGGGCCGCAGCCGTCATTGCCGAGGTGGACATGTCGCGCATCAGGACACGCCTGGACCAAGGATGGGTGGGAGGTGTGACCGATTCCATTGCCGAGGCTTTCGACCGCGCCCACCGCGCCATGGCAGAGGGCAGGCCGGTATCCGTGGCCTACCATGGCAATATCGTGGACCTGCTGGAATACGCCGTGGAACACCATGTCGGCATTGACCTTCTGTCCGACCAGACCTCCTGTCATGCCGTGTACGACGGAGGATACTGCCCTGTAGGGCTGACTTTCGACGAACGCACCCGCATGATACACAGCGACCATGCCCGTTTCCGCACGTTGGCCGACGAGAGCCTGCGCCGCCATTTCCATGCCATACGGACGCTGGTGGATCGGGGAACCTACTTCTTTGATTACGGCAACTCCTTCATGAAGGCCGTCTACGATGCGGGCAATCCGGAGATAGCCATAGGAGGCGACGACCGCCGGGGCTTCATTTTCCCAAGCTATGTGGAAGACATCATGGGACCCGAACTCTTTGACTACGGATACGGCCCCTTCCGTTGGGTATGCCTCAGCGGGCGGCACGAGGACCTGATAAAGACCGACCAGGCCGCCATGGCCTGCATTGACCCCGACCGCCGGGGGCAGGACCGCGACAATTACAACTGGATACGTGATGCCGAGAAGAACAATCTGGTGGTCGGAACCCAGGCGCGCATACTTTATCAGGATGCCGAAGGACGGTTGCGCATAGCCTTGAAGTTCAACGATATGGTGCGGCGGGGTGAGGTGGGCCCCATCATGCTGGGACGGGACCATCACGATGTGAGCGGCACGGACAGCCCCTTCCGTGAGACGGCCAACATAAAGGATGGGAGCAACATGATGGCCGATATGGCCATACAGTGCTTTGCCGGAAACTGCGCCCGGGGCATGAGCCTTGTGGCCTTGCACAACGGCGGGGGCGTGGGCATAGGTAAGGCCATCAACGGTGGATTTGGTATGGTGTGCGACGGCTCGGAGCGGGTGGATAACATCCTGCGCTCGGCCATGCTATGGGATGTGATGGGCGGAGTGGCCCGCCGTTCGTGGGCGCGCAATCCGCACGCCATGCAGACCGCCGGCGAGTTCAACCGCACACACGCTGACGGCAACCACATAACCATGCCTTATGTGGCCGATGACCGGCTGATACAGGAATGTCTTGCCCAGACCGGCCGTGGAGAAAAGAATATCTGAACGAATAACCCGGAACCTTCACGCTCTTTCCTGCCGGTGGAAGCGGGGAACGGTTCCCCAACACTTACCCATATGAACCGAATCATGGAATGTGTCCCAAACTTCAGCGAGGGACGCGACTTGCAGAAGATTGACCAGATAGTGGCCCCTTTCCGTGCACGTAAGGGCGTGAAACTGCTGGACTACAGTAATGACGAAGACCACAACCGCCTGGTGGTGACCGTAGTGGGCGAACCGGAGTCGCTGCGCGAAGCCGTGCTCGAGGCTATAGGCGTGGCTGTCCGCGTGATAGACCTGAACCACCACACCGGGCAACATCCGAGGATGGGCGCCGCAGACGTGGTGCCGTTTATCCCTATCCGTGGAGTGACCATGGACGATGCCATAGCTCTTTCCAGGGAAGTGGGCCGTGAGGTGGCCGGACGCTACGGAGTGCCCGTGTTCCTTTATGAGAAATCGGCCACCATGCCCCACCGCGAGAACCTGGCCGCCATACGCAAAGGCGAGTTCGAAGGCATGGCCGAGAAGATAAGACAGCCTGAATGGAAGCCCGATTTCGGTCCGGCCGAGCGCCATCCTACAGCGGGTGCCGTGGCCATAGGTGCCCGTATGCCGCTGGTGGCCTACAACATCAATCTGTCCACGCCCTCGCTGGAGATAGCCCATGATATAGCCCGGAAAATACGCTTCATAGGCGGCGGGTTGCGCTATTGCAAGGCCATGGGCGTGGAACTGAAGGACCGGGGCATTACCCAAGTGTCCATCAACATGACCGATTATACCCGCACCGCCCTTTACCGCGCTTTCGAGCTGGTGCGCGTAGAGGCGCGCCGTTACGGCGTGCATATTGTGGGCAGCGAGATAATAGGTCTTGTACCCATGGAGGCGCTTATCGATACGGCGTCCTATTACCTCGGACTGGAGAATTTCTCCATGCGTCAGGTACTGGAGGCACGTATCATGGAGTGAAGGATGAGGCTCAGGCTCCGAGGACTCTTCCGGAAAGCGGAATTCCCCGGCTCCTGTCCTTTATCCGGATTTCTTTTTTATTCTTCATTCTTGGAGCCTGTCTGATTCCGGCCGTACTGAATGGGAGTCTCGAAGAGACGAAAACAGACAGGTCCTGAACCTTTCTTTTATGTATCATGAATGAAAATCTTGTAGTATTCAATGCCCGTCTGGTCACTCCCACAGGCTTTGAGGCCCGTCGGGGCAGGGAAATGGGCGAATTGCTGGTGATGGACAATGCCACAGTGGAGGTGACCCGTGGTGTCATCACCTATGTGGGCCCCAACCGGGGCGAGGAGCGCGATGGCTTCTATCACCGCTATTGGCATTACAATGCCCGTGGACGTTGTCTGTTGCCGGGTTTCGTCGATTCCCACACGCATTTCATCTTCGACGGAGAACGGGCCGAAGAGTTCGGATGGCGGCTTGACGGCGAAAGCTACATGAGCATAATGCAGCGTGGGGGAGGTATTGCCAGCACAGTGAAGGCTACGCGCAATTCCAACTTCATCCTGTTGCGCTCGCATGGTGAAGATCTTCTGAAGCGCATGTCGCGGATGGGAATCACTACCGTGGAAGGTAAGAGCGGTTACGGACTGAACAGGGAGACCGAGATGTTGCAGCTCCGTGTGATGCGCTCTCTAGCTAAGGACGAACGCATCCGAGTGGACATAGTGCCTACGTTTCTTGGTGCCCATGCAGTGCCCGAAGAGTATCGTGGGCGCACAGACCAGTACGTGGACTTCCTCATCCGCGAAGTCATGCCTGTGGTCCGTGAGCAGGGACTTGCCGAGTTCTGTGATGTGTTCTGTGAGAAAGACGTGTTCTCTGTGGAGCAGTCGCGCCGCCTGTTGTCTGCCGCACGCGACATGGGATTCGCGCTCAAGCTCCATGCCGACGAGATAGTGCCACTTGGTGGGGCGGGACTGGCGGCCGAACTGGGAGCCGTCTCCGCAGACCATCTGCTTCACGCTTCGGACAAGGATATACGTGCCATGGCCGATGCCGGAGTGGTGGCCACACTGTTGCCGCTTACCGCCTTTGCCTTGCGCGAGCCTTATGCCCGTGGGCGGGAGATGATAGACGCCGGGTGTGCTGTGGCGTTGGCTACCGATCTGAATCCCGGCAGTTGCTTATCAGGCTCCATACCTCTTACTTTCGCTTTGGCATGCATCTATATGCACCTGTCAGTGGAAGAGGCCATTACGGCTCTGACGCTGAATGGCGCCGCCGCCCTGCGGCGGGCCGACCGCATAGGCAGCATAGAAGTGGGCAAGCAGGGCGACATGGTGTTGCTGATGAACGACAACTACCGCTTCCTGCCTTACTACATAGGTATGAACTGTGTCTGTGCTACTATCAAGGGCGGCGCTATTTATTCTAACTGACGGCGGACGGATTTCTCCGCCTGTCGGGGTGATGGGGCTGTGCACAGAGACACGAAAGAGGGGATGTCCATACTCTCTTATCTCTTGATACTTATTCTTAAATCATAAAACTGAAGATTATGCTTACCGATTTGACCGTAAATGATTTCTTGAACAAGCTGGCAGGCAGCGATCCCGTTCCTGGGGGAGGGAGCGTTGCCGCACTGAACGGTGCCCTGGCTTCGGCTCTGGCCGCCATGGTGGCCAATCTTACTATAGGCAAGAAGAAATATGCCGGAGTGCAGGACGAGATGCAGGCTATAGCCCGCGATGCCGTTGCAGTAATGGCCGATTTTGTCGCTGATGTAGATCGCGATGCCGAGGCTTACGATTGCGTGTTTGACTGTTTCAAGATGCCTAAAGATACCGATAACGAGAAGGCAGCACGCTCTGCCGCCATACAAAAAGCCACCATCCATGCCGCTATGGTGCCTATGGAGGTGGCCCGTAGAGCCTGTGCGTTGATGCCCCGCATAGCCGAAGTGGCGTTGAAAGGCAACCGGAATGCTGTGACCGATGCTTGTGTGGCCATGATGTCGGCACGAAATGCCGTGCTGGCCGCTTTGCTGAACGTGCGCATCAATCTTGTTTCACTGGAAGACGGGGATTTCATCCGTAAGATGCAGGACGAGGCCGATGCGTTGGAAAGACAGGCCCGCGATTATGAACAGAATGTGTTGGAGCAGATAAATGAAGGATTGCGCATATGAATAATGTATATTACATCGGGTCTGGCGACCTGAATTTCGAACTTATCGAACGTATCATCACAGAGAACCTCAAGCTGGAGCTGGCGCCGGAGGCCAAGGAACGCATACAGCGGTGCCGCGACTATCTGGACCGGAAAATAGCCGGGTCGGAAGAGCCTTTGTATGGCATTACCACCGGATTTGGCTCGTTGTGCAACAAGAACATCTCATCAGACGAACTGGGCACTTTGCAGGAGAACCTCATCAAAAGCCATGCCTGCAGCGTGGGCGAGGAGATTCCGCCGGTCATCATCAAGCTGATGATGTTGCTCAAGGCGCATGCCCTGTCGCTGGGACACAGCGGTGTGCAGCTCATCACGGTGCAGCGCATCATAGACTTCTTCAACAACGATGTCCTGCCTATAGTCTATGACAGGGGCTCCTTGGGCGCGTCTGGCGACCTGGCTCCGCTTGCCAACCTCTTCCTGCCGCTTATCGGGGTGGGCGACGTGTGCTACAAAGGGAAAAAATGTGAGGCCATCAGCGTGCTTGACCAGTTCGGATGGGAACCTGTCCGGTTGAAGAGCAAGGAAGGACTGGCCTTGCTCAACGGCACGCAGTTCATGAGTGCCAATGGGGTGTTTGCCATACTCAAGGCACAACGTCTCTCAAGGCGTGCCGACCTCATAGCCGCCCTTTCGCTCGAGGCTTTCGACGGGCGTATTGACCCTTTCATGGACTGCCTACAGCAGATACGTCCGCACAAGGGGCAGATAGAGACGGGAGCCAACTTCCGACGCCTGCTGGAGGGCAGCGCGATGATTGCCCGGCCCAAGAAGCACGTGCAGGATCCGTACTCTTTCCGTTGCATTCCGCAGGTGCACGGGGCGGCGAAGGACGCTTTGCGCCATGTATCGTCTGTGCTGCTGACCGAAATCAATTCGGTGACCGACAATCCCACCATCTTCCCCGACGAGGACCTCATTATTTCTGGAGGCAATTTCCACGGCGAACCGCTGGCTTTGGTCTATGACTATCTGGCCATTGCCATGGCCGAGCTGGGAAACATATCCGAACGGCGTGTGGCCCAGCTCATCATGGGGCTGCGAGGATTGCCCGAGTTTCTGGTGGCCAATCCGGGGCTGAATTCAGGCTTCATGATTCCGCAGTATGCGGCGGCCTCCATGGTAAGCCAGAACAAGATGTACTGTTTTCCGGCATCGTGCGACTCCATAGTGTCAAGCAACGGACAGGAGGACCATGTAAGTATGGGAGCCAATGCCGCCACCAAGCTGTTCCGCATCATGGACAACCTGGATCACATACTGGCCATAGAACTGATGAATGCTGCCCAAGGCGTGGAGTTCCGTCGTCCGCTCAAGACCTCGCCTCTGCTGGAGCGTTTCCTGGCCGAGTACCGCAAGGAGGTGCCCTTTGTGAAGGAGGACATCGTAATGTATAAGGAGATACACAAGACGGTAGCTTTCCTCAACCGTACCCGGTTCGACTTCTGAGCGGATGTCTTGCGGAAAAGGGGAGAACGTGCCGTTTCCCTGCCGGCACATTCTCTCTTGTTATTCTTGCTTGAGCTTGTAGATTTTTACCCAGTCTACCATCATTTCTACCGGAAGTTCTTCGGGCTTGGCCTTTCCTACCCATGAGCCTTCTATCTGCATGTCTACCAGCAGGTAAAAGGGCTTCCCGAAGGGATATTGTCCTTTCTTGTCCGTCTTGATGCGCGGATAAGAGAATGTCCTTTGTCCGTTGATGGAGAACACCAGACTGTCCGGAAGGATTTCCACAGCATACGTATTGTAGCAGTCGCGGTCTATTTTCCCGATGCCTTTATGCGGAGGGTTGTCCTCCTCTTTTAGCACACGGGTATAAAACGAATGCACGGTCTGGTGGGCGATACTGTCGTGGTTGAGATGTTCCATGATGTCAATCTCGCCACCTTCAGGCCATTTGCCTGTTTCGGGCAGCATCCAGATGGCCGGCCATGCGCCCTGTGCACGTCCCAGCTTGGCACAGACTTCCACTTTGCCGTATCCTATGTTCACTTTTCCTTTGGTAAAGAGTCCGCCTGTGATGAAGCGGGCCGTGTCCTGCGGCACCTTGCCGTTGTTCACCGTTCCGTGCAGTACCAGGTTGCCGTCCTTCACTTCGTAAAGGAAATCGGCGTCAGACATATGCCGGTTCCAGTCCGATAGCCCTCTCAGAATCTTGCTCCAGCTTTGCGTGTCAAAGCTCTTTCCGCTGAAGTGGTCTTCCCATACCAGTTCATACATGGCCTGTTGCGCCTGTGCGGTCATCATCAGACTGCACCCGCAGAGCACGGCAAGCATTCTCATTCTTTTCATTCATTCTCTTTTTTACTTGTTTGTGACGGTGGTCTCCATGTCTTCCGTTGACAAGAAGCGGCGGGTCTTGTGGTGTTGTCATCCGGACCACACCTTTTCTTGTCCCATAGTCTGGCGGCCGCACGCTATCTGGCCTGTACGGAATCGGTCTGTGCGGCGAACACGTGTTTGGCATAGGTCAGTCCGTCGCGGTCGTACAGTCTGGCCAGGCCTTCCAGACGGTGGAGGAAGTCTTCGTAGTCTTTCTCTTCGGGCTGCAGCCACTGCACTTCGCTCAGGGCGGCCATGCGTGGCAGTACCATGTATTCGGCCTGCCAGGGTTGGGATATGTATTCGGTCCACAGATTGGCCTGTACGCCGATGATGTGCTTTTGCTGTTGTTCGTCCAGTCCGGCCGTAGGTTCGAGACTGTACACTTTCTCTACCGGTACGTAGTTGCCTATACCTTCGAATGGCTCGCTCTTCGGATCCCGGCTCTGCGAGTAGTCGAAGTAGCAATAGTTGTTGGGCACCATGATGACGTCGTGTCCCATCTGCGCCGCCTTTATGCCTCCGGCCGAGCCTCTCCACGACATGACGGTGGCGTTCGGGGCTACGTCCCCTTCCAGGATTTCGTCCCAGCCTATGGCCTGTCTCCCCTTGCTGTTGAGGAACTTCTCCATGCGTGCCATGCAGTAGCTTTGCAGACGGTCTTCGGCGGAATGGCCGTTCCCGTCCGTCAGTCCTTCCTGTCTGATGCGTGCCTGGCATTTGGGGCATTTCTCCCATCGTGTGCGCGGCACCTCGTCGCCTCCTATATGGATGTATCTGGAGGGGAATATGGCGGTTATCTCTTCGAGCACGTCCTCCAGGAACTCCATGGTCTTGTCGTTGCCTATGCAGAGCACGTCCTCGAACACGCCCCAGAGCGGACATACCTCATAGGGGCCTCCGGTACAGCCCAGTTCGGGATAGGCGGCCAGCGCCGCCAGCATGTGTCCGGGCATGTCTATCTCGGGAATCACGTTGATGTAGCGTTCCTGGGCGTAGCGCACTATTTCTCGCGCCTCATCCTGGGTGAAGAATCCTCCGTGCGGTGTCTCGTCATACTGTCCGGTGTTGCGTCCTATGACGGTGCGTTGCCTTACTGAACCTTTTTCCGTGAGTCTGGGATATTTCTTTATCTCTATCCTCCATCCCTGGTCATCGCTCAGGTGCCAGTGCAGGGTGTTCATGTTGTGCAGAGCCATCAGGTCAATATATTCTTTCACGAAGTCCATGTCGAAGAAGTGGCGTGCCACGTCAAGATGCATGCCTCTGTAGCCGAATCTCGGCTCTCCCTCCACCTGTCCGGCAGGCAACATGATGTCGGCTTCCTTGGCTGTGGCGGGTATGGACTTGCGCAGGGTCTGTATGGCGTAGAACACACCGTTCGGTGTCTGCCCGCACAAATCCACACCGTCGGCGGTCACTGTCATGCGGTATCCTTCGCGGTTTTTTATGGTGGGGTCTATGCCCAGTCTGATGGCCTTCGCCGGCTTGTCGTCTCCGGCGGTGGCTTTGGTTTCCGGTGCATATCCGGTGCTTTCCTTTATGTATCCGGCCAGGAAGGCGGCGTTGCGCTTCAGCAGGGTGTCGTTTTCCGGATAGGCTATGACGGTACTTTCCTGCAGTCTGAAAGGGGAGTCTTGCGTGAGGAGCGTAACCTGGGGTTTGGGGATAACGTCGTATGACGCGTTTTGCTTCTCGGCGCCGCATGCGGTAAGCAGGCACGCGGCGAGTGGGATGAATAGGCAGTTCATGTTCATGGCTGTTGGTGTTTATGGGTTGGCCGTGCGGTCCCTTTTTCCCGGACCGACAACGGGTTGCGCAACAAATATACGCATTATGTCGCATTTTCCTGCCTTTCTTTTCCTGTTTTTTGCATTCTGACGTTTTGCCGCCTTTTCCCTTGTTTTGCTTACACTCCCTTTTTTCAGAATCCTCCGGGAAAATGTCCGGCTTGCTTTTCGTGTGTTTAAATATGCAAATATTCCGGGCTTCGTTTTGCCTGTCTGTATATTTATGTTAAAGTGTGGGCTGTTTTTCTCTTTGTTCCCGTCTGTTTTTCCCTTGCGGCGTGTGCGGCTTTTATATTACCGGCTTGCTGTGAATGGGTCCGCACCGCGCGTTTGAACTGTTGCCCGTCGGCGTTTGTCCTATTGTCGGGTTGCCGTCTTTACTTTATCCCGCCTTTTGAGGACGATTCCGGCTGTTTTTTCTGTCCGTTTGCCGGGATTTGAAGTGTTAAATTCTGATTTATCTTGTTTTCAGTCAGACTGATAAGCGGAAAATTCCTGCGTTCTTTTCCACTGGCTTCCTTGTCGGGCGGAAATATGCGATTCTCGCGCGTTAAAAAATGTAAAGCGTCACTATTCTGCCGATAATCCTGTTTTTCTGCCACTTTTCCCATTTTAAAAAGATGGATACTGTCTGTCCCGAGGTTACTTTTTTCACCAAAATCCGTGCCCGGAAGTATATTTTAACCATGTATATGGCTGAAATGTGGCGCATATGCTTAACTTTGCAATGTTAAAATGTATAATGCTATGAAACCGAGAATCTTCTTCCTCCTGTGGCTGTTGTGGGCAGGTGTCTTTCCTGTCTTCGCCCAGAACGACGGCATACAGTTCAACGTACTGAGGCTTGCGCAGGACGGTGTGCCCCAAAGTGTGGCCGACGCCCTTGACGTGAAACTGAAGAGCATACTGACGCGCAACGGGGCCGCATCGGCCAACAACAGCAATGTCTTTGCCATAGAACCTGTGCTGGAAACAGACGAGCCGCTGTCTGCCGAAGGGGTGATGCAGCAGGTCACCCTGATACGGGGCGAGCTGACCCTGCTGGTGAAGAATCGTGTGGACGGAAGCCTGTACTACAGCCTGACCGTGCCCCTGAAAGGACATTCGGACGGCAATCGCGAGAAAGCCCTGAAGTCTATGGTGGACGGCATAAAGGTGAGCGACGTGCGATATACGCGTTTCGTGCGTGTGGCACGCCAGAAGATAGACGACTATTATGCGGCCAACTGTGCCACCATACTCATCAAGGCCAAGAGCCTGTATGACACCGGACGCTATGCCGAGGCCATGAGTTACCTTTCGGCCGTGTCCGAGGCACTGCCATGCTACGAGCAGGCGGCCGTCATGATGGCGGAGATGAAGGCTTCACAGCCACAACCGCGCGACACCATAGTGGTGAGGAGGCGCGTGCCTGCCGGAGAATAACGGACTGCATACATTGAAAAACGGATACGGTTATGGTAAAACGACTTTTAGGCATATGCTGCCTGCTGGCCATGGTGGCGGGCATGGCAGCGCAGAACAAGGTAGTGGAGAAGAGCGCGCGCAGAGTGCCCTCCTGGTTGAATACGGCCGTGGACGGATGTCTGGTGGTAACCGTTACGGCACCCACACTGGCGCAGGCACAGGAGAAGGCTCTGACGGAGATAGGCGAACGTATAGTGAGGGCGGTGGCCACCAACATCACCGTGGCCCAGAGCAACAGGGAACAGGAAGTGAATGCCGACGGCCACATCACTTCGACAGACGATTTCCAGCGCGAGACCACGCTCACTGCGGCCAAGGTGCCTTTCATCACCGGCGTGTCGCTCTCCAAGGCCGAGGACATATACTGGCAGCTCCTGCGCGACAAGAAGACTGGTGCCGAGCATTATGAATATTCCGTGAAATATCCTTTTACGGAAGAGGAACAGGCAAAGCTCATCGCCAGTTTCGAGAAGCAGGACAAGGAAAAGATGGCGCAATATGAAGAACTGGAACGTAAGCTGGAGCACATCACGCGGGCCGGAGACATAGCCCAAGCCATGGCGGAACTGAATGCGTTGGAACATTACTTTTTCGACGGCGTGCGGATAGGGCAGGTGGAGGCGCTTAAACAACGCTACGCACAGCTCTATCAGTCCATGACCGTGACCGGAGAGTTCACCGCCGCCGGCACCTATACCTGCCGTGTGCTGCTGTCGGGGCGCCCGTTGCAGACAGACGAGGCTCCCAAGGTAAGGTCCGACTGTGCCACAGTCCTTGGAGTGCGGCCTGCCGACGGGGCTTATGCCATAAGCTTTGATGCCACAGACTGTCTGCCCGAGGAGGAGAATACGTTGGATATAACCTTCTTTGTCAACGGACACCGGCTGGCGCATAAGGCGGTCATTGGCGGCGCGTCCGTCCAGGACAGTCCGGCATTCTCCGTGGTGCCTGAAGGCAAGATAATGCTTACTGCAGATTCGGTGTCGGTGACCGACCGCCGCATAGTGAATCTCAACATACGCCTTACATTGAACAACCGGGGCGGAACTCCTTTCGGACTGAAGTCCATAGAACTGCAGGTGCCCGACTTCTCGGCTCCCATCGTGTTCGACGATATAGACGGAGTGTACACGTCCAAAGGCGTCATACAGATAAAGGCCCGGGCGGAAGGCGCCTTTACGGCGCTGGAGACGAAGAAGTCGTCACTGGACTTCGTGCAAGGGGCTGTCATGCTGGTCAATCCGCAGACGGGAGCCGTGGAACGCATCAGACTTTCCCTGCCCTATGTGACCAACTGGGAATAGCCCGTGCGGCAAGCGCGGCGGAGGAAAAGGATAGCCGTGCGTCGGAACCGTATCCGGCAGACCGTGTGTGGACGTAATTGTAAATGTATAATTTAAATCTTGTATAGTATGAAAAAGAGTCTGATGTCTGCCATACTGGCTTTGGCCGTCCTGTTCGGCGGCGTGGTGGCAGCAGGAGCGCAGACCAGAGCGCAGAAGAAAGAAGCCAAGAAATGGAGAAAGGAACTGCAGAAAGCCGACTGGGAGATGCTGGCCGGAACCACCACACTGGAGTATGCCACCCTGCGCTACAGGGTCTACATTGACGAAGACCCCGAAAACCGCATTGAGCTGGTAGGCATAGCCGAGGGACAGAACAGCAAGATAGGACGTGAGAATGCCATAATGAACGGCATCACCAGCTATGCCGGACGTGCCAGAGCACAGGTAGTGGGCAAGATGAAAGGTGTCATCGCTTCCGACGCCACAACCGGCGAGCTGGAAGAGATAGACAAGTTCGGAGCTGCCTATGAGATGGGCGTAAACACCAGAATGTCCGGCCTGGTGAAGCAGCACTTTGCCTTGGTCAGGGAAGTGGACGGTGGAAAGAAGGAATTCATGGTCTACATGTCCATAGACGAGAAAGATGCCAGAAAGGCACGTGAGGAGGCTGCCGCCGAGGCACGCCGTCAGGCATCGCTGGGCAACCTTTCGCAGCAGGTGGAAGAGTTCATCGGCGAGCCGGTGGAACCCGAATGAGTGCGGACGCACGTATGCCGTTGAGGCAATGTCAGGCAGCAGGACAGCTGTAAGGCCGGTCTGCGTACGTTTTATTTTAAAGCGCGTCAGGCGCATGTGACAAATGTTATGAAAAGAACAATTTTACTATGCCTCTGGGGGCTGCTGGTGCCCTTCGTGGCCTCGGCACAGGCGGATGATGACTTCGACAGCTTTCTGCAAGGCGAGCTGGATGGCTTTGACCGGTTTATAGATGAGGCAGACCGTGACTTCATCAACTTTATGCGCGAACCCTGGAAGGAATACGATGCCAAGACACCGCAGGAAAAACGTGTGAAGCCGGAACCTGTAACTCCCGTGTACTACGATCCCACACAGACTCCTGCGGGGGACAAGCCCGTGCAGCTCTCCATAGAAGAGATTTTGGACCTCACCACCGGCGAGGGGCGGCAAAAGCCCGTGACGCAGGTGAATGACGTGGACGACATAGACTTCGGACAGTCCGGCGGAGTCATTGTAAAGCCGGAAGACAATTCGCCTGTGGTCATCATAGAGGAAGTGGAAGAGGAGACTCCGGTACAGGAACCTTCGGGAAAGCCCGGAGGTAAGGAATCGCCTGCGGGGGAGGAACCGGTGGAAGACGACACCCCTCCCGTCACTCCGCCCGTTCCGGAGGAGGATATGCCTGACTCTTCCGGACAGGCGCCTCAGGCCGAAGGCGGAGCTTCCTTGCGTGTGGCGAAAGCCGGAACCGTGCGGGTGGACTACATGGGGCAGACGTTTTACCTGGACGACGAACTGAAAGGAGCCTGTCGCCTGTCAGGCTTGAAAGAAAATGACATGGCTGACGCCTATGAAAACCTGTACGGAACCCGTTATGCGAATGTGCTGGACCAGTGTGCGAAATTGGGGAAAGAGCTCCGGCTGAACGGATGGGGCATGTACACGCTGCTCCGTTCGGTGGCCGACGCCTGTACGGACAACGCCAACGAGAGTGTGGCCATGCAGCAGTTCCTGCTCAATACCATGGGCTACAAGGCCCGTGTGGGGCGTGAGGACGGGCGCGACAAGTTGTTGCTGTTTGTCGGGATAGACTGCATGATTTACGGCATGCCTTATGTGGAGGAGGGCGGACTGCACTATTATCTGGTGAACGCCAAAGAACCGTGCCGATTCTATATGTGCCAGCAAGATGCCCCTTCGGCTGTCCGTGGGCTGGACATGTATCTGGGCGAGACGGTGAACCTGACCGGCTCCACATCGCGTTCTACCCATACGGGCAAGCTGGGCGGCATGACGGCTACGGTCGACGTGCCCGACAGGCTGATGGCCTTCTATAAAGCCTACCCGCAGTGCGACTACGGGGTGTATGCCACGGCAGCAGTCAATGCCGGTGTGGAGCGTGGGCTGCTGGGTGCCCTGGCTCCCCGCATACAGGGAAAAAGCCAGCTGGAGGCGGTGAACTTGCTGCTCAATTTTGTGCAGACGGGGTTTGAGTATGCCACCGACGACGAGCAGTTCGGCTATGAGAAACCTTTCTTTGTGGAGGAAGCCTTCTATTACCCGTACTGCGACTGCGAGGACCGTTCCATTCTCTTTGCCTATCTGGTGCGCCAATTGGTAGGGCTGGATGTGGTCTACCTTGATTATCCGGACCACATAGCCACTGCGGTGCGCTTCACCGGAGCGGTGAGGGGAGACTATCTTGTGGTGGACGGGCAGCGTTATACCGTGTGCGATCCTACCTACATAGGCGCCTCGGTGGGCATGACCATGCCCGCCTACCGGTCCGTATCGGCCAAGGTGCTGCAGTATCACTGACATCCTTTTTTCCGGCTTTTCATGTCATTGGCCGCTCCTTCCGTGTGACTTGTCTCTTCACACACACGGGAGAGGCGGTTCCTCTTTTCCGCATGTGCCCGCACGTTTGTGGCATGCCGTCTCAGAACCACTTTATCCGCCGGAACCACACGAAGGCGGCGGCCGAGATAGCAGCGGACAGCAGGACGATGAGCACGAAGGCGTGGGGAATGCCCTCCAGATGGAAATCCACGTTCATGCCGTAGAAGCTGGCTATGAGGGTGGGGATGGCCAGCGTGATGGACAGGCTGGTCATGCGTTTCATTATGGCGTTCACGTTGTTTGATATGATGGAGGCGAAGGCATCCATGGTGCCCGTCAGGATGTCGCTGTAGATGTTTACGGTATTATAGGCCTGCTTCAGCTCGATCATCACGTCTTCCAGCAGTTCCTCGTTCAGGTAGCCGGTGTCCTTGAAGATGTTCTTCAGTCTGCCTATCATCACTTCGTTGCCACGGATGGAGGTGTCGAAGTACACCAGCGTCTTCTGCAGCTTCATCAGGCGCAGCAGGTCTTCGTTGCGTATGCTTTTCTCCAACCCTTTCTCGGCCATGGCCACGTCGTTGTTTATCTGCTTCAGGTATTTCAGAAACCATGCGGCCGAGGAGTAGATGATGCGCAGTATGAGGTCCAGCTTGTTGTTCACCGTGATGCCCTTGCGTTGGGTGTGGCGTATGAAGTCGGGTATCAGCTCGGTATGATGGTAGCACACCGACACGATGATTTCCTTGTTGGTGATGATGCCTATGGGCACGGTGATGAACGGCACTCCTTCCTGGCTGCTCTGCATGGGTATGCGCAGTATGGTGAGCAGCCATTCTCCCTCGGTCTCGGTGCGCGGCCGTTCGTCGGTGTCGGCTATGTCTTCCAGAAACGGTTCGGGCACGCACAGCTGTTGGGTAAGGAATCTGAAGTCGTCGTTGTCCGGACATTCTACGTTCACCCAGCAGTTAGGTTCCCATTCGGGCTTTTCCATAAAGCCGCTTTCGCTGTACAGGTATTTTCTCATGCCGTCTTCCTCTTTTTATCGGTAGGTGGTTTTGGTTTTCGGGCAAAGATAGTCTTTTTTGCCGGATTGTGTGCCGCCGTTTGTCTTTTTGACACATTACAGAGCTTAACCCAAATGTGGGGTTTCTTTCATTCCGGGCATAAGGCTTGCAGAATGTCACTCTGTTAACGGGCTGTTGACAGTTGTCCGCGCCCGTTTTTCGCTTGCACGCCATAAACGGACATATGTCCGCTTACGGACAGTTTGATTTGTATATATGTTATTGCTTTTCAATCGTTTATCTTTATGGCATGATATTTGCTTGTTTTATTTCGTATCAGCCCTTCCGTGAAAAAGAAGCGTATGTTATGTAACGTTTGGCTTTCTTTTTGCGTCTTGTCTGATGGGGGGATAGTTGTAGGATAAACTTTTAAAAACATACGGATATGAAAAGAAAAGGATTGGCTATTATGTTGACGGCTATGTCGTGTGCGGCCTTCTCCTCCTGCGTTTCAGCAAGGGAACGCATCAAGGAGAGCGGCAACTATGTGAGAAAGGAAATCCGGGTGGAGCACTTCGACAAGATGGTGCTGTCCGGAAGTCCTACAGTGACCTTCAGGCAGAAGAGCGGGAAACCCCGTGTGGAAGTATATGCCTCGGACAACCTGATAGACCTGCTTGACATCAGGGTGAAGAAAGGCACGCTGATGCTGGGCGGATTCAAGGAGAATGTCAGCGTGTCTTACGGCAAGCTGGAAGTGAGCATAGAGGCTCCTTCGCTGAAGAGTGTGGTGATGGCCGGTGCGTCCGACTTTGTCGTTGACGGCGGACTGGAGGTCGGAGACTTCAACCTGGTGGTGTCGGGAAACGGCGACGCAGTCCTGAACGAGGTAGACTGTAGCGGCAACATGTCTGTCGTCGTGTCGGGAGCCGGTGACGTGAAGCTGGGCCAAGTGCACAGCAGCAACCTCAGTGCCGTGATGTCGGGCAACGGCGATGCGGTACTGAACGAGGTGGATTGTAGCAGTGACATATCGGTTGCCGTCTCGGGAGCCGGTGACGTGAATCTGGGCCAAGCGCAAAGCCACAGCTTCAGCACCGTAGTGGCAGGCAACGGCGATTTTGTTGCCCGTAGGGTGGAGACCGTAGGACTGCTGGCCACATTGAGCGGAGCGGGTACGGCGAGGCTCGTCGGAAAGGCCGAACGTGCTGCCTACACGGTGAGCGGCAACGGCGACCTTAAGGCTGAAGACATGGTGGTGGGCAGCGTGGAAGCCACAGCTACGGGCGGAGGCGACATACGCTGTCATGCCACGGACAAGTTGCGGGTGCGTACCGCAGGCAACGGTTCGGTAGGCTACAAGGGCAACCCGAAGCTGGACTATCCGGAAAGAGATTTGTACAAGATAGACGATTGAGACCGACGGTCTCTTCTTTTTCACAGGATTCTCTCTTGATAACATAGGGTGCGGGCCGTGCAGACTCACGGCCTACGCACAAAAAAGACGGAGCGGCGTGAGCATGCCCGTCTTTTTTTCTTTTTGTTTTCGTACGTAATGAAATATTTTTTAACTTTGTCTGCGCTAAGAGCCTGCCTGCTTTTTGCCCTTTACCGGATAGAAACCTTGGACGGAAAAATCAGGCAGGTTGAAAAAATATAATTCATATGAAAAGACTCGCTTTATTTGCTGTATCCCTGCTGACAGCCTCTCTCACCTTTGCCCAGCAGGCTTTATGGGGAGGCGGACCGCTGGTCTCTCCCGAAGTGCATGACGACAATACCGTGACTTTCCGCATCAAGGCTCCCAAGGCCGTCCGTGTGCAGGTTACGGGCGATTTCCTGCCACAGACCAAAGTGGAGACTCCGCGCGGCACGTGGGACATGCCCGGAACGGCCGAGCTGAAGGAAGGCAGGAACGGCGTATGGGAATATACCACGCCCCAGCCGCTGGCATCCGAGCTTTACAGCTACACGTTTGTGGTGGACGGACAGCGTATGCCCGATCCGGCCAACGTCTATATGGTGCGCGATGTGGCTACGGTGAGCAATATCTTCCTTATAAAAGGCGGACAGGCCGACCTCTACGCGGTGAATTCCGTGCCCCACGGCACTCTTTCGCGGGTGTGGTACGACAGTCCCACGCTGGGCATGCAACGCCGGATGACGGTCTATACCCCGGCCGGATACGAGACCGGAAACAAGCGTTACCCGGTGCTCTATCTGCTCCACGGCATGGGCGGCGACGAAGAGGCTTGGGTAACTTTGGGACGTGCGGCACAGATACTGGACAATCTCATAGCCCAAGGCAAGGCCGTCCCTATGATTGTGGTGATGACCAATGGCAATGCTTCGCAGGAAGCCGCTCCCGGAGAGTCGGCTCAGGGATTCTGTCCCGTCAGCTCCAACCTGCCGAAGACTATGGAAGGCAGCTTTGAGACGGCTTTCCCCGATGTGGTGAAGTTTGTGGACAAGACCTACCGTACCCGGAAAGACAAGCACAGCCGTGCCATAGCGGGACTGTCGATGGGTGGCTTCCATTCGCTCCACATATCGAAACAGTATCCCGACATGTTCGACTACGTAGGACTGTTCTCCGCAGCTATCCTGCCGGGGAAGGACACACTGTCTGACATATACCGCGACTCCGACGCCAAGCTTGACACGCAGTTTGCCCGGAAGCCGGCTCTTTACTGGATAGGCATAGGCAAGACCGACTTCCTCTACAAGGCCAATGCCGACTTCCGTCAGAAGCTTGATAGCAAAGGCTATGCCTATACCTATATGGAGACAGAAGGAGGACACATCTGGCGCAATTGGCGCATATATCTGTCCGAGTTCGCCACCAAGTTGTTCCGTTGAGGAGGAACAGTTGCCGCCTGCCCGGACACCGGTGAAGAAAAGGCCGGGAAGGCTTCTTATGTATCATTTCAAACCCCAATCGGATTATGAAGAAAAGACGACTCTTGATTATGGCTATGTCGGCCGCCGCCATGACGGCATGCGGACCGGGAAAACCGCAGCTGGGCGTGGCTACTATAGACGAGGTGGCCGATGCCATGACGCTGAAGGAGAAAGCCCATCTGGTAGTGGGCACCGGTATGGACGTTCATGCCGGAACCCAGACTGGAGAAAGCCCGGCACATACTCCCATACCTGGAGCGGCGGGAGCCACCTATGCCATACCCCGCCTGGGCATACCGGGCATAGTCATGGCCGACGGACCGGCCGGACTGCGCATCAATCCCATGCGCGAGGGCGATACGGCCACTTATTACTGCACGCAGTTTCCCGTGGCCACTGCTCTGGCCTCTACCTGGAACACCGACCTGGTGGAACAGGTGGGACAGGCTGTGGGCAACGAAGCGTTGGAATATGGCATAGACGTACTGCTGGCTCCGGCCATGAACATACAGCGCAATCCCTTGTGCGGACGCAACTTCGAATACTATTCCGAAGACCCTGTAGTGACAGGCAAGATGGCCGCTGCCTATGTGCGCGGAGTGCAAGGCAACGGAGTGTGTGCCACGCTGAAACACTTTGCCGTGAACAATCAGGAAAGCAACCGCATGGCCAACGATGCCCGTGTGTCACAGCGTGCGCTGAGGGAAATCTATCTGAAAGGGTTTGAGATTGCTTTGAAGGAAGGGAAGCCGTGGGCCGTGATGACGTCGTACAACAAGGTAAACGGCACTTATGCCTCGGAAAGTGTCGGGCTGCTCACTACATTGCTGCGTGATGAGTGGAAGTTCAAGGGTACGGTGATGAGCGGATGGTTCGGGGGAAGGAATGCCGTGCTGCAGATGGAGGCCGGAAACGACATGCTGCAGCCGGGCACCGACGGACAGTACGAGACCATATTGAAGGCCGTGAAAGACAAGAAGCTTGATGAGGCCAAACTGGACCGCAACGTACGCCATGTGCTTGAGATGTTGTTGCGCTCGCCACGTCTCCAGAAATACAAATATACCGATTCGCCTGACCTGAATGCCCATGCGGCCATCGCACGCCGTTCGGCCGAGGAAGGTATGGTGCTCTTGAAGAATGACAGCATGGCCCTGCCGCTTGATTCGGCCGTGCGCAAAGTGGCCTTGTTCGGATGCGCATCCTATGCCTTGGTGCCGGGTGGTTCCGGTTCGGGCACGGTGAACAGCCTTCACACCGTGTCTTTGCTTGAAGGACTTGAGAATGCCGGCTATGCCGTAAGCGACAGTCTGAAGGCATTGTACCTGCCCTATCTGGCTGCCGGACAGTCTAAAGGAAGGCTGAAGACACTGGCCGGTAGCGTGCCCGAATATGATACCCAACGGCTGCCACGTGAGCTGCAACCCGCCATGGCTATGTTGGAAGCCGAAGCCGACAGCACAGACATGGCTTTGCTTACTATCAGTCGTACGTCGGGTGAGTCGGAAGACCTGGACATTACCGACTTTTTCCTGCGCAGGGAGGAGACACAACTGCTTGATTCGGTGTGCAAGGCTTTCCATGCTGTGGGCAAGAAAGTGGTGGTGGTGCTCAATGTGGGCGGGGTGATAGAGACCGCCTCGTGGAAGGACAAGCCGGATGCCATACTCTGTGCCTGGCTTCCCGGGCAGGAGGGAGGCAACAGCCTGGCCAATGTGCTGGCCGGAAAGAGCGTTCCGTCGGGCAAGTTGCCGGTAAGCTTCCCGTTGCATTATGAGGATGTGCCTTCGGCATCCAATTTCCCGATAAATGCCATGCAACGGAGCACTCCCGGAGGAAAGAAAGACTGGGACTATACCAATTACGAGGAAGACATCTACGTGGGATACCGCTATTACGACAGCTTCGGTTATGAGGTGTCCTATCCTTTCGGGCACGGACTGTCCTACACTGCCTTCGAATATTCCGAACCCACTATTGTGGCCGACGGCGACAAATATACGCTGGCCGTCAAGGTGAAGAACGCAGGCCACATGCCAGGGAAGGAAGTGGTGCAGCTCTATGTGTCGGCTCCGCAGGCCGGACGGCACAACAAGCCCGAAAAAGAGCTTAAAGCTTTTGCCAAGACCGATATGCTTCAGCCGGGACAGACTGCGGAAGTGAAGATGGAAGTACGGGCTATAGACTTGGCCTCGTTCAACTCCCAGACATCTTCATGGGAAGTGGACGGCGGCGGCAGCCATACCTTCTGGTTTGGAGCTTCGTCGGACGACATCAGAGATTCCTTGCGCTATGATGTGCCGCCTCTTCAGGTGAAAGTGGGCGATGTGCTGAAACCGCAGACCATGATGAGGCTGCTGCATAGGTAAACGGACAGGCGGAGGATGGAAGCTGCGGCTTCAGCCCGTATGATATGCGACCGGCCGCAACAGGCATGCTTCCCTAAGTGGGGAGTGCTGTTGCGGCCGGTCTGTTTTTTTGTCTTTGGCCCTAAAATCGCGAAGTTTAGTAGAATGGCGGGATGTAGGCTTCCAGCTTGTCCTTCATGTAAGGCTCTGCGGCACCTGGTTCGATGATGCGGAAATCTATGGTAGACGGTACTATGCCGTCATCGTAGATGTTGAGCACGCCGTCTTCCCTGCCTGAGAAAGAGTTGTTTCCCAAAGGGTCGCGCATGGCAAGCTTGCTTTGTTGCAGGCAGGCGTTGGCCACACGCGTCAGCTGGGCTGTCTGGTTGTTTATGCTGACGGCTTTCTCTCACTGCAGGGGTACGTATAATAAGGTCTTTCGTTTTAGGAACATATGTTTGTCTTATAGGTAGATGAAAACAGGCAGGTGCCGCCTGTAGCGGCACCGCCGTTTCAGTTCGCCGCTTCCATCCAGAATGTGTATTGGTAAGTGGTGTCTTTCTTTATCTCATATTTCGGACGCGGGCCGGGGCCGCAGCTGGCATTACCTATTCCGCGTTGTATGCAGTCCAGATTGAGTACTGTCTCCGCGCGGCGGACATCGCTCAGGTCGTGTCCGTACTTGGTCTCCCACAGGTCTTTGTCGGTGTAGTGCAAGGCACTGAAGTCAAACAGGTTCTCTGCTGTAATCTTCAGTCCTTTGCCGTCGGCATCGGTCAGGGTGAGCCAGCGGGTGTCGGTGCGTCCTCCCATGGACTGGGCGCGGACGTAGTGTTCCGCCATGTCTGATACGGACGACTGGTAGCGTCCCATATAGGCGGCGTTCTTACGGTCCTGATAGTTCTCTATTGGTCCGCGTCCGTACCACGTCACATATTCCAGTGCGGGGTTGAAGAAGCCTTGCAGGCTGAGCCTTGGCAGGTTGAAGTCGGAACCGGTCTTGAATGTGGCTTCTACCTTTATCTTTCCGTCGCCGAAGATGTGGTAGGTCACGGTGTAAGGCAGTCTGGTGTTGCCGGTGGTGGCTTCTATCTTGGCGGTTATCGTTACCGACTGTTTGTCCTTTCCCCATTCCCATCCGAAGTGTTGCAGCTTCTCTTGCGTGGGCTGCCAGGTGCGCGGGTCGTTGTTTATGGAGCGGTATCCGTTGAATTTCCATCCTTCGCGCATGTGGAGCATGTTGCGTCCGCCATATCTCAGGGCGGTCATTTGTCCTGTGTTGGAGTTGAACGCCACTTCGAATCCCTGGCGGCGGAAGATTTGGGTTCCGTCGCGTTCGAGCACGGTCTTGAATACGGCAGAGTCTGCGGCTACGGGATGCACATGGTGCGGTTGAGGCTGCTTTCGGGAAGCCTCTTTCAGCAGGAACTGTTCGGTGGCCACCACATGTCCGGCTTTGGCCCAGTTGCAGTCTTCTTTCAGTCTCACTTCCAGGTTGATGTGGTAGTCGGCATCTTCAGTGAGCAGGTTTTCATAGTTTATTTGCACGGCACGGTGTTCTCCCGGCTTTCCGTCGGGCAAGGCAAAGGTCTCTTCCTTGATGGGGACTCCGTTTCTCAGCACGGTGTAGTGCAGGTCAAAGTGGCGCAGGTTGAGGAAGCTGTACCGGTTGCGCAGGCCTATGCTGTTCTGCCCGTTACGGTCAAAGGTGATGTACTGGTATACTTTCTTCACCTCGCACAGCTTGGGGGTGACTTGCCTGTCGGGTGTGGTCAGTCCGTTGCACGAGAAGTCAAAGTCGTTGGGCCTGTCGCCGAAGCTTCCTCCGTAGTAGTAACGGTCCTTGGACTGTCCGGTCATGTTGATGCCCTGGTCCACCCAGTCCCATATGCATCCGCCTATCATGCGTTCGGAATGGTTCTCTATATAGTCCCAGTATTCCTCCAGGTTGCCTACGGCGTTGCCCATGGCGTGGGCGTACTCGCACAGGAAGAAGGGTTTGTTGCGCTGTTGCCGGTCTGTTTCTATCATATTTTCTATGGAAGGATACATGCGCGAGTCCATGTCGGCCACGTCGTTCATGCCTTCGTAGTGTATGAAACGGTCGTCCAATGCCCTGATGGCCTTGTAGGCGGCCTGGAAGTTACGTCCTCCTCCGGACTCGTTACCCATTGACCAGAAGATGACGGACGGATGGTTCTTGTCTCTTTCCACCATGCGTGTCACCCGGTCCACGTAGGCGCCTTCCCAACTTTCGCGTTTGCTGAGTGATGCGTTGCCGTGGCACTCCAGGTCGGCTTCGTCCATCACATAGATGCCGTAATAGTCACAGAGGGCGTACATGCGCGGGTCATTGGGGTAATGGCTGGTGCGCAGTGTGTTCAGGTTGAAGCGCTTGAACATGAGCACGTCCTGTTCCATACTTTCCACGGGCACGGCCTTGCCCATCTGCGGGTGTATGTCGTGGCGGTTGGCGCCTTTGAAGTAGGTCAGGGCGTTGTTTATATAGACTTTCCTGTTCCTTATCTCTATCTTGCGGAATCCGTATTTCTGGGTGGTGGCTTCAAGCACGTTGCCGTCGCGGTCCAGCAGTTCCAGATTTACGGTGTAGAGGTTGGGCGTCTCCGCGCTCCACAGTTCCGGGTCGCGGATGACGGTTTTCCCGGCAAAGGTGGCTGTCTTGCCTTTGGCGAGTCCTGTTACGGGAATGGTGAACTGTCCCTTCTCCTTTCCGCTGTTGTCCGTCAGGCTGACACGTACCGAGGCTTCTGCCGTCTTGCGCGTGTGGTTGGTTATTTCCGTCTCCACGTTCAGTTCGGCTTTGTCCAGGTTGTCGCTTAAGGCGGAGGTCAGTCTGATGTCGCGCAGCCTTACTTTGGGTGTGGCTATGAGGTAGACGTCGCGGTGTATGCCGCTCAGGCGGAACATGTCCTGGTCTTCAAGGTAGCTTCCGTCACTCCAGCGGTACACCTCTACGGCCACCGTGTTTCGGCCTTTCTTCACGTAGGTTGTTATGTCAAACTCGGCATCGTTGTTCGAGCCTTGCGTATAGCCCACTTTCTTGCCGTTGACCCATACGTATGCCGCGCTGTATATGCCGTTGAAGTGTATGAACACCTGCTTGTCGTCCCATCCGTCGGGCAGGGTGAAGTCGCGGCGGTAGGAGCCTACGGGATTCGGCTCCTTCTCGGCCGTGTATCCTTTCTGTGGCTGGATGAAGGGCGGGTTGTTGCGTATGGGATAGGTGATGTTGGTATAGATAGGGGTTCCGTAGCCTTTCATTTCCCAGCAGGAAGGCACGGTTATCTCGTCCCATCCGGACACGTCGTATCCGGTCTTGTAGAAATCCTTGGGGCGTTCCGATGGCTGTTTGCACCAGTGGAACTTCCACGTGCCGCTCAGCAGCATGTAGCGCGAGGAACGGTTGCGCTTCCACGGATACAGGTAGGTGGAGTCGGCCTTCATCTCTTCCGCATTGGCGAAGGGGATGAAGGTGGCTCTTCCGTCTTCCTTGTTGATGGCGAAGATGCGCTCGTTCTCCCAGTCGTTGTCGCTGCGCATCTTCAGCGATTCGGCCACGACCTTCAGCTTGGATTCCGTTATGACCCACTGCTGGTTGGCGTTCAGCGTGTCGGGAGTTACCTGGTATACCGGCTCGCCCACCGCCCCGGCTTCGGCGTAGCCCAGGTTCATGCCGCTTGCGGCGCAGGTGAACACGTAGCGGCCGTTTGCCAGGCGTGTGGCTTTCCATTGCTGGTTAGGGTTGTCGGGTTCGGAGTTCCACTGTATGGCGGGGCTTTCTTTCCCTCTTACGTTGCCGTTGTCCACGCCAAGTTCCGTCAGCGGGCTTACTATGCAGTAGTAGCCTTCGCGGTCGGAGGGTCTGATGTGCCACACTTGCGACTCTTTCTTGTTCTCCCTCTTGGATATGAAGAGGCTCGAATTGTTGTCCAGGCTTGCCTGGTTGTCCAGGGCAAGGCCGCTTACGGTCTGCAGTTCGTATCCTTGCTTGGGGTCGAACTGTTGGGCCGCTGCGGGCAGGAATGGCAGCAAGGTAAGGCAGGCTCCCGTAGCGGCGGTTCTGATGAATTTTATCATAATGATGGAATGTGTTTTGCGCGGGAAGGCCGTTCCTTTGTGAAGGAGGTGGCACTTCCCGCGCGGGTTATTTGAATAAAAGGGAGTGCTTGTATACGCCGAAGGTGTGCAGGGCCGGGCAGGCGTTTCCGTCCTGTATGCGCAGGCGCACGTAGCGTGCCTTTACGGGGCTGAACCGCACTATCCACTTATGTCCCACGCACTGCTTGTCCGTAGCTTCGGGTATGGGTGTCCACTCTTTCCGGTTGTCGGAGTACTCCACGCTCCAGCGTGTGGTGCGGTGTCCCAGCTCTATCACTTCCTGCAGCATCAGGCAGTCGAACTCTTCCTGTTCCGGCAGGGTGAATACGATGTCGGCTGTGGTCTTTCCGTCTTTTCCGGCGTAGTAGGTTGTCTTGTCATTGTCGGTGAGGAGTCTTGCGGCAAACTTCGGGCCGCGCACGTTGTCGGCCTTCACCTTGGCTCCGGCCAGCAGGTTGCGGGCGAAGGTCTGGTCTATGCCCTTTCTCAGCAAGGCCACGTGCAGGGAGTCGGTGGGGTGTATCAGTCCCCGGCGGTCGGGCGGCAGATTGAGCAGCAGCACGCTGTTGTGGCCTACGGAATTGCAGTAGATGTCCCACAGCTCTTTCACGCTTTTCACACGCTGGTCTTCCTCTGCGTGATAGAACCAGCTGGGACGTATGGACACGTCGGTCTCGGCCGGGATATAGGCGTTGCCTCCCGCCACGCCTTCATTCAGTCCTTTGTAGTACTGTGCCTCGTCCCTGATGGCTATGGAGTCAGTTGTGGCCCAGCACGGGTCTCCGGCCTGTCCGGCCTCGTTGCCCATCCAGCGCACGTCGGCAAAGGGGTAAGAGTTCTTGGTACCGAATATCACGCAGTCTGGCTGCTTCTCGCGCACAATCCTGTGCCATTCGCGGTAGATGGGTGTGGTGAGTTCGTCGGCTCCGGCTCCGTCCCACCAGGTCTCCCATATTTTCCCGTATCCGCCCATCAGCTCTTCCAGCTGTCGGGCATAGTGTGCCTTGTAGCGTTCGGTGGTGTAGAGGGGCGAGAGGTGCTCGTGCCGGTCGTGCGGTCCCAGGTAGATGCCTGCCTTGATGCCGTATTCTGCGCAGGCGTCTGTGAACTCGCGTACCACGTTGCCCTTTCCGCCTTTCCATGCGGCATTTTTCACGCAGTAGTCGGTGTAGCGGCTGGGCCACAGGCAGAAGCCGTCGGCGTGTTTGGCGGTGAGTATGGCGCAGGGGATGCCCGCCGCCTTCAGCGTCTGCATCCATTGCCTACAGTCGAGTGCCGTGGGGTTGAACAGGGCGGCGGGGGCTTTTCCGTCGCCTTCGTTCACATATTCCTCGAAGGTGTTGATGCCGAAGTGAAAGAAGGCTATCATCTCACGCCCGTACCATTCCAGCTGCCTTTCGCTGGGGGTCAGTCCGTAAGGTTCGGGAGCGTATTGTCCCGTGACCGGGACGCAGGTTGCCGCCATGGCGGCGCATATCAATAGTGTTTTGATGTGGTTCATGCTGTTGTCTGTCTGTTGTGATGTAGGTGCAAATATAATGGTTAATGTTTTGCAGGCAAAGGTTCGGGGGCGGAAAAGAAAAGAAGAATCCGTTCCGCCGCCCTCTTCCAGCCAGCCGGAATAAGGCCTGGCAGGAAGGCTCCGGAAGGGCCTTTGCAGGCCCCTTTCCTGTGAATCCGTCCGCAGCTTGGTGCGGACCCACACACCGCCTGGTGTGAATCCGTCCGCAGGAAGCTGCGGACCCAATGACAGCAAGGGAGTGTTCCGAAGTCTGTTGCCGGCGACTATTTGGAGTAGGCGTAAACCTCTGCGAAACAGGCACATCCCTTGCCCTCGTTGCTGGTAAGGACCTTTATCTTGAAGTAGCGTCCTTCGGTGGGTGTGATGCCGAATACCTGGGGGCTGTCGTCATTCTCCATGGTGAAGGCTCCCACGAGAGTCCATGTGGACTTGTCCTGACTGACGTAGAACTCTCCGTCGCGGGCGTAGTCGAACGTTTGCCTGCGTTGCAGTTCGAACTGGGTGAACACCTGTGTGCTGTGCGTGTCTATAATCAGTTCGTGGGGTAGCGGGGGTACGGGATCTTGCCAGCGTGAATGCCAGAAGGTCTCCGTATTGCCGTCGATGGCGGCCTGCGGCGAGCCGTTTTCCGGATGTTCGGCCGATGCTTCGGCTTCTTGCGCGTCGGACGACGCTTCGGCTGTCCATGCGCTGCGGTCCAGGCTTTGTCCCATGATACGTATGCCTATGGGGCACACGCCGGTTTCGGCCGATGGCCCGAAGATGGAGGTGGACTCTACCGCCAGCGGCAACATGTGGTCGCCCGGCTCAAGACCTGTGGCGTCTATGCTGACAGATACGGTGTTCTCTGTCATGCCCTTGGGCAGCGAGGCCGACTGGTCGAAGGTGTAGCCGTCGGGCAGCAGGCTGAAGCTGGTGCCGTGGGTTTCGTTATAGGTTTTCACGTAGTCGGTTTCCACGCCGAAGGTGCAGTCTATGTCCCACGAGGTATTCTCCACCGTGAGGTGGAAGGGGATGTCCAAAGCTACGGTGCTTGCATTACCGTAGCCGAAAGTATGCAGGCGCAGGCTGTTGTCGGTGAAGCCTATGGCGGGCGACACTACCTCCTCTACTTGTAGGGACAGGCTGGTGCGGTTGGCGTTGACAGAGTCTGTGTTGCTTGTCAGGCTGATGGGCAGCACGAAGATGGCTTCGGGCGCGTTTTCCATGTCGCGCATCACGGCTTCCGGATCGATGGACACGGTGAACTCCTTGCGACGCTCGCCGGAGGCGAAGTCAAAGTGCGTGCGGTCCAGTGTGTAGGACCCGGAGTCCAGCACCCGGTAGTCCACCCCTTCCAGCTGGCTGTACTGCGTATCCACTTCGTCCTGGGTCAGCACTCTCAGGTCGGCTCCGGCGGACAACGAGGGGTCGCTGCCGCCTTTCAGCACCATGTAGCTGAAGGTGTTTTCCTGTCCGGTGTTGTAGAGCGTCAGTTCCTGCTTGCCGGTGGTCTGCAGGTACACTATCTTGTGGAACTTTTCGGGAATGAGGTTGTCCAGCTCGAAGCTATCCTTGTCGCAGGCGGAGAGCAGGGCGAGGCTTCCGGCCAGCAACACCATATTATATATATGCTTTTTCATATTCGTCTGTGTTTTTATAAGGTTAGTATCCCGGTGACTGGATGAGTTGCGGGTCGCTGTACACCTCGCTTGATTGGATGGGCCACAGGTACATGCGGTTGTCCCACTGGAACTGCTGGTTGATGACGGTACGCTTGTTCAGCTCCTCGAAAGTGGGGTCCATGCCTGCGCCTTCCACGTTCAGTCCCTCGCGTGCGCCGGCTTTCAGCAGGTCGGGGGCGGTCATCCAGCGGCGCACGTCGTAGTAGCGGTGTCCTTCTCCCCAGAGCTCGATGAAGCGTTCGTTGCGCACCCAGTCCACGATGGTCATGTCAGCGGTCACATCGTCGGCAGTCAGTTCGGGCACTCCGGCACGGCGGCGTATGGGGTTCAGGTAACGCAGCGCATTGTCCGTTTCCCCCAGTTCGGCATAGCATTCGGCCACGTTCAGGTAAAGCTCTGCCAGGCGGAACAGCGGTTTGGCGTAGTTCTTGCGGTTGTCCGAGCCGGTGACGCTCGATATTCTCAGCTCCGGTGCGATGTACTTCTTGGTGAAGAATCCGGTCACTGTGTAGTCACGTGCGTAGAGTTGGGGGTTGTAGCCTTGCTTTTGCGAGTCGCGCAGGTTCACGCGAAGCGGTTCGCCGTCGCACAGCACGGGTGAATAGTCGTCGCCGTCGAACGATATGGTGGCGTAGAATCGCGGTTCGCGTCCCACGTTCAGGCGGATGACTTCAGGACGGTCGGACAGTCCGGCGCTGGTCAGCCAGGTGTCATAAGGGGCGAAGTTCCCGTCTTTGGCAGGCAGCTTGCCGTCCTTGGTGTAGAAATGTTCCACCGTGTACAGGGTGGGGGTGATGCCGCACCATCCTTCTATCCAGCTGCTGTTGGCCTCGTTGTAGCATACGATGCGTTTGGGCATCTGGGCATAGAAGTTGATGTTGGTGTTCGCATCCTGTAGGAACACTCCCCATATGATTTCCTTGTTGCCGTCGTTCTCGTCGGAGACCGTGATGGAGCGCAGCATCAGCACCCTCCGGGCGAACTCTTCACCTTCGGGCGTGGATGTGTCCAGACCGGGGATGTAGGGCAGGGGCAGTCCGTCCAGTGTGCGGGGCTGGTTGTCCAGGTCCACCAGCTGCCTTCCGCCTTCGTTCTCGGCATATTGCAGGGCTTCCAGGTTGGCTTGCAGGGCCGTGCGCCATTTGTTCTCGTCATAGGTTCTGCTGACCAGTTCCGTGCCGTATCCCGGTGTCTCGTAAGAGACGTTGCGCCAGTCCGGGTAGGGAAAGCGTCCGTTCCACAGCGGCGACGCGGTATATAGCAGTGTCCTCCCCTTCAGTGCCAGTGCGGCCGCCTTGGTGGCGCGTCCCCAGTCATCGGCCTGTCCGGCTGCGGGCAAGGCGTTGATGGTCTCCTCCTTCAGCTTCTGGTTACAGATGTAGTCCACGCAATAGTCAAAGTGCGAGCGTCCGGGAAAGTCTTCGGGTTGTGTGCCCTGTGATATGCGTTCGTCCACTATGGGAATAGGCCCGTGCATCTCCAGCAGGCGGAAGTGGTAGTAAGCCTTCAGGAACTCGGCCTCGGCCCTCCAGCGTGCTTTGTCGTTTTCGGTGGCTCCGAGCGGGCTTTGCTGGTCGAGCATCCGCAGGAACATATGGCACTGTCCTATGGAGTTGTACAGCTTGTTCCATATGTCGCTCGCGTTTGTCGACGAACGCAGGTTCCATGCCGTGCTCTGGCAGTTGTCGTTCCATAAGGGCGGGTTTACGGTCTCGTCTGTGGACCATTCGTATATGGAGTACGGGAAGGGTGTGGTCTGTTCTACCGCCACGTAGCAGGAGTTGATGAAGTTTACCGCGTCCTCACGGTCTTTCATCGTGTCGGGCAGTGTGGCTTGTTCGGGAGGAACCACGTCAAGGTAGTCGCAAGATGCCATTGCGATAGACAGGGCCAGTCCTGTCGCTATGTTCTTCAGTAAATGTCTTTTCATAATCCGTTGTTTTTTTTAGAAGTTCATTTGCACACCCAGGTTGAAGGTGCGTTGCATGGGGTAAGAGCTCCAGCTCAGTTCGGGATCCCAGAGTTTGAAAGGACTCCATACGGCCAGGTTGTCTCCGCTGAAGTACACGCGGAAGTGCGGGAAGCTGTAGCCCACCTCCAGAGTTTTGAACCGTATGAAGTTATCGTTCCGCATCCAGTGGCTGCTCTCCTGTCTGTTGTTGGCCATGTCCGACCACGACAGTCCCAGTCTTGGGAATTCAGCGTCCGGATTGGGATTGTCTACGGACCAGTGGTCATCGGCGATGTACTTCATCACGTTTGAGTTGTATTGTCCGAAGTCAATGAACGAATCGTGTATCAGTATCCTGCGCTTGGCCGAGCCGTTGAAGAACAGTCCGAGGTCGAACTTCTTCCAGGTCAGGTTCACTCCCAGTCCGTACTGTATGCGTGGCATGGTGCCGTAAGGCGAGAGCATGACCTTGTCGTCGTTGCTTATGATGCCGTCTCCGTTCACGTCGCGGTATTTTATGTCTCCTGCGCGTGGCTTGCTGCCCAGCGAGGTCTGGTCGGGCCATCCGGCCACTTCCTCGTCGCTCTCAAAGTAGCCTTCGGCAATGTATCCCCATGTGATGCTCAGTGGTTGTCCGTTCCTTTTGTGCCAGGAAGAAGCATAGTTGGGGTCGTCGTAGTAGACGTACTCGTTCTTGTTGTAGGTGAAGTTGTCTCTTAGGTCTATATGGAGGTCATCGGTAAGCTGCTTGTTCCAGTTCAGGCTCACTTCCACGCCTTGGTTGTCCACTTCGCCGGTGTTGCTCCACGGCGTGGTGCCGGCATAGCCGGTCAGTACGGGCCACGAGCCTCGTTTCATGAATATTTTGTAGTGGTGGTCATAGAAGTAGTCGAAAGTCAGGTTCAGCTGCTTGAACAGTTCAATGTCCACTCCGATGTTGAACTTGTTCACCCGTTCCCAGCAGGCGTCTTCCACGGCAAATGTGTTGAAACTGGGTCCCCAGTAGGTATATTCTCCGTCATATCCCACATGATAGCCTGTGCTGTTCAGACTGATGTTGTCCACGTAGAGGTAATGTCCCGCGTCCTCGCTCAATCCGTCACTTCCCACGACGCCGTACGAGCCTCTCACTTTGAGATGGCTTACATACTTGCGCAGCGGCTCCCAGAAGTTCTCGTTGCTGGCCACCCATCCGAGCGACATGGCGGGGAAGAACTCGAAACGGTCTCCTTTGGCCAGACGTTCCGTGCCATTGTAACCGAAGTTGAATTCGGCCAGATACTTGTGCTGGTAGTCATAGGTGAACCGGCCGGAAAACCCTTGCAGACGGTTGGGGCGCACTCCGCTGCGGTATTCGCGTTGCATGTACATCAGCATGCCCGACACGGAATGGTCTCCGAAAGTGCGGCTGTAGTCCAGACGCGCGTCAAAGTAGAATGTGTTGTCAGAGCTGGTGCCATTGTCGCTCTCATTCACATAGTCTGTTCCAGACGATCCCAAACGCTCGAACTCGAACACTTCGGGAGCGTCGGGGCTCCAGACATCTTTGTTGATGCGGTAATAGTAAGGGTCTATCCAACGGGTGAAGTTGTGCGATGACCAGCTTTTGAAGTTCACCAGTGCGGTAAGCTTCAGGCCTTTGGTGATGAAGTCCAGCTTCTGTTCTATATCCAGTACGGTATTGATGGTGCTGTAGTTGGTCTCGCTATAGTTGCTCAGCATTTTGGCATAAGGGTTCGTGTAGTATTCATATCCAGACAGGATCTCGTTGCCGAAGCGGATGTGCTCGTCGCCTTCCTGTGCCGGATATACGGCGGGGAATGCGGTGGGGTTCACGTCCCATACGGCATCGAACAGCTCGCTGGTGGAATATCCGGGACCTTTGTTCTTGCCTATCTGCGCGTTCATCTTCAGCCCTATTTTGGTGCTTGGAGTCAGCGTGTATCTCAGGTTGTTTTGGAAGATATAATTCCAGCGGTCTATGTTGTTGTCATACGAGTAGGTTTTGGGAATATCCAGCATACCCGTGTCATGATTGGCCTGCAGGCTCATGTAATAGGTTATTCTGGAACCTCCGCCCGATATGTTCACATTGGCGCGTTCGTTCCATGTGGCGTTCTTGAACATCACGTCCTGCCAGTCCACATCCGGATAGCGGTAGGGATACAGATGGCTGCGGGTCATTTCGATGTCTTCTGCGGAGTACTGCGGCGATTTGTCGCGGGCCATGGCGGCTTCGTTGTATATCTCCATCCAGGTGGCTCCGTCCACATAGTCTACAAACTTCATGGTCTGCTGCAGGGAGGCTTCGGCTGACACGCTGATTCGGGCGCGCTGGTTCAGCTGTCCTTCTTTGGTGGTGACCATAAGCACGCCGTTGGCTCCCAATGCGCCATATATGGCTGTGGCCGAGGCGTCCTTCAGCAGTGAGAAGCTTTCAATGCTTTCAGGCGGGATGCGGTCCAGGTCGGAACTTGATATTTCCACTCCGTCCAGCAGAATGAGCGGGGTGGCGCGTCCGCCGAATGTTCCTATGCCACGTATGTAGAAGTTGCTGTTCGCGCCCGGCTCGCCGCTTGTGCTGGTCGCTATGACACCGGCCAGCTTGCCTGCTATATTGTTGGTCAGCGAGAAGGTTGGCGTTCTCAACTCTGCTCCTTTGATGGTAGTGATGGCTCCTGTGACAGACACTTTCTTCTGTGTTCCGGCACCTATGATGACCACTTCGTCCAATGTCTCGTCGTCTGATACCATCCTGATGTCTATTTCACCTTGGTCGGTGATGTACACGGTCTGCGTCTTGTAACCTAAGAAACGACGCTTTGTCCTCTGGGAATCTCAAGGCTGAAATGTCCGTTAGCGTCGCTTATCACTCCGGTATTCATGTCTTTTATCCGGATACTTGCGCCTATGACGGGCGTGTTGTCCGAGTCGTCCACGATGGTTCCCACCAGGGTGCGTACCTTCTTCTCCTGTTGTGGTGACTGGAGAGGGACCGCCGGTTTTCCGACGGAATTGTCTGTGCCGTGTACAGTGAGGGGAAAGGCCAGCAGCAGGCAGATGAGCGAGCGTTGCAGCCAGTCCGTCTTGTAGGGCAAATGATGATTTCTCATAAGAATGTGAGTTTGTGAAAAAGGTAAAATAATAGATTGCGATTGGTGCGTTTTTTTATCGCACAGGTTGTCTCTTTGCCCGTCTTCTGTGTTCGGACGGGTACTGACGTGCGGTCAGGAGGTGTTCTCTTTCTTGTCCATGGTTTGAAACTGTTTTTTTGATAGGTATGTAAAAGTTGATGCCTTGTCCCGTGTTTCGGGGCAAGGGCAAATATAGGCCTGTGGCATTAACGGCAGGCCGTGATATGGGTTAACGGAGTCATTAACCCGGCGGTTTTTTTCTTAACCGCCGGTTAAAGTGCGGTAGATTAATGGACTTGCGAAAGCAGCAGTTCTGTGGTGATGTGTTCGTATCTGTACGGATAGTCTTCTCTCATTTCGGCCTTGTAACGTCTGACAAAAGCGTTGTACAGACGCAGGGCTTCTTCGGGCTTGCCCGCCTTGCGGCAGGCGCATACGGCGTAAAACAGTCCTTGCTCGTTCAGCGGGTCAACATAGGCCAGCACGCTGTTCCACAGCAGCACCTCGTGGTACTGTCCGTCTTGGTATGCCTTGTCCGTTTCTTTCATGGCCAGGGACAGGATAGCCTCTTCCGTGCGGTGCTTGAAGGTGTCCAGCAGCTCGTTGTCTTCCCCGTTCAGGAATTTTCCGCGCAGACATATCTTCCGCAGAGTCTTGGCCGTGTCCGCAGGCAGGTCCTCCGTACCGCCGCCGGCCAGCTGCCCGAAGTCTGAGTAGTCGCAGTAGCAGTCGTTGTCAAGCGTCAGGGTGAAGTGTCCTTTGTCGTTCACCAGTCTCACCCCGTCAAGCTCTTGCAGTATCTTGCGCAGGTGGTTTATGGTCACTCCTTTGAGGTTCTTCACCTTGTCACCCGCCTTGTCCGGCCAGAACAGGGCATTCATATCGGTTGACGGCAGTCCTTCCTCATGCTTTGTGCAGTACAGCAGCATGTACAGGAAGATGAGGCGCAGCTTGGGGCTGAACATGTAGCAGATGTCCCTTCCCTTACGGTCGAGCATGGAGAATGTGCCGAACAGGAATATGGCGTTCCTGTCCTTGAAGTGGGGTTCGGGCGTGGTCTGCCGGGAGGTTCCCGTTTCCGGCGGACGGGAGGCGGACGTGATTGAGTCCCTTGTCCTGCGGCGTGCGGCCATGCGCCATATGGCCAGTGCGGCCAGTACGA
Source organism: uncultured Bacteroides sp. (assembly GCA_949296415.1). Taxonomy (GTDB): domain Bacteria; phylum Bacteroidota; class Bacteroidia; order Bacteroidales; family Bacteroidaceae; genus Bacteroides. Next base: position 1,843 of record CASFQC010000001.1, on the reverse strand, counting down.
TGGCCATTCCTGCGGCCACGGCCCATGACGTGACGGAGTGGCCGGAAACGTAGGCGTGGGGGGTGAGGGCAGACAGTGCGGCCGGTGGCATCTGCAGGGACCAGAGGCTTACCTTTGCGGTCTTCTCGCCTTTGCTGAACTCTTGCGTGCAGCAGTACAGCTCGCCGCGCTTTTCATCGTGGTATAGGTTGACGTTGGTGGCTATCTCCTCGGATACCAGAGGAATGCTGTCGCCCAGTGCCTGGCATTGGCCGTCGGCCACCCGCATCCGGTAGAGCTGCACGTTCGAGCGGGGCATGTATTCGGGATAGCCCAGGAAGTAGATGTGTTGTCCGTCTGCGGACAGCAGCATGTCACGTGCCGCTATGCGGTTGGTCTTGGGCGATTCCTGTTCCCAGAGCTTCTTCACGGTGTGCTTCTCCAAGTCCGCCCGGTACAGGTCGTAGTAATATTGCACGCCTATGTTCTGGTCTCCGGCCTCATTGCCTTTGCCGCCATACAGGTAGGCCGTCTTGTGGTCAGGGGTGAGGGCTATGCCGGTAAAGAACCGGGGTGCCATGCGGTCGCCCGCCATGTACAGCGTGTCCCATTGTGCCTTGTCGGTGTGGTAGGTCAGGAAGGCGTTGCTGTACCGCCTGTTTCCATATCCGCCAAATAGCAGGTAGGTGTTTTTCTCCGGTAGCCAGGCTCCGCAGTGGTGGTGCAGGCATAGCCAGCGCGGTTCGGAGTCTTCGGACAGCCTGGTCCACTCTGCGTCGCGCAGCGAGAGACGCCACACGTCGTTGGCTTCGGCCAGTTCGTAGGTATAAAGCATGCTTTTCCCGCTGTCCATGAAGTTCATGCCCAGCGAGCGCCGTCCTTTGAAGTAAGGTCCGTTACGGTATGTGGCGGCCTGCATGAGGCCGGTGTAGGGCTCATAGGAGTGCAGGGAGTCGGTGTTGTAGATATAGAACTTTTGCGTTTTCCCGTCGTAGGCTACGCCTGTGGGTGAGGAGGAATAGTAGGTGAACAGCCGTTTCCAATGATATGAGCGGCCGATGAGCCATATGGGGTTCTTCACCCGCCCTATGGCTTTGTGTCCGGAGTCGTGCACCAGCTCGCCCGCGCTCTCGTCCAGCGGCATGCGCCAAGTGCGCTTTCCGTCGCCCACCTGCAGGTTCTTTAAGGCGAACGAGGCGGTCTCCAGTATGTAGTCGTGCATGCCGAAGTACAGCATGGGCCTGAATCCTTTCTGCAGTCCTATGCCGCGCAGGCATGTGCTGTCGTTACCTATCTTCAGGAAGGCCTTGTCCTCGGCCGTATGCAGTCTCAGGCTTACGGGTATCCAGCGGCGGGCCTTCAGCTCGTCATCGGAAAACTTTACCGCGTGGAAAGCCTTCTTCCCGTCTTCGGAGAAGATGAAGCTGTTGTCTCCGTACTGGTACAGGTAGGCCAGATTGTAGGCTTTGCCCGTGGTCTGGTCTTTCAGCAGCAAGATGTACCCCGAGCTTTCTATGTTTTGCGGGGAGTATTCAAAACTTATCTCCACCTTGTCGGCAAACAAGGGCAGGTGGCTCTTGGTGAACACCTGGTAGGACGAGCGTTCCGATATGGGCTTTTCCTGTCCATTGAATGACAGGCCTTGTGCTCGTGTTGGCAACCCTATGGCCAGTGTCATGGCCGGCAACAGGCATAAGAGGCGGTATGTGCTTTTCAGTAATTTCATAGTATATGTGTGTCCTGTGACCTCAGACAGGTACTTCTTTGTCCTGTACTGCGGGAGCTTTCCGGCCGTAGACACAGGTTGTCATCTGATTTCCGTATGCAATATTCGTGATAATTTTTGTCATTTGCAAATGCTGTT